>JAAUQD010000060.1 GCA_012032815.1 Flammeovirgaceae bacterium
ATTCAGTTAGTGCTTCATCCGTTATCTCAGCCCCTGAACCAAACTGTTCTGGACAATTTTCAACTATTTTCGACTTAATCAACTGTTTAATTGTTTCACGGGCTTCGGGCTTGAAAATATCCGTAAAGGTGATTGGTTTGTTTGAACTTATACTGGTTGTCGTATAAATAGCTGATCGAAATCCCTGTTCATCAACATCATAAACTGCTTCCGTTAATATTCCATTAAGGTTAAAGAGAACTTCGTAAGAATCTGAATTTGGTTTTACCGCTTTCTGTACTCCGGTGCCTTGAATTGGAATAGCGGGTGAAAAAGGCTTAATGTGAATAAGCTTAACTGAATACCTGGAATTGCTTTCCGGCTTCTTCCAAATTCCGGTTATGTCCGGAAGTGCATTCAATGATAGGTCAAAATATCCGGTAACGATTTCCCCGTTACGCTCAGTAAGAAAAACCGAGTCAGATCTCACCAATCCATCGAGTGTTATAAAATCCTGAATCTTCTTATAGAAATATTTTCCTGTAGCCTTATTATCGGATATAGAAAGATAGATGACGATTGGAAGGTTTTGATTGATGGTGCCATCCAAAACAAATTGCTGATGACGTGGCGCATCAAATCCGGAAGCTTCTGTTACTTTGGCTTCCCCTGAATCCTCAATTTCCTCAGAGGCCTCCTTTTTTGAAGTACATCCAATTGCAAATAGACTTACGGCCAATATCCAAGCTAAGCTTTTCATGCTAATACCCTCCTGAATATTTTCTGGTGAACCATTCGAAACTGACGAGCGATAGCAAAATAAAAAATACCCATTTCAGGTTGATTATGGGATTGAATGATTCTTCTGATTGAATACGACTTTGCAATTCCTTGCCAGCAAGTTCTGTTTGAAGTTCTTGTATTTGATCAGATCCAAAAAATTTACCTCCCGTTTGAAAGGATAATTTTCGCAGGATGGAGAAATCTGCCGTTAGATTTTGAGATTCAATAAATTGGGAACGAACTAAAAATTCACCCCGTACAACCTCCCGTTGGTTATTGATTTCGGTAGAGGCCACAAACTTATAAACACCCTCAGGCAACTCACCAATCCGATACCGGCTGTTGCCGGGGCTTGTGGCGTAGGTATAACGGGTCAGTTTATTATTTTCATCCCGCACTTCAATTTCAATCATATTGCCAAAAACAGGTTCGTACAAATCATTATAAATCTGGCTCTCCAGTAATACAGGTTCTCCTTCGGTAAATTCAGTTTGCAACGGAAAGCAGCGAAACTTACGTTTATCTTCCGGGGTGCTTAGGTACTGGAGTAATTTGGAAAACGTCTCATCAAAAACTTCAGAATTCTCTTTAACCGAAAACTCTGACAGTCTCCATCTCCAAAAACCTTCACCAAATAAAAATGCCCGCTTTGTTCCATGTACTTCATATACCATTAATAAGGGGCGCTCGGTTTCTACGCTTCCAATTTTCTGAGTTAACAAAATCTTGGCCTGAGCAGGGTGAGTAAACTTACCGTATGGTACTGAAATTGGTGGGTACCGGGAATAGGTACTGTTAACTCCATCAGAGAACGCAAAATCTCTGAAACCAGGATTAATCAAAGGGGTCACTTCGTCCCACTGCCCCATTAATTCAAAATTGACCGGGATGTTATATGTGGAGAACTGCTTCAGATTTGATCTGCGACCCAGTATAAGAAATATCGGTTTTTCAGTTTGTTCCCACTCTTTATACAACGATTGAGTCCGGCCTTGTTGATCAATTACATTATGAAATATGGCAAGATCAAACTTCCCGGGTTTTAGCAAATTGGCCTCAACTTCCTCTACTCCCGGTATGTGCAGAACAAATTCATAATTTGAATTTTCTTCAATAACAGACCGCAGGGCTTTAAGGTCAGGGTGTGGTGCGGGCGCCACCACAAGAAACCTTCTTTTTCCTTCCACGACTTCAACAAAGGCACTGGATCTATTATTTATAATGTTCGCTTCTCCATTAATTTTTTCAACGACCACATCCACGCGCTGCAATCCTTTATCGGCAGCCTCTATTTTAAAATCAAAATTAAGCAGTTGCTGTCTACCAGAATTTTCCTGCTTTTGCTGGATAAGCTTTCCACCCTGAAAAACCGAAACACGAACCTCTTCATTTTGAATACCTTGCAAAAGCACCTCGGCTCGCAACGGAAATTGATTTCCCTGATAGGCAATTTTGTTGTAAAACAAATTTTTTAAACTCACATCAACGCGTTGAACAGTATCTCCAAGACCCACCGAGAAGATGGGTACACCATAAGTCGCGTATAAGGGAGAGGCTCCTGAATTGTAAATGCCGTCAGAGACCAATACAACACCATTTACATTTCTACCTTCCTGCTCCTCCATTATTCTTTTTAACGCACCGTTTATATCTGATGTTGAATTTTCAAATTGACTGGTTTTTAGTTCAGATCCTGACAAACTCTCATACACTACTTCATACCCTTCCTTCACTAATTCTGATTCCAAACCGAAAAGAGCGGTTTGAAGTTGATGTAACTTCTCATCGTTTACTGCTTCTTTTACAGAAGCAGAGTCATCCACCAGAACAACCAGAACAGGATCCTCAAAAATATTTTTAGTAAGTTTCAGTATAGGGCCAATCAAAAGAAAAGCTAAAAAGAAAACCATTACAGCCCGGAGAGCAAACAGAATTTGATTTGTGGTTTTATTCCAGGGATGTTTCCCCCGGTACAAAAGATAGGCGTAACCAATCCCAACTAAAATGCAGATCAAAACAAACCCTGGAGAATATTCAAGTAACAAGCGTTCCTGATTCATTCAATATGAATATTTTCCTTCCCACAATTTCCTCAAATACATTCTCAGCTCCTCCTCCCTTGGATTTTTACCGGGTTCGTAAAACTTTGATCCTGCTATTTCTGCGGGTAAAAATTCTGCCGAAATAAAATTCCGATCGAAATCATGAGCATACTTATATTCTTTGCCAAAGTCCATTTCTTTCATCATTTTGGTTGGCGCATTTCGCAAAGATAAGGGTACGGCAAGATCCCCGGTGTCATGAACCGAACGAATTGCATTTTCTATAGCCACGTAACTTGCGTTACTTTTTGGTGAGCAGGCCAGATAAATGGCACATTGTGATAAAATAATCCGTGCCTCAGGATACCCAATCACATTAACGGCCTGAAAAGTATTGTTTGCTATAACCAATGCAGTAGGGTTTGCATTTCCTATATCTTCAGAAGCTAAGATCAACATCCTGCGGGCAATAAATTTAACATCTTCACCCCCATCAATCATTCGCGCGAGGTAGTAGACAGCAGCATTTGGGTCGCTTCCGCGAATGGATTTTATGAAAGCGGAAATAATATCGTAATGCTGCTCCCCGCTTTTATCATATATAGCAATTCGCTTTTGGGCAACCTCAATAACCATGGTATCAGTTACAACAATATCTCCCGTAATCGATTCGGCTATCAGTTCAATCAGGTTGAGCAGTTTACGTGCGTCTCCTCCCGAGATATTCAACAACGCTTTATGTTCTCCAATTTTTATGGATCTTGATTTTAAATCTTCGTCTTTTGCAATAACGCTGTGCGCGAGTTTTAATAAATCTTTTTCGCTCAAGGGTTTAAGGGTATAGACCTGGCAACGAGAAAGTAGTGCTGAATTAACTTCAAAAGAAGGATTTTCCGTTGTAGCACCAATTAAGATGATAACGCCTTTTTCCACCGCATTCAACAGTGCATCCTGCTGTGATTTATTGAACCGATGGATTTCATCAATAAAAAGTATCGTTCTGTTGGACCGCTTTGCATGATCAATGACCTCTCGTACATCTTTAACTCCGGCACTGACGGCACTGATCACTTTGAACGGCATTTTAACTTCATTGGCAATGATGTTAGCTATGGTTGTTTTGCCAACACCGGGAGGCCCCCACAAAATCATTGACGGTATGTTGCCGGCCCGGATAGCCTTCCGAATTATTCCATTTTCGTCCACCAGGTGTTCCTGCCCAATCAACTCATCCAGCGATGACGGTCGCATTCGTTCGGCCAGTGGAGTTTGATTGTTCAGCAACACAATTAAAAAAAGATTAATGTTAACACCGGGATTGGCAAACTTAACCAACAAAGAACCCTCAATGATTTCCCTAATTCATCCACTCTAAAATTTCAATTTTTTAATAACGGATATCGCTTTTTCCAGTTTAGCATCATCCACATCAAGGTGTGTGACCATTCGGATTTCACTATTCCCAAATTTCAGCCCTTTGATATGTTCTTCCTCCAACTTACTCAGAATGCTCTCAGGCAATAGTCCCTCCCGCAGTTGAAAGATTACAATGTTCGTGTCCACTGGTTTAATTGTGGTTACCCAATTCATATTTTGTAATGTTTCAGCCAGTGCCCTAGCACGCTTGTGGTCTTCTGTCAGTCGTTTTCGATGGTGATCAAGCGCATAGCTTCCTGCTGCTGCAATGAACCCAGCCTGCCGCATGCCACCTCCAAATACTTTTCGCATTCTCCTGGCTTTAGCCTCAAACTCCTTTTTACATAACAATACGGATCCCACCGGAGCCCCCAATCCTTTCGACAAACAAATGGAGATTGTATCAAAATACTTTCCGAATTGAGATGGATCATCATCCGTCTCAGCAATTGCATTAAAGAGTCGGGCACCATCCAGGTGCAAACTCAGCCCGTTCTTGGTGCAAAAAGCAGAAATCTCCGAGATCTTATCAATGGTATAATAACTACCTGCCTCACGAACAACCGTGTTTTCCAAAGACACCACCGCGCTTCTCGGATAGTGTGAATCATCAGGATTAATTGCCGATTGTATTTCTTCAACACTGATCCGTCCTCTGTCTCCTTCCAGCAACCTGGCACTGACAAGACTATTGCCGGCCATTCCTCCACCTTCATATTTATAAATGTGTGAACCTTTAAAACAAATTACCTCTTCATACGGCTGGGTAAGAATACGCAGCCCGATCTGATTGGTCATGGTACCGGAAGGACAATACACTCCGGCATCCATTCCTAGTAATCGGGCGCATTTTTTTTCTAATTCATTGATGGAGGGGTCCTCACCAAAAACATCGTCCCCTACATCCGCTGCCCACATGGCTTCCAGCATGCCCGGAGTAGGCTTGGTTACTGTATCACTTCTCAAATCAACGAGCATAAAAAAGACGTTCGAATTTGAAAGTTACGAAATTGGTAAACTGTACTTATTGATTCCATCAAAGTTTGAATGAAGATTTGAAAATTATCAACGTAACCTGTAGATGACTTAATGTGGATTTGAATTTGTTTTTTAAGGCGTTGACGGCTACTTTTGCACTCCTAAATCGCGGGGTGGAGCAGTTGGTAGCTCGTTGGGCTCATAACCCAAAGGTCGCAAGTTCGAGTCTTGCCCCCGCTACTAAAAACCCCGGCTCAATTCGGGGTTTTCTATTTATGGATCAGGCACCAAAAAAAGAGCATAAAGCAGGATTTGTGAGCATCATTGGACGGCCCAATGTTGGGAAGTCTACCCTTATGAATAAGTTGGTGGGCGAAAACCTATCCATCATCACGGCTAAAGCTCAAACTACCCGACATCGCATTATGGGCATTCTTAATGGGGAGGATTTTCAAATTATTTACAGTGATACGCCCGGTCTTTTAACTCCAAAATACGAACTACACAAAGCCATGATGAGTTTTGTAAAAGTTTCGCTCGAGGATGCTGATCTGGTCTTACTCGTTGTGGAGGTTGGCGAAAAACTAAATCCGCTCATTGAGGAGGTAATCCGAAAAATTGATGCACCTACATTAGTTATCATCAACAAAATTGATAAGTCAAAAAAAGAAGAAATTGATGAATGCATTTCGTACTGGACGAGTGAGTTGAAAAGTGAGCGTGTAATTGCCGTATCCGCTTTGAAGGGCACAAAAATAAATGAAGTATTTTCATTGATAAAAACTTATCTGCCTGTCCATCCTGAGTATTTTCCGAAGGATGAAATGACCACCCGATCCGAGCGATTTTTCGCCAGCGAAATTATCCGAGAAAAGATTTTCATGAATTATGAGCAGGAGATTCCTTATAGCACGGAAGTAGGTATAGAATCGTTTAAAGAAGAAGATCAGATTATTCGTATACGTGCCATCCTGTTTGTAGAGCGCGACTCACAAAAAGGCATTCTGATTGGAAAAGGGGGAAGCTCGCTGAAAAAAACCGGAACGGAAGCCAGAAAAGATCTCGAAGCCTTTTTTGGAAAAAAAATTTTTCTCGAAACCTTTGTAAAAGTAGCTGATAACTGGAGGAAGCAAAGAAACAAGCTGGCCCAGTTTGGTTATCTGGAATCATAGCACATGGCAAATATTGTTTCCATTGTAGGAAGGCCCAATGTGGGCAAATCAACATTGTTCAACCGTCTCGTTGAAAAGCGCCAAGCCATCATGGACGATGTATCGGGTGTAACGCGCGATCGGCATTATGGGCGTGCCGAATGGAATGGAAAATTTTTTACCGTCATTGACACAGGAGGATATGTAACCGGCTCGGATGACAAATTTGAATCTGAAATTCGGAAGCAAGTTGAGACCGCATTGGAAGAAAGTTCAGCCGTTGTTTTTGTAGTGGATTGCAAAGATGGTCTTACCGGATACGATAAGGATTTTGCTAATATCATTCGAAAGTCAAAAAAACCTGTATTCATTGCTGCCAATAAAGCGGATACGCCTGATAAGTCATTCCTGGCCAATGAATTCTATGAATTGGGATTCGAAACGATCTACCCTATTTCCGCTGAGAACGGATCGGGCACAGGAGAGCTACTGGATGAACTCATCAAAACTTTTCCCAGTGAAGAAGTTGAGGATCCGGATGCCGGTGTCCCTAAAATTGCGATTCTCGGAAGACCTAATGTGGGCAAATCAAGTTTTGTTAATGTATTGTTGGGCAAAGACAGAAGCATTGTAACTGACGTAGCGGGTACAACCCGTGACGCAATCCATTCGAGGTACAAACAATTTGGTAACGATTTCATACTTATTGACACTGCTGGCTTGCGCAAGAAAAGCAAAGTCACTGATGATGTTGAATTCTATTCGGTATTAAGATCGCTCAGAGCTCTTGAAGAAAGTGATGTTTGTATTATAATTATTGATGCCGAGCGTGGCATTGAATCCCAGGATGTAAACATTATTGGTCTTGCCCAAAAGCAGGGAAAAGGCATCGTCATTATGGTTAATAAATGGGACTTGATTACAAAGGACACCAAGACCGCTGATAAGTTCTCTAAGGATATTCTTGATAAAATTGCCCCGATAACTTACATACCCATAGTCTATGCTTCTGTGTTAGAGAAGCAAAGGATTTTCAGGTTGTTGAAAAGGCAGTTGCAGTTTATGAAAACTTGAAAAAAAAGATTTCCACGTCAAAACTTAATGATGCCTTGTTGCCAGAAATCGGCAGACATCCGCCTCCTGCCTTAAAAGGTAAGTTTATACAGATAAAATATATTACCCAGGTTACGATTAAGCCTCCATCCTTTGCTTTCTTCTGCAATTTGCCTCAATACATCCAAACACCTTACCACAGGTTTCTGGAAAATCGGCTCAGAGAAAATTTCGATTTTGAAGGTGTTCCTGTAAGGCTGTTTTTTAGAAAAAAATAATTATCGGGGTATGGGGAACGAATATCTTTCAAATACCTATATTTGCGGCACTTTTAACCTGTAAACTAAAAAAATTATGAAAAAATTGATCGCATTCTTGATGGTATGCGGTTTCGCTTTTGCCTTCGTTGCATGCGGTGGTAGCACTGAATCAACCGAAACCGAAACTGAATCTACTGAAATGGAAGCTCCTGTTGAGGAAGCTCCTTCTGAAGATACTACAGCAACCGCTGCCGACACAACAGCTCAAATGTAATCATTGAGTTATTGGAAATTAAAAGGCTTTAGAAATTCTAAAGCCTTTTTTTATTTTAGGCCACTTTGGTGAAAGCAGAACTATTAGCTCATTATGTTCCTCAACCCGCCCTGGCGTATTGCATGTCGCTTTGGGAAATGGTGCCGTTCAGGCTAACCTTGAAAAACAAGAGGCAAACCAAAGTAGGAGATTTTATCTGGCGAAAAGGACAAGACCCCAGAATTTCAATCAATAAAAACCTAAACTCTTATTCATTTCTTCTTACCTATGTACACGAGGTTGCTCATCTTCATGCGCATCAAAATTTTGGAAGAATGGTTAGATCTCATGGAGACGAATGGAAACAAATTTTCCGGCAATTAATGCAGCCTCTTATTTCAGATCATGTTTTTCCCCATCCCCTTCACGATATCCTGGTTAAACACCTCAAAAATCCTAAAGCATCTACTTATTCAGATCTGAGTTTGACCAAAGAACTCAGAAAGTACGATATTGATCCGTCTGGCCTGGTACTCCTGGAAGAGTTAAATCCCGGATCTGTATTTTCAATTAAGGGTCGGTCTTTCATCAAAGGTGAGATTAAAAGAACTCGTGTCAAGTGTATTGAAATTAATTCCCGCAAGGAATATCTCATCCGGAAGGATGCGGCTATCGACTTGGTTTAATCTTCCTGACGCTCAGCGTCTACCGCCCTTCGTACGCTTCCGTGTTGCTTTAATAGTGCCGAAGCTGTCGCTTCATCCACACCCAACTCCTCCATAATCATTCGCATGCCTCGGTCGACAAGTTTGTTGTTGGTCAGCTGCATATCGACCATCTTATTTCCGCGTACTCTGCCCAGCTTGATCATGCTTACCGTAGAAATCATATTCAAGACTAATTTCTGAGCCGTTCCTGCTTTCATTCGTGTGCTTCCGGTAACAAATTCAGGCCCCACTACCACCTCAATTGGGTAGTCAACATGCCTGGCTAACTCACTGCCTGCATTGCACGTAATGCATGCCGTAGTCACACCATGCTTCCGGGCATCAGACACACCTCCGACTACATAGGGTGTGCGGCCAGAGGCCGCAAGTCCAATCAGAAAATCTTTAGAACTGATCTTGTGATCCTGCATATCTTTCCAGGCCTGCTTTGGATCATCCTCTGCATACTCTACTGCTTTACGAATCGCACCATCGCCACCAGCAATTATTCCAATAACCAATCCATGCGCCATCCCAAAGGTGGGTGGAATCTCAGAAGCGTCTACGATTCCCAATCGACCACTTGTACCTGCACCGATATAAAATAACCTTCCTCCATTCCGCATTTTATTAACGATCTCCTCAATTACTTTTTCTATTGTGGGTATTAGGTTTTCAATAACCAGTGGAACGGATTGATCTTCTGCATTAATGTTTTTTAGTAAATCACCAACATTCATCTTTTCAAGATGATCGTAGTGCGAAGATGATTCGGTAGTGGCCATCAATTTGCTTTATTATGGAACAAGGTGAGTCCGGATATCGGGCTCTCCAAAATATTTTTTACAATCAGTTTTTTATCGTTGGCTACCTGACGAAGTACATTACTGAAATAAAAGGCCACCGATCCTACAAAATGAATTTTTACTTCACCGTGCCTGGCATATTTCTTTATGTTCTTTTCAAAAAACTGATCAAACCCTTCATAGACCAGCTTATAGCAATACGGATCTTTCAAATGTTGAAACAAAAAGTGAGAAAAACTTCCCAGGAACCGACTTGGCATTTCATCGCGATAAACCCGGTCCAGTATCTCATCCCGTTCCATAGGAAATCGTTTCTTAAATTGATCCCACAATTTTTCAGGCAAATCTTTTCTCAAATAATCGGCAAGAAGGTATTTTCCAAAATAAGCACCCGAACCCTCATCCGCCAGGACATAGCCCAGAGATGTTACGTTCTCAATAATTTTCTTTCCATCATAATAGCATGAGTTAGAGCCTGTACCCAAAATACACGCAATGCCTTCTTCCGTTCCGCAAAGTGCGCGTGCAGCGGCCAGTAAATCATGCCACACCTCAATATGGGCATCGATGAAATAACGCTCCAAAACCTGACGAATCATCTTCCGGTTTTTTTCAGAAGAACACCCCGTACCATAATAGAATATCTGGTCAATATCAGATTTGACCTGGGGTAACAATCCTTCCGTGATTTCCCGTTCCAGTTGATCGATAGGTTGATAGTAAGGATTGTAACCAAGCGTTTGGGCTTGCTCGATTTTACCAGAACGATTAATCATTCGCCAATCCGTTTTGGATGCTCCACTGTCTGCAATCAATATCATGGTACGAGTTTGCCGATAATTTCAAATTTACCAAAAACCGTATCAGTATGAGGTGCATCTTCCAGTTCATCGGTCAAATCCTGGCCAGCCCAATGTTCATAATGCTTTCCGCTTTTCCACAATCTGGAAGATGATACATTATAGATAGTTCCTTTATAGGCAATCCAAACTTCGGGCTTGTCCTGACCATTTCTTAACGCGAGTTGAGCCCTGGTGTAGGTAGCATGTGATGGGGCTTTATCTTTTTCCATATTAAATCAACCGCTAATGTCAACTATATTCCAAACTTAGAAAACGCGAGCCCAATTAATCAATAAGAAGTACCTTTGAACCTCAAAACAAATCAAAGCCATGAAATCATTCTTTTTCCTGATTGTACTGCTTGCCCTTTTCGCTGGATGTGCCGAGAATAAAAAACCGGCAGACCGTATGACTGATGATGAATTACGTGCTTTTGCTGACGAATTGGCGCACCAATATATTATCACAGATGGTCACGTTGATCTCCCCTTCCGTCTAAAGATGAGCAACTTCCGGGTAGAACGTGAATACATGGGCATCCCCATCCAAACTGATGAAGGTGATTTCGATTATGAGCGCGCAAAAAAAGGTGGACTTGATGCTCCATTCATGTCGATTTACATACCCTCATCTTATCAGCTTCAGCCTGATATGGGCAAGGCGTTGGCTGATTCACTCATAAATATGGTGCGTGGTATTGCCGAAAATATTCCTGATAAATTCGCTCTGGCCAATACACCGGAAGATGTTCAGAGAAATTTTGAGGAAGGGAAAATTTCGTTGCCCATGGGCATGGAAAATGGCGCTCCTGTTGGTAATGATATAGCCAATGTTAAATATTTCCATGAACGCGGCATCCGTTACATCACCTTGACTCACGGAAAAGACAATCAGATATGTGACTCGTCTTACGACACTACCAGTACCTGGAATGGATTAAGTCCCTATGGCCGGGAGGTGGTTGCTGAGATGAATCGTGTCGGCATCATGGTTGATATTTCACACGTTTCAGATAGCACGTTTTATCAGGTAATGAAATTGACGAAGGTTCCGGTAATCGCTTCACACTCATCATGCAGGGCTTTCACACCCGGATTCATACGGAATATGAGTGATGATATGATTAAAAAACTTGGAGAAAACGGAGGTGTGATACAAATAAATTTCGGATCAACATTTCTGGATTCTGCGGTTTCTCAACAAAATGATATTAACCGGAAGAAACTTCAGGAACAATTAAGTGCTCAAAATCTGTCATTCAGAGATTCATTGGCAAAACCAATCATTGAGCAGTTTAGAAAAGACAACCCCTCGCTATATGCAGATGTAGAAACGGTAGCCAACCACATTGACCATGTTGTTAAACTGGCAGGCATAAACCACGTAGGGATTGGCTCTGACTATGATGGTGTTGGCGACAGTTTACCCACCGGCCTTAAAGATGTATCACAATATCCCAATTTGATTTACTCACTTCTAAAAAGAGGATATACTGAAGAAGACATAGAAAAGATCTGTTACAAAAATGTTTTCCGCGTTTGGAGCCAGGTAACCGAAGCAGCCGAATGATCGATCTAAACAAGTAAGGCTTCAGCTGGTCTGATCCGAACTGGATTCTAAAGAATAGCTAGACTTTTTTTCTTTGCTATTTTAGAGTTACATTTTCGATATGTGGATACCTCTGATTATTACGGCAGCTGTCATCTATATTCTGGGCAACCTGTTTATCTATTTCTGGCAGGACCAATTTCTTTTTAAACCTGAGAAACTTCCAAAAGACTTTGAGTTCAAGTATCCCAACCTTGATTTCAAGGAATACAATTTTGAGATGGCTCCGGGGGTAAACATCAGTGGAATTCATTTCAAAATCGAGAATCCGAAAGGTGTAGTTTATTATTTAAAGGGAAACTCCAGGTCGATTAAAGGATGGGGAAAATTTGCCATTGACTTTACGCGTCAGGGCTTTGACGTGATTATGGTTGACTACCGGGGATTTGGCAAGAGTACGGGCAGGCGGACAGAGGACGAGATCAAGAATGATTTACAATATGTATATGATCAGATTAAAAATCAGGTGAATGAACGGTACATCATTTTGTACGGACGTTCACTGGGGGCGGGATTCGCAGCTAAACTGGCGTCAATCAATAATCCCCGTATGCTTGTCCTTGAATCTCCTTTCTATAGTTTAACTAAAGTAGCCAAGCGGTTTGTGCCTTTTATGCCGATGTCATTAATCATGCGATTTCCAATACGCACACATTTGTATTTGCAATATGTAAACTGTCCGATAAAAATAATACACGGCACTAATGATCGCCTCATCCCGTTATCAACGGCTGTAGAGCTTTCTAAAATAAAACCAGATACTACGCGTCTCTATCCGGTAATTGGAGCAGGGCATAATAACATGCACAACTATGAAGAATACCATCGCATGCTCGAAGAAATTTTACAATCTAAACTTCCCAAGCCCGTTGATGCCCAGGAGACAAGTCTGAATTTTAAACGAAAATCGATTTAATCTTTGTGAAGAACTTGAAGCTGGTCCTGATCATATTTGTTATTCTTTATCTGGGATCAGGTTTTATTTTATATCTTTTTCAAGAACGATTTATTTTTTTAGGAGAGCCTCTTCCCAAAGATTTCAACTATTCATTTTCGACACGTTTTGAAGAGTTAAATCTATCGGCAAGGGATGGGGCCATCATAAATGCGATTCATTTTAAATCCGATACAGCCAAAGGTATTATTGTTTATTTCCATGGAAATGCCGGTAACCTTGAACGATGGGGAGAACTCATGGAATATTATGTGGCCTTACAGTATGATGTGGTGATCATGGACTACCGGGGCTTTGGAAAAGTACCGGGAAACGCAGTGAGGCAGCACTACTATCAGACGCACAGATGGTTTATGAATGGGTCAAAATTAAATACGCACAAAGCGATATAATACTCTTTGGGCGATCATTAGGAACAGGCATAGCATCCAATATAGCCGCTCAAAATAACCCGCGTATGCTCATTCTAGAGACACCCTATTATGAAATGGCAACCATTGTACATCAGCGATTTCCAATTTACCCGACTTCGATAGCGTTGAAGTATCGCTTCCCTACCTATGCCTATTTGCAAGAGGCAACCTGTCCTATTTACATTTTTCACGGCACTGAAGATCTGGTAGTTCCGTATTCAGAAGGTGAACGGTTGTTTCAATCGCTGAAAAAAGATCAGGTTCATTTTTACTCAATTCAGGGAGGTGAGCATAATAATTTAATTGAGTTTTCGGTCTATCGGACCCAATTGGAGCAAATCCTGAAGTGATTCATTTATATAGTATTGGTTTTTCTTATTTTATTGGTATCATAACCCAGTCTGCGTTAGGGATTACTATTTTTACTTACCCAGAATTAACTATTCATTGACTATTAGCTTTCTTAGTAAATTGCATTCACTAAACTGTTTGTTCATGAAGAGTGCCCTACTTTTGCTGGTTCTATTTTTCGTAGGTTCATCCGCAATTTCCCAACAAATTCCGATGGCATCATTTAAGCCCAAGAAGGGAGTTGTGTGTTATGGAGACTCTCATGACGCTCCTTCCTATGTTCCTCCTCCTGACGCTTTCCTAAAATGGCAAGAGAATTCAAGCGAACGCGGACAAGCGGCAACATTTAATGTAACTTATACCGGCTTTACGCAAGAAGCTCAAGCATCGTTTCAACGAGCTGTTGACATTTGGTCGGCCTTAATCACAAGTCCGGTTACTATAAATATAACCGCTGAGTGGTTGGGCTTGGGGGTTGGTGTATTAGGAGGAGCTTCGGCTGGTACGTATTTCCGGGATTTTAAAGGCACACAACATCATTTGATATGGCATCCTGTAGCATTGCAGAAAAAATTGCACGTCAGGATTTAAATGAACCGGGTGACCCTGATATCGTGGCAAGTTTTAGTTCAGGAGCAAACTGGCACTATTATAACCCAACCAACCCAAACGCACCGGTTCCTTCTGGAAAATACGACCTGGTTACTGTTGTTCTTCATGAGATAGGTCATGGACTTGGTCTATTAAGGTCTTATACAGTTTCGGGTAACGATGGCCAGGTTTCTGAATTTTTTGGACTACCCATGGTTTATGAAGCCTTTTTAGAATCTAATTCTGGCCTTAACTTGATACAGAAATTTCAATCTCCCTCACCCAATCTGAAAGCCGAACTAATTAGTGAAAACCTTCACTTTGATTCGCCTCAGGTTTTAGCTGCCAATAATGGACAGCGTGCACGCATTTATGCACCAACAACATTTGCTGCTGGTTCAAGTATAGCACACCTTAATGAAGATACGTATCCTAGCGGGAGTCCAAATGCGTTAATGACGCCTTCAATAAGCCCCCAAGAAGTTAATCATGATCCCGGACAAATTGCTATGGCAGTTTATAATGAAATAGGATGGAAAGGGATTCTTATTGATCACACTGCACTTGCGAACACCGAAGATACTTCCAATCCATTTGAGGTTATTTGCAGTATCAATTCTGATGAGCCCTACAATTCGTCATCTGTAACACTCCATTACAGGACAGGAACCTCATCGTTCACAACATTACCTATGAATTCTACCGGAAATATGGATGAGTTCAGCGCAACAATTCCTGCATTAGGAGCCGCAGTATACTCGTATTACATAAGTGTTACGGATAGCGATAGTAAAATTTTCACTCGACCTGGAAAATTATATATTCAGGGGGTCGATTTAGTAGAGCAGGTACATTTCATTTTTGAAGCTGGGCCTGACACAAAGGCTCCATTTATAAGTCATGAACCAAATCCATTTATTCTATCCACTGAT
>JAAUQD010000168.1 GCA_012032815.1 Flammeovirgaceae bacterium
ATCTCATGGAAAACTTAAATTATTTTTTGGCTTTGCTCGGGAGCCGATCGCAAACTGTTGGAACAATGCCCGACTGAATCCAGCAAGTATGTGGGCATTGGTGCCACCATTTTCTTTACCGGTATTTTTGCATTTCTGGCTGGGGCGTATGCACTACAAACTGTTTTTAATAATTTATGGATAGCAGGCCCATTAGGATTTGTCTGGGGACTAATGATTTTTAATCTGGATCGGTATATCGTTTCCAGTATGCGCAAAGAGAAAACATCATGGCGCGAATGGAAAACAGCCACACCACGTTTGTTATTAGCCATTCTGATTTCCATTGTTATTGCCAAGCCGCTTGAAATGAAAATTTTTGAAAAAGAAATTAATGCTGAACTAAAAATCATGGAGCAGCAAACCATCAGTTTACAAGAACAGGAAATAAAATCCCGGTTTGTACCAGAAAGAGAAAGGCTAAATGAAGAAATCGGATCGCTGAAAAATGAGATTGACCAAAAAACAACCGTGCGTGATGACCTTGATCGCATTGCGCGTGAAGAAGCCGATGGTACCGGAGGGACGATGCGCAAAAATGCCGGGCCGATTTACAAAATAAAAAAGAACGATGCGGATAAAGCTGATCAGGAGTTAAAAGACCTCGAAATAAAATATGGATTACTGATACAGGAAAAACTAACTGCCCTTGATGGCAATCAAACAAGGCTACAAAATGAACTTGATGCATTGGCACATCAGGCGTTGGATGGACCTGCGGCCCGGCTGGAAGCACTCAATCGACTGACCGCAAAAAGTGATGCGGTGTGGTGGGCCAACTGGTTTGTGATATTATTATTTATAGCGGTGGAGACCGCTCCTGTTTTTGTTAAACTTATTTCTTCTGCCGGACCGTACGATCATTTGCTAAAATCGGAAGAGCATGGGTTTGATGTCAATCATCTTGAATCGATCGCCAGGGAGAATGCCAACAAAAAGAAAAGCAATGAAACACTGCCAGACTCTGAAATTCAGTTTTTACGAGACC
Organism: Flammeovirgaceae bacterium; assembly: GCA_012032815.1. Lineage (GTDB taxonomy): Bacteria > Bacteroidota > Bacteroidia > Cytophagales > Cyclobacteriaceae > ELB16-189. Next base: position 1,028 of record JAAUQD010000168.1, read on the forward strand.
GGCTGGATGTGCGGCTAAACCGATCCTGAAGTTCGTTCCAGCTTTTCTTTAAATGAAGCAGGAATTGGAGCGACCTTTCTAATTTCAAAGTCAAAACAAACGAGGCCTGTTTTACAACGGGCAATTTCTTTACCCGACTCTTTATTGGTCATCAAAAAGAACATGTCAAATGCGTTTTTTGAAAAATTAGCGTACGCTACTTTTATTTCAATCACATCTCCCAGAAACGCCTCCGCTTTATAAATAACCTGCGCATCACTGATGACATGCCCGACCGTTCCTTCCAGGTGCATATCACTTCTAATTCCAATACTCCGGTAGAATTGAATGCGGGCTTCCTGCATAAGCGACAAAATCCGGTCATTGCCAACGTGGGCCCCATAATTCAAATCCCCAGCTCGCACTTCAAGGTCGGTGGAAAAAACAAAAGATTCTGGAATTTCAAGCGTAACTCTGGCCATGGTGTAAAATTAGTATTGCTGAGGAGAAATACTTTTCTTTATCGGGTTTTCTGTAAACAACAAAGATGACGTTATCTAAACTCAAGAAAATTGTTCTTCCCGGAATCATCTTACAATCCGTACTGATTGGCGGTGGCTATGCAACGGGGAGAGAGATTGTAGAGTACGGTGGGAAGTTCGGTGCGCTGGGCTGGATCTGTGGAGTCACCATTTTTGTTGGCTTTTCAGTATTAGCTATTCTCACTTTTGAAGCCTGCCGCCAATGGAAAGTTTATGACTACAAATCGCTTTTGCAAAAAATGCTCGGACGGGGATGGATCGCGTATGAGATCTCCTACCTGTTGCTGGCCATCATCATCATTGCAGTTATGGCATCGGCAGCCGGTGAAATCTTAAACACCACCATGGGCTTTAATGTGTGGGTGGGTATCGTACTTATTATTTTAATTGTCGGGTTTCTTAATTATATGGGTGAAGATTTCATTGCCAAAATGAAAACGATCGGTACGATTGCCCTGTTTATAGCGTACGGTGTCTTCAGCTATTTTGTGTTCACTGAGTATTCTGAAAAGATTCTGAACGTATTCACTACCTCAAATTCCAACTACATGGATTCTCCGCCTTCCATTTTGCTTTTACTTTGGACTGGCATTTTATATGTCGGGTATAACCTGGCCGTGTATCCGGCAGGGTTTTTTACGATAAAAGAAATTACCTCAAAAAAAGAAAGTGTAGCAGCCGGAATAATCAGCGGTGTATTGATGACCTTTCCCTGGTTCCTTACCTACTTTTCGATTATGGCTTTTTATCCGAATCCTGAAATTCTTAATTCATCCGTTCCGTGGCTGAAAATGCTACAACCATTTAACTCAACATTGATTATTATTTTCGGCATTGTAGTAGGCTGGACACTGGTGGAAACGGCTACCGGAATGATTCACGGTTTCATTGCGCGAATTGATCAGGAAGTTTTTATCCGGAAAACCAACCACCTTAAAAAATCTACGAAGGCACTAATCTCAATAGCTGCGTTGCTGATTGCCATGCTTACAGCCCAAATCGGAATTATTGATCTGATTGCAAATGGATATGCATTTATGGCGTATGTGATGATCCTCGTATTTGCCTTGCCCCTGCTTTACTATTCTAAGCGGTTATTATTTAGCTCATGATCACTCACATTTCCAATTTAACGGAAGGCCAGAAAATAAAAGTCATCAAGGGCTTTAAGGACTTCGATCGCAAGGAAATAAAAGCCGGATCAATCTGGACGTTTAGAAGCTACTCATACTTCATTTATGATGGAGGTTATACGGTCTCTTTTAACGAAGGAGTGATGCGATTGGCAGAAATAGATCATGAAACGGATAATGTGTTAAGTAACTTCAATGAATCTTTTTGAAGTAATTGAGGGGTAAGCAAGCGCCTGTTCCAGGGGTGTGGTTTAGGTTAAGCTAAATGTGCACAAAAAATATCAATTGATATCGTTTTGTTAGGCATTAAAAAGCGACATTTAGTATGGAATTGAAAATAACAAATATTTACACTTGGTGCATTTACCTAACGCTACAAGCAACCCCAAAAAGACGACAATCTAGTGCCAGGAAAATATCTAAATAACGTTGCAGACTTTCTAAAAGCGAACAACGAAACTGTTATTGGTCATTTAGCTATTGGTGTTACGAATCACCAACTTTTAATGCAGCAAAGAACATCCTGGAATCATCAAGTTACATTCTTAAAAGAAGCTTTTCAATATTTACCTCGGGACTGGAATTTAATTCTTGAATACCCAATTCCCAGGCGTTCAAAACGAATTGACGCCATACTTTTGGCTAATGATTTAATATTCGTAATTGAATTTAAGGACAGAGAAACAAAATACACTCCAGATGCTATTAGCCAGGTAGAAGACTATTCGTTAGACCTTAGAGATTTTCATAAACAATCAGCTTCGATGTCAATAATACCAGTAGTTTGGGCATCTGAAGCAAAAGAAAAATCAAATCATTTTTTTGATAATGGAGACTTTGTTAAACCTACATTATTTTCAAATGGACAAAATTTACATTTAACACTAAAATCTGCATATGAATTCTATACAAATAGAACAAACATTAAAATAAATCCAAGTATTTGGAATAATAGTGAATACCTACCTACCCCTACAATTATTGAAGCCGCTCAACATCTTTTCTCAGGACAAAATGTAAGAGAGATTTCTCGTTCACACGCTGGTTCGGAGAACTTGACTGACACTACAAATGCAATATTAAATGCAATAAAGGAAGCTCAAGAAAGAGATGAGAAAATAATATGTTTCATTACTGGTGTTCCTGGTGCAGGTAAAACATTGGCTGGTTTAAATATCGTTCACAACATTGAAAACCATTCCGGAAAAGGAGTTTTCTTGTCTGGAAACGGGCCTTTAGTAAAAGTATTGACAGAAGCATTGGCAAGAGATAATTCAAAAAGAACTCAAATACCATTAGCCCAATCAAGAAGAGAAATTGCTTTCGTTCAAAACGTTCATCAGTTTCTTGACTTCTACCACAATAACGACCAAACTCCACAGGATAAAATTATTTTATTTGACGAAGCTCAAAGAGCTTGGAATGCAGAACATTCAAAAAGAAAATTTGATAGAGACTTTTCAGAAGCAGAAATGTTATTCAACATAATGAATAGAAATGAAGGTTGGGCAGTCATTGTTGCATTAATTGGTAGTGGACAAGAAATAAATACCGGTGAAGCTGGACTTACAGAATGGGGTAAAACCATCAACGATAAGTTTTCAAACTGGCGAATTTACACTTCACCAGAACTCAAAGAAGGAACTTCCAATATTGCCAACTACAAACTTTTTGAAACTGTACCGCCAAATCTTTCAATTACAGAATTACCGGAATTACATTTAAAAGTTTCTATAAGGTCTTATAAAGCTGAAAAACTTTCGGAATGGGTTGTGACACTTTTAGAAGATGAACCAATAAAAGCTAAGGAGCTTTTACAAAATCATTTAAAAGATTATCCAATCTTCTTAACTCGTAATCTTGAAACAGCAAGAAAGTTTTTGCGAGATAAAAATCGGGGATACAGACGCACTGGTTTAGTAGCAAGTTCTGGTTCCAGACGATTAAAGCCTTTGGGGTTGGACGTGACAGCAAAAATTGATGTTGCTAATTGGTTTTTAAATCCTAAAGAAGATGTTCGTTCATCTTGCTTT
>JAAUQD010000061.1 GCA_012032815.1 Flammeovirgaceae bacterium
GGAGTATCCGGTATATATTAATTATCCGGTGCGTGGATTTCAGGCAATGGGAGGGGTGAGTTGGGTCTTTTAATACCGGAATTTTATGGAAATTGCGTTACTTTTGTATCAATACCCTAAAAACTAATACATGGCAAAAAGAAAGAATCCAAATGACGACCCAAAGGAGCCGAACAAGCCAAACGACAGTGAAGATAATTTTGGGTTACCCGATATTGATTTTAAACCTTTAGATCGGACGGAAGAGCCTGCAAAAGCGGAATCAACACCGCCAGCAGCCGGATCCACAAAACCGACAGGCTCTGGTGGGAGTTCATCTTCTGAAAAGAAATATACCTATCGACCACCTGAAGAGAAATCAAGCGCATCCGCTATTTTATGGATGGTACTTGCTCTTGTAATCGTAGTGGCGGGGGTTCTCTATTATCAGTTTGTGTATAAGCCTAAGAAAGAGAAAGAAAAGCAAGAACTTTTGGCTAAGCAGGAAGCTGACAAAAAAGCCAAAGAAGCAGAAGCTGCACGACAAAAGGCTGCGGCTGAGGAGGCCGAACGATTGCGTTTAGAAGAAGCCGCAAAAAATGCAAAGCCAGTTGTGGGCACAATTACCACACTAACCGAAAGAACCAGACGTTACTATGTTGTGGTTACCAGCAATGTGGACGATGATCTTTTAATGGATTATGCAAATGAACTGTCCAAAAAGGGGTCAATCTAAAAATAATACCTCCCTATGGGAATGTAAAGTTCTACCGTCTTACAATAGCTGACCATGAGACATACGCATTGGCTCAGGCTAACGCGGATGCAGCAAAAGGAGATTACGGTAACGATGCACTTTGGGTATTACGATATTAAATAAAAGGCTAATGGTCGAGCCAATTTTTTTCGACCTGTACTTTATTTTTTAAACTATGTTGTTTGCGCAAATTGTTACAGGTACTGAAAACGCACCTGTCGAAGCATTATCTATACTTGATCTGGCTATGGAAGGTGGGTTTATGATGTTCCCCATTCTTCTTTGCTCAGTTATAGCCATTTATATTTTCTTCGAGCGATTGTTTACGATTAACAAAGCCATAAAAGATCCGAATATTTTTATGGCTAAGATTAAAGAACTCATGCTAAAAGGCGATGTGAGCGGAGCTAAACTTTTGTGTACTCAGGTTGATACACCCATCTCTAAAATGATTGAGAAAGGTATTTCCAGAATTGGTTCACCGCTTAAAAACATCGAAGCTTCCATCGAGAATGTTGGTAAAATTGAATTGTTCAAATTAGAAAAGAACCTTTCGATTTTAGCGACTATTTCCGGAGCGGCTCCCATGATGGGATTTCTTGGAACGGTCATTGGTATGGTGCAAGCGTTTATTGCTATTGCTCAGGAAGAAGGATCGGTAAGCCCGAAGTTGCTTTCGTCCGGGATTTATACGGCCATGATCACTACCGTAGCGGGTCTGGTTGTTGGTATTATTGCCTACCTGGGATACAATTATCTGGTTACCCGTGTTTCAAAAGTTGTGCATAAGATGGAGTATTCATCGGTCGATTTTATTGACTTACTACAAGAACCACGCTAGCGTATGAATCTGAACTCACGGAATAAAGTAGAAGCAGCGTTTTCGATGGCCTCGATGACGGACCTGATATTTTTATTACTCGTTTTTTTTATGCTGACTTCATCTTTTATTACTCCATCGGGATTACCTGTTAATCTTCCCAGCAGTAAAGCAAGCACCATTGAAGTGCAAAAAGTATCGGTAACAGTGACCAAAGACCTTCAATTTTTTGTTAATGATAAAAGGATAAGCAGAGACCAACTTGAAAATGAATTAAAGGGCCATTTATCAGAACCCAATGGGGTAGTAGTTCTCCATATTGATAAAAGTGTGCCTACCGAAGAGTTGGTAAATGTGGCCGGTATGGCTACCAATCTGCAAGCCAAAGTCTCGATAGCTACAAAACCGAAATAAGTGACTGAGCAGCAAGAAAAGAAAACCAACGAGTAAGCTTTCTGATTTCAGTTGCGCTCCACCTGGCTGTACTTCTTGCGTTCTTGTTTATTATGGGCTGGAGAGCGCCAAATCCACCACATCCTGAGTATGGAATTGAATTGAATTTTGGACTGGATGAACAGGGAAGCGGGGATGTTCAACCTGAGACGCCTCCGTCTGAAGAGGAATCAGTTATGGAAAACCAGGAGCAGGAGCCAAGTGAATCTGAGGATTCAAAGGAGGAAGAGGTAAATGAGGAGAAACCCACCGAACAGCAACCTGTATCAGAAACCGAAAGTCCGGTTGTAATTAAAGAAACAAAAAAAGAAACGGAAATCGTTAAAAAGACTACTGAAGATATCAAACCTAAAACTCCAGTCGTTACCGATACCAAGAAGGATGAAAAGAAAGAAGTAAAAGTTACCACTAATAAGGAAGCAAATCCAACTACTCCATCCAATCAGGGCGATAAAACCAAGACAGTAGGTGATCAGGGGAATCCGGAAGGAAAAGTTGATGCCAAGGCATTATACGGAAAGCCTGGCGGAGGAGCCGGTGGTGTGGGCCTCGATCTAGCTGGATGGGATTGGGATGAAATTCCTCACCCAAATATTCCAAATAATGAATCGGATGGTCGAATAGTTGTTGAAATTAAAGTGAATAGCGATGGTGAAGTTGTTGGCTTTCAGATTAAGGAAAGAGGTTTAAGTATAGCAGCTGAAAAAGCCTGTCGTGAAGCAATTGAAAAACTAACATTCACTAAAAAGGCTGGAGCAACAGTACCGGATATTACTGTAGGTACGATAACCTTCGTTGTTAAGACCCGATAGACAGCTTAATCAATCACAATCAGATAGTAGTTCTTCTTACCTTTTTGCACAACGAGATACTTGTTTTGTAGAAGTGCAAAACTCACCACTTGTTGTGGATCATCAATCTTAGTTTTATTAATACTAAGTCCGCCACCTTGTATCATTCTGCGTGCTTCTCCTTTTGATGGAAAGATTTTTCCCGATGTAGTTTCCGAAACCAGGTCCGTAACGCTTGTACAAGATTCATAGACTGATTTACTGATGATAGCTTGTGGTACGCCCTCGAATACAGCCAATAATGTTTTTCATCCAGGCTTTCCAGGTCTTCGGCCACTGAGCTTCCAAATAGAATATTAGATGCCTTGAGGGCTAACTTAAATTCTTTCTCAGAATGAACACGTATAGTAATGTCTTTTGCAAGCGCCAGTTGAAGGTTTCGCTCGTGAGGTGCTTTATTATGAGCTGTGATCATTTCCTCAATTTCTATCTTATCTTTTTCGGTAAAGATTTTGATAAATGATGAGGCATCTTCATCACTTGTATTAACCCAGTATTGATAAAACTGGTAGGGCGAGGTGCGGTTAGCATCTAACCATACATTGCCTTGCTCCGTTTTACCAAATTTTGTTCCATCGGCTTTTTTTATGAGCGGTGTGGTTAGTGCATAAGCATCTCCGCCTGTCTTTCTCCGAATCAGCTCTGTTCCGGTTACAATATTTCCCCATTGGTCAGAGCCACCCATTTGTAACTTGCAGTTTTTGTTGGAATAGAGCCACAAAAAGTCATACCCCTGAACCAACTGGTAGCTAAATTCCGTAAAGGACAATCCAGAATCCAACCTGGACTTTACTGAATCCTTTGCCATCATATAATTTACGGTTATATGTTTACCCACTTCTCTGATAAAATCGAGAAACTGGAAATCTTTGAACCAGTCATAGTTGTTGACCATTTCGGCTTTATTACTACCTGAACTGAAATTTAAAAATTGCTCAAGTTGTTTTTTCACGGCCTCCTCATTGTGTCGTAGTGTCTCTTCAGACAATAGATTACGTTCGTTTGATTTGCCACTCGGGTCACCAACCATGCCGGTAGCACCACCCACCAAGGCAATGGGTTTATGACCGCACCGTTGAAAGTGTACCATCGTCATGATTTGCACAAGATTACCAATGTGGAGTGAATCGGCTGTAGGGTCAAAACCTATGTAACCGGCCGTTAATTCCTTGTTGAGTTGTTCTTCAGTTCCGGGCATGACATCGTGTACCATACCCCTCCATTTGAGTTCTTCAATAAAATTCTTGTTCGCCATTTTCTGTAAAACCCCAAATATAAGGTGTGTTATGCAAACGAAAGGATAAAGCTTTGGCCAGATTATTTTCGTTCATGAGTATCGATAGCCTGATTATAATCAGATAGTTACCTATACTCAATTGATCTAATGAATTACTGTTTCATATCAGCCCTTGATTGCTTTGTTTTGTGGCTTTAGAAAATTGAAGCATGAAACATCCTGAATCACTCGCCTTAGTCGCAGAATTTCACAAGACATTTAAACATCCTATTAAGCCTACACCTGGCCTTCCTGACGAAAAGCGTTGTAGTCTTCGAGTGGAGTTAATTTCAGAGGAACTCAGGGAATTAGAAGAGGCCATTGGTGCTAAGGATATTGTGGCGATTGCCGATGCGCTGTGTGATATTCAGTATGTGCTTTCTGGAGCAATTCTTGAATTTGGGTTAGGAGATAAATTCAAGTTGCTGTTTGAAGAGGTTCAGCGATCAAATATGAGCAAGGCGTGTAATTCAGAGGATGAGGCTAAGCAAACAGTTGGTTATTATAAAGAAAAGGATGGCACAGAGTGTTATTATGTGCAGGAAGGCGAAAAATGGTTGGTATACAGGAAATCCGATAACAAGACAATAAAATCTGTAGGTTATTCACCTGCCGATTTAGCATCGATTGTAAATGGATGATTAATCTAACGCATTTTTGGTGACCCAGTACCTATACCCAACTATGGCTTTGTCCAGAGTTGACAGTCGGGTGATATCTTTCTTACTAATTCTGGGCAAAATAATTTTGTTAATTCGGGCCAGAAATCGAAATAGAATTCGTTTCATCTCCAGACAGTTATTGAAAACAAATTGTGAATAATAATGTTTAACTTTGGCCTCTAATTTACATATTAAATTGACTTATGGAACCTTTGCCAATTGACCCTTTTTTAGATACCTGGCATGAAGTTGTTGCTATTCTTTCGGCAATATTTCTGCTGAGCGGAATTGTAACGTATTTCATTTATAAAATACGTGTTTCCAATATCAGGGATTACAAGGATAAGTATGATTTCATAAACACTAACGAGATTAAATGGTATAAAATCGTGTATTTCTTTTTTGGTGCCAGCGTTGCCATGATCATTAACATATACGGTGCCGGTAAGGTGAGCGAAATGGGCATGTGGTTTTATGTCAGGATATTTATGTCGATCGCAGGTGGAACATTAATTGCCTATGTGGCATCGTTAGTCTTGGATTACTACTATCCTGCAAAACTTAATAAAAAACTGGTCAAGTGGAGAAATATGCCGCGCATTAATCCGGCCTCCGGCAATAAGATGAGATTGTTAAGTGAAAGTGAAGAGGATGTTCATCTTGACGAAGGTATGAGAGCCGAGGAGAACGTTTTTCAATTGATTATGATGTTTGGGTAGATGAAAAAACAGGAGATGTTAAAATTGAAAAATATCAGGGACACCTGACCGCGCTTCAGTGTGGAAGTTGTGGCTTTTATACCATGAAGGTGATGCGGGAAGAAATTGTTAAGAGAGATGAGAATGAAAACCCGGTAGAAATTATCAAACATTATCAGTGCACGTATTGTAAAAGTAAGCGTGCCACACAATTCAACATATCAAAGAAGGAGCGTGATGATTATCAGCAACAGGAAAAAACCTTTGGCCGAAATTTAAAAGGTATCGATGTGATTAAAGTTGAAATCCATTCAGGTCTACACGGTAAACAACTTTTTGAATTTCAAACGCTTGAAGAGGCGCAGAAATTCCTTGAAGAATTTGATTTGGACAAGGTTGCTTGATGAAACAATCTAATCCGGCATCCATTTTGCCTCATCTTTCGTAAGTTATATAAGTTAAAGCCAGGCTATGAGGAGATTATTTGGATTATTAATAGGATTGTTGGTTGCACTTGGCGCTTATGCAACTTCAGCGGATACAACTGTACTAAAACCAAAAACCGTATATGGTAAGGAAGCACGGGTGGTTTCGTATATTCTGAGCAATAATCATTATCGGAAACTAAAGTTGAGTGATTCATTATCCTCAGCCATCCTTGACGCATACCTGGTTGCCCTCGATAACTCTAAATCCTACTTTCTATCCAGCGACATTGCATCATTTGAAAAATATAGAAATGATATAGACGATTTCATTTCAGGTGAAAAAGTTGAGGTAGCTTATGATATCTTTAACATCTACAAGGAGAGATACCTGGAACGGATGAATTACGCAATGACCAACCTGATCACTCAGGAGTTTGACTACAGTAAGGATGAGTACTACGTAACGGACAGAGATACTGAGCCCTGGCCGTCATCGGAAGATGAATTGAATGATCAGTGGCGCAAGATAATTATGAATCAGGCGCTGAGCTTAAAACTGACCGGGAAATCACACAGTGAGATTGTTGAAACACTGACAAAACGATACGAACGCTTTATTAAGCAAATCAACCAATTTAACAGTGAAGACGTATTTACAGTATTCATGAACGCGGTTACTGAGGCGTATGATCCTCACACCAATTATTTTTCACCTAAAGCTTCTGATTTATTTAAGCAAAGTATGAGTCTTTCCCTTGAAGGGATTGGGGCTCAGTTGCAAACTGAAAATGACTATACAAAAGTGGCCAGTGTTGTCCCCGGAGGACCGGCAGATAAATCTGATAAAATACATGCGAATGATTATATAATTGGGGTAGCGCAGGGCATTGATGGAGAAATGGTGGATGTTATTGGCTGGAGAATAGATGATGTTGTTAAACTTATAAAAGGACCAAAAGGAACATCGGTTCGTCTTCAATTACTTAAAGTTGAAACAGGATTAAATGGCCCTTCAGTTGAAATAGTATTGGTACGTGATAAAATCAAATTAGAAGATCAGGCTGCTAAGAAATCGATTGTCACCTATTCAAATGGTACAAAGGAATTAAAGTTGGGTGTTATCTCACTACCAAGTTTTTATATGGATTTTGATGCCTACCAGCGTGGCGACCGAAATTACAGAAGCACTACCCGTGACGTGAAAAGATTGATTGAAGAGTTGGAAGCTGAAAATATTGACGGACTTGTTGTTGATCTTCGGAACAATGGTGGTGGATCTTTATCAGAAGCTATTGACCTAACCGGTTTGTTCATTAAGAATGGTCCGGTGGTTCAGGTAAGAAGTTCAAACAACAGAGTTGAAGTGGGCATGGATGATGATAACGGGATTGTTTACAGCGGGCCATTGACCGTGCTGACGAACCGTTTTAGCGCCTCAGCATCCGAGATATTTGCCGGGGCCATTCAGGATTACCAACGTGGTGTTATTGTCGGTGAAAATACTTTTGGAAAAGGCACGGTACAGCAAGTCATTGATCTGGACAGGTTTATTACAGATAGCGAAGAGGTGGGAGAGCTTAAGTTAACATTGCAAAAATTTTATCGCGTGTCAGGAAGCAGCACCCAAAATAAGGGTGTAGTTCCAGATGTTATTTTACCTTCAGCTTTTGAGCTTAGCAAGTATGGTGAAAGTTCTTATGCCAATGCACTACCCTGGGATGTGATTAAGGGGACTTCATTTCAAAAAACGAATGATGTAAATGAGAAACTACTTTCCGGATTGAATAAATCACACAATGAAAGAATGAAATCGGATCTTGTCCTTCAACGTTATGCGACTGAGATGGATGAATTGAAGAGCAGTCTAAGTCAAACGAAGATATCTTTGAACGAGGGTAAGAGAAAAAAGGAAATGGAGGAAGCTGAAATTAAAAAAGCAGCGAACGCAAAACTGAATACAAAAGTAACCTCTAAAGAAGGGTTGCCTCAAGAATCGCTGGAATCTCTCGATGATGAATTTTTACGCGAAGGATTATTGATTTTAACTGAAATAATAACGCGCAGAATCGGTTAATCAAGATCAACCGAAGTTATTTTATATCCCTTATCCTGAAGAAGCTGTATCAATCCATTCTCACCCTTTAAGTGAGTTACACCTACAGCAATAAATGATGGGCCTTTTCCTACCATTTTGGTAATTTTCGGCAGCCACTCCAGATTGCGGGCTACGTAGAAGTCGTTAAAAAATTGCGGATCAGTTTCTGTCGGGTGTAGTGTGAATTGAAACACTTTTTCGAGGTCATGATCATGATAGGCCGTCATGAATTCAATAAATTCTTTTTTTTGTGCTTCGAAATTTTGAATACTTTCATTAAGTGCTTTTACCTGATGATCCATCGGGAATTTTTTTAAGGCTTCAGCTTCACGCGAAATTGGTTCCAGGCTGTATGTTTTAAGTTTGTTTGCCTTGGCAATTTTTAGCAATTCGATATCATAGTACTTGAGTTTCTCACCCAAAGAAAGACGGGTCATTGTAATCGAAATGGCGAGGGGTATAAGTTTCGAGTAATGGGTATCAAAATGATGATGGGCTATATTGAATTCTGATTGAAAAAAATCGCGCACCCGATTGTATTCATCTTCACCAAGTTGTGTTTTTAAGGATTGCCCCTTAGGGAAATGAATGGCTTTATTCAGTTCATGCTGGGCATGGTGATCAACCTGATCCTCTATGGCAAAAACCTTACACTGTTTAATATAGGTTGTGAGCTTTTCAGGAAAATAGAATTCATGTTCACCGGTGAATTTTAGTGTCCCCATCAAGTACGACTTTTCCGTTAGCCCATTCCCCGATATTTCCCAAAGTGGAGAGTTCTGTGCAGGAGTCAATTTTGGTGCACATAGAATAAACAGAATAAGGACGGTTACGTAAGTTTTCATGCAAAGTATGGTTTGTTGCAAATTACTTGAAACAATCAAAATTTTAAGTATTAAAAATTAAAACATTCCATAAAAAACAGGCAACCCAAACAATTAGATATCGTCTTGTTTAAATCAGACCATTTTTATCTATTTTAAATCGATTTTAGCTGCTTGATTAATAAACATGAATGAGGAACTCTTAAAGGCTATTGTACAACTTTTTGCTATCGTTTCAAGAGAACGAATAACCGAAGAAGAGCGTCAAAACATTAAAGGGTTTTTAGCGCTTCATGTGAATCAGGAGCAGCAACGGCACTATCTGACTCTTTTTGATGATTTCTGCAAGGAAACAAACCGAGTTTCTGATGGTGAGATAGAAAAATTGGATGAAGAGACCCAGCAATTTGTTGATGATTGGTCACAAATTATGGAGATCTCTAAAAAAGTTAATCAGGAATTAACCATGCAACAGCGTGTCGTTGTTGTAATGAAAATTATAGAGCTGGTATTTGCTGATGAGCAGATATCTGAACGCCAAAGCAATCTGATCTTTTATATTGGTGAAGCTTTAAAGATTCCACAAAAGGATTTTAGGGCTATGCGCACATTCGTGATGGGGGAGGATATTGAGGAGTTATCATCGTCCAATATCCTTGTTATCGATGAAGGATCCGATACGTACGAATTTCCAAATCCAAGAATTGTTGCCAGGAACTTAACCGGCCTGATAGCTATCCTCCGCTTGCCTGACACTGAAGTTTACTTCATCAAATACCTTGGTATAAGCTCACTGTACCTGAACAGCCTTTTATTGAAGAGTAGAAAAATTGAAATTTTCCCAGCTGGAAGTACAATCAGAGGAAATAAAGTTGAACCTATTTATTATAGTGACATCTTGGGTAAATTCCTCACTCAGGGTACGGAGTCCGAAATAACATTCGCTACCGAATATTTATTCTATCATTTTAAAAGCGGAAGGGCGGGACTTCAAAATATTAATTTATCGGAGAATGGCGCAAAGCTGATTGGAATAATGGGTGCAAGTGGATCCGGAAAGTCCACGCTTCTTACGGTATTGAATGGTACAGAGAAGCCTTCCAGTGGTCGGGTAATCATAAACGGTATTAACATTCATGAAGAGCCTCAAAAGATTCAGGGAGTAATTGGTTTCGTTCCTCAGGATGATCTTCTCATGGAAGATTTATCCGTGTTCCAGAACCTGTCCTTTGCGGCTCAACTTTGCTTTGGTCATTATTCTGACCGGGAAATAACTGAGCTTGTTGACCGTGTACTTTTAAGTCTTGGCCTTTCTGAGATCAGGCATCTGCGTGTAGGCTCAGTTTTACAAAAGACAATTAGCGGGGGTCAACGAAAGCGATTAAACATAGGTCTTGAATTGCTTCGTGAACCGACAATCCTTTTTGTGGATGAGCCAACGTCTGGTCTTTCCTCACGCGATTCAGTAAACATCATGGATTTACTTAAAGAGCTTACGCTTCGAGGAAAGATGATATTTGTTGTCATACATCAGCCTTCATCTGACATTTTCAAAATGTTTGATTCATTGCTGATTTTGGATACCGGTGGATTTCAGATTTATAGTGGGAATCCGATTGAGTCCATAAATTACTTCCAGGACATAGTCAATGTCGTTAATAAAACCCCGGGTGCTTGCCCGGAATGCGGAACCATCAATCCCGAACAAATATTCAACATTATCGAAACCCGGGTGGTGAATGAATATGGCCGGTTTACACATACACGAAAAATTTCGCCAGGCCAGTGGTATCAATATTTTAAAAAGAGAATTAAAATTCCAACTCTTCAACAAGTATCGGACGAACTAAAAGTTACGCAACAAATTCCGAATTGGTTTAAGCAATTGAACGTATTCATTAAACGCGATGTGCTATCCAAATTGGTGAATAAACAGTACATGACGATCAATTTATTGTTAACTCCGGTGCTGGCGCTTTTCATTTCATATTTCGCAAAATACTATGTTGATTCACCGGATGGCTCAACTGGATATACATTTTATCATAACGATAACATTCCGGTTTATTTTTTTATGAGCGTTATCGTTGCGCTTTTTGTCGGGCTTATTGTGAGCGCAGAAGAAATATTTAGGGATAGAAAAATTTTAAAAAGAGAAAAATTTCTGCACCTAAGCTGGAGCAGTTATTTAACTTCTAAAGTTCTGATTTTGTTTTCATTGTCTGCGGTTCAAACACTTTGTTTTATTCTGGTTGGAAATTGGGTATTGGAAATCCCATATTCGGAGATAAGGTATTGGCTAATACTTTTTACCACATCTTGTTTTGCTAACATGCTTGGTCTAAACATATCGTCCGGATTTTCATCTGCTGTAACCATATATATTATTATACCCATACTTATCATTCCTCAATTATTGCTGAGTGGAATTGTAATTGGATTTGACCGGTTCAATCCGAAAGTAAGTTCGCCTGGTTCAATTCCCTGGATGGGGGAAACCATGGCATCCAGATGGGCGTTTGAAGCTTTCATGGTTACGCAATTCAAAGACAATCCTTTTGAGAAACAGTTTTATGACCTGGATAGAAAGGCGGCTAATGCAGAGTATAAAAGGACATATTATCTGCCTGAATTGGAAACGCGATTGTCGTATATTAATGTTAATCGAAATCATTGGGGCGATGCCGGTCAGGATAAATTGGTAAAGGCACTCGATTTATTGCGAAGTGAGATAGGGGATGAACTGAACGATATTGGATCTGATCATTTTTTTCCTGATTACAAAAAACTATCAATAGATTCTGTTGATGAAAATGTTTGTTTGAATGCGGCTGGTTTTCTTGAAGGCCTTCGGAAATATTATCTTACTAAAAGTAAGAATGCGCAAAAGGAGAAGGACAGCCTCGTCAATGCATTAGCAAGTACTCCTGAGAAGGAAGCTGCTTTTACCAGAAGCATGCAAATGTTCCAAAACCAGAAGGTTACCGAATGGGTTACAAATACTACGGGCCTTACTAAAGTAGAGGAATGGGACGGTCAACTATTGCAAAAGATATATCCGATATATATTGAGATTCGACCTAAATCTTTTTTTGATTTTAGAGCTGGTTTTTATACACCTGAAAAGCACTTTGCAGGTAGCTATTTTGATACGTTGCATTTTAACTTATCTATAATCTGGATATTTACTGCATTGCTCTATGTAGCACTGTATTTTGAATGGTTGAAGAAACTGGTCGATAGCCTTGAGGCACGTAGAAAATATAAGAAGCGTGATAATGGTTAAGTGAACGACTTCACTATTTTTGCGTTCAAAATTTATAATTATGGTATCAAAAATTAATTTCCTGTTTTTTATTCTGATATTATTATTCGTGGCAGCATGCGCTACAAAAGATGCAAATCAGGATGAAGTTATAAGCAACGATGAATGGGTTGAGTTAGATGAATTTCATATGGTAATGGCTGAAAGCTTTCACCCATACCGTGATTCTGCCAACCTGGCCCCAGCGCGAGCATTGGCTTCAGAAATGGCGCAATTAGCTGATCAGTGGAGTCAGGCAGCATTGCCTTCAAAAGTGGATAATGAGGACACCAGGCAAATGTTGAGTTCGCTTAAAGATGCAACGGCTGCGTTTTCTGAAATGGCCAATAGTGCAGATGATTCTGCTCTTGGTGAGGAGCTAACCAAATTACATGATCTTTTCCATGGCATCCAGGAAGCCTGGTATGGTGGTGGATCTGAACACGAGCATCAAGAACATCATTAAATCGATTTACAAACTGCAATACCTGGCTTTCGTTTTTCATTATGGAAACTGTAGTAACCAAAAGTGAAAAGCGAAAGCTTTGGCTGGTTATCACTGCCTCATCCGTAGGCACACTAATCGAATGGTACGACTTCTACATTTTTGGAAGTCTGGCAACTATTCTCGCAACTCAGTTTTTTCCTCAGACTAATCCCACCGCTGCATTTCTTTCCACACTCGCATTTTTTGCGGCAGGATTTATCGTTCGCCCGTTTGGGGCTATCGTCTTTGGCCGGCTGGGTGATGTTGTAGGGAGAAAGTATACATTTTTAGTTACCCTCATACTTATGGGGGGCTCAACCTTTGCTATCGGTCTGGTTCCAGGCTATGCCTCCATAGGAATTTTTGCTCCATTGACTGTGCTTGTCCTCCGATTGGTGCAAGGATTGGCTCTTGGAGGCGAGTACGGAGGAGCTGCAACGTATGTGGCTGAGCATGCACCTGCCGCCCAGCGGGGCTACTATACTAGCTTTATACAAACCACGGCTACCTTGGGTCTGTTTGTGTCCATTGGTGTCATCCTTGCATTTCGACTTGGTTTAGGAGAAGCTGATTTTTCAAGCTGGGGATGGCGAATTCCTTTCTTGTTGTCCGCTCTTCTTGTTGCGGTTTCAATTTACATCCGATTAAAAATGGAGGAGTCTCCATTATTTATAAAACTTAAGGCTGAGGGCAAGGTTTCAAAAAATCCAATCAAGGAGAGTTTTGGAAAAAAGGAAAACTTGAAATGGGTACTCATTGCGCTTTTTGGAGCAACAGCCGGGCAGGGTGTAGTGTGGTACACGGGTCAGTTTTACGCGCTTTCGTTTATTCAGAAAGTTTGTCAAATCGAATTTGTTCAGTCGTATTATATTATAGGAATTGCACTACTATTAGGCACTCCTTTGTTTATCGTATTTGGCAGGTGGTCAGACAAATCGGGTAGGAAAATGATTATGATGGCGGGCTTACTATTGGCTGTTTTTTTCTACCGCCCTATTTACAAGCAAATGTACAGCCTTACTGATGTTTCATTAAAACAAGAGATCACTTCGAGCCGTCAATTGATTGAAGCAACCGAAGTTCGAAATCAGGATTCGGTAATGGTTAAAAAATATCTACGACAATTCTCGGATGGCAGCACGGTGATTCATTGGAAGTTAAATTAATAGAAAGGGATAAGGTAATTGAGAGCAGAGATGAAATTACATTATCCGGAGTGCCATATTGGTTTATGATTTTCCTGATTTTTATACAAGTTGTATTTGTGACTATGGTGTACGGACCTATCGCAGCGTTTTTAGTTGAATTGTTTCCAACCAGGATCAGGTACACATCGATGTCACTTCCATATCACATAGGAAATGGGGTGTTCGGAGGGCTTACTCCATTTCTTTCCAGCAGTTTGTATGAACTTAGTAAGACCGAAACTAATCCTATTGGTGATCCGTTCGCTGGTTTATGGTATCCGATTGCTGTGGCAGCCATCACATTTATTATTGGGATGATATTTCTGAATAACAAGATAAAATCCGATGTACTGACCTGACGCATTCCTTACCTTTGAAGGATGGCCAAAAAGTCACAATGGGTTACGATAGGGAAGAGGAAGATTGAACTTTCCAATCTTGATAAAATTCTCTTTCCTGAAGATCAGATTTTGAAAGCCGAGATCATAGAATACTACCTCAAAGCGGCACCCACCATACTAAATCATATAAAAGGGAGAGCTTTAACTTTGATTCGTTTTCCGGATGGCATTCATAGCGAGAGTTTCTATCAAAAAAACCGCCCCGACTGGGCTCCCGATTGGATTGAGTTTGCATCGCTAGGTTCAGGAAACAAAAAGGATTACATTATAGCAACTGAACCTGCTTCATTAGTATGGTTGGCAAATCTGGCCTGCCTTGAAATTCATCAGTTACATAGTCGAAAACCTGAATTTGATCATCCCGACTATATGGTATTTGATCTTGATCCTCCGGAAGGATACAACTTTCGTAACATCATTGAAGTGGCTTTTGATTTAAAGGAGCAT
>JAAUQD010000169.1 GCA_012032815.1 Flammeovirgaceae bacterium
AGGCAATTCATTAAAGGTAGTTTCTTCAAATGTTACATTCTTTATCATTTCGCCTCCACCCATATAAGGTGGCATAGCATATAGAATTTCCTTTTTACCGTACAGCACACCTACACCGGTAGGGCCGTACATCTTGTGCGCTGAAAGACAATAAAAATCACAGTCGAGTAGTTGTACATCGATATGCAGATGCGAAGCAGCCTGAGCGCCATCAATTAAAACAACAGCGCCTACTGAATGCGCCAAAGAAATAATTTCTTCTATTTCATTTATTGTACCCAAACTATTCGAGGCATGATTGACGGCTACGATTTTTGTTTTATTGGAAATAAGTTCCCTTATGTCGCCAAGGTTGAGCTCACCTTTATCACTAACGGGAATGATCTTAAGATTGGCCCCTGTTTCTTTACAGATCAGTTGCCAGGGAACAATATTGGAGTGATGTTCCAGGTGAGAAATCAATACTTCATCGCCCGGCTTCAGATTTTTGCGGCCATACGATGAGGCAACCAAGTTTATGCTTTCGGTAGTACCTCTCGTAAATATAATTTCCTGCAAAGAAGCAGCATTAATAAATTGGCGAACAGCCTCTCTGGTATTTTCAAACTCTAGTGTCGCTTTTTCTGCTAACGTATGAATCCCACGATGAATGTTAGCGTTGTAAGTTGAATAGTAGGTTGAAAGCGCGTCAATTACTCGCTTAGGTTTCTGTGTGGTTGCAGCATTATCAAAATAAACAAGGTCCTTTCCATTCACTTTTTCCGAAAGAATCGGAAACTGATTTCTAACCTTACCTATGTTCAATGGTGCTGTAGTAACCTTGTTCATGGGTTGGGAATATGGAGCTTTTCTGTAATGAGTTTATCCAAATAATTCTTCAGGTATTCGTTGGAAATTCCTTCGACCACTTCGTAGGCAAATGCGTAAAGCAATATGGCTTTAGCTGTTGATTTGTCTATTCCCCTTGATTGCAAATAGAACAATGCTTCGTCATCCAGTTGTCCGGATGTACATCCGTGCGAACACTTAACATCATCAGCCCAAATTTCAAGTTGTGGTTTAGTGTTAATGGTTGCCGTATCAGTTAATAGAATATTTCGGTTTGACTGAAACGCATTGGTTTTTTGTGCGTGCGGCCGGACAAAAATCTTTCCATTAAAAACACCTTTGGATTGACCATCCAGCACTCCCTTATAAAGTTCATTGCTAAAGGAATTGGGTTTTTTATGATCAACCACAGAATGATTATCGACATGGGATTTGTCGTTAATCAGGTAGAGGCCGTTCATCTGACTCTCACAGTTTTCACCATCAATTACCACAGTGGTATTATTTCTGATCATGGAGCCGTTAAACGTAAAGATACCATGAGAAAGCTTACTCGATTCTTTTTGATGAACCAGGGTATTGTTTATCTGCGTGAGGTCTTTCTTTTCATTTTGAATTTTATAAAATGAAAATGTCGCCTTCTCACCAACAATGAACTCTTCAGTGGAGTTATTGAACACTTTATTTTCTCCAATGTTTTCTGATCGTTCAATGATCTGCATTGCACTGTCGTTTCCAATCATTCCCAGAATTCGTGAATTGATCAGAATATTGTCATGACGGGAATCATAAAAGTTATAGATCACAACAGGATACTTCAATTGCGTATTGCCTGGAACTTGAATGTATAATCCGCCAGTCCAGAATGAAGTATTCAGGGAAGAAAAAGGATCTTTGTAGGCCGATCGCAACGTATCAAATGAATCAGTCAGTAACTCATTATTTTCATTGAGCACATCTTCCAGGGATCGTATTGAAATGTCTTTTGCTGAATTTTTTAATGTGGATAGTTCTTTCTTAAAATGGCCATTAACTAAGACAATATGATCGGCCTCCAGTTCGGGTAAGAGATGAAGATCAAATTTTCCGGTATTCGTTTCGCTGGTATTAAAATGCTTAGCGTTAAAATCTTTTTCTAATACTTTGGTTAGATGAGTAAATTTATATTCTTCATGCTTTGCATGAGGAAGACCACTTTTCTTTAATTCATTTAATGCTGATGCTCGAAGTTGCTGTGCTGATTTGAAATGATCGGCACCGAATTGATCAATAATCGATTCAACTACGTTGGAAGATACGGGAGAACTCATTGTGCAACTTCAGCTTTGATCCAATCGTACCCTTTTTCTTCGAGTTCCAGAGCCAGTTCCTTTGGTCCTGATTTTACGATCTTTCCCTGGTGTAAAACATGAACAAAATCCGGAACGATATATTCAAGTAGACGCTGGTAATGGGTAACTACGATAATGGCATTGTCTTTTGAACGTAATTTGTTAACACCAGTGGCAACAATTCGCAAGGCATCAATGTCAAGCCCGGAATCGGTCTCATCCAGTATTGCCAGTTTGGGTTCTAACATAGCCATCTGGAATATTTCATTTCTCTTTTTTTCACCTCCGCTAAATCCTTCGTTAAGCGAACGGTTGAGCAGCGATTGATCAATTTCCACCAATTTTATTTTTCCTTCATTAAGGTAAGAAAACTCACGGCATCCAGAGGAGTCATCCCACGATGCTCCCTGATTTTATTGAGCGCGGTTTTCATGAAATTGATGGTGCTTACTCCCGGAATTTCAACCGGATATTGGAAAGCCATAAAAACTCCTTCGCGTGCGCGGACATCAGGATCCATTTCAAGAAGATCTTTTCCAAGGTAGGAAACCGATCCGTCAGTAACTTCAAAATCTTCCCGTCCTGCCAGTACATTGGCCAACGTGCTTTTGCCTGAACCATTAGGGCCCATAATAGCATGTACCTCTCCTTCTTTAATGTTGAGGTCAATACCGTTTAATATTTTTTTGTCCTCCACCGAGGCATGTAAATTCTTAATTTTTAGCATTCTAATCTTGAATTTTTATTAATTATTTATCCTACACTTCCTTCAAGTGTTAGCGCAAGTAATTTTTGTGCTTCCACCGCAAACTCCATGGGCAATTGACTGAGAACTTCTTTCGCATATCCATTGACAATCAGAGCAACAGCTGCTTCCTCATCGATGCCTCTTTGTAAACAGTAAAAAATCTGATCTTCGCCTATTTTTGATGTAGTAGCCTCATGTTCAACTTTAGCTGAGCTGTTTTCCACATCGATGTATGGAAATGTATGAGCACCACATTGATCGCCCATTAGCAGTGAATCGCACTGAGAATGGTTGCGGGAATTAACTGCTCTTTTTAATACATGAACCTGACCGCGATAACTGTTTTGTGATTTTCCTGCTGAAATCCCCTTCGAAACAATTCGCGATCTGGTATTTTTTCCAATGTGAATCATTTTCGTGCCCGTATCGGCTTGTTGAAAATTGTTGGTTACGGCTACCGAATAAAATTCTCCAACACTGTAATCACCTTTCAAAACACATGATGGATACTTCCACGTAATGGCACTTCCAGTTTCCACTTGCGTCCATGAAATTTTAGAATGATCTCCGGCACACAATCCACGCTTGGTTACGAAGTTGTAAATTCCACCCTTTCCGTTTTTATCTCCCGGATACCAATTTTGTACGGTAGAATATTTAATCTCAGCGTCTTTCATCGCGTATAACTCGACCACTGCGGCATGCAATTGGTTTTCATCGCGCATCGGTGCAGTACATCCTTCGAGGTAACTCACATACGATCCTTCTTCAGCAACGATAAGCGTTCGTTCGAATTGCCCGGTATTGGCTGCATTTATTCTGAAATAGGTAGACAATTCCATGGGACACCGAACTCCTTTGGGTATGTAACAGAATGAGCCATCAGAAAATACAGCAGAGTTAAGTGCTGCAAAATAATTATCGTGCATTGGAACTACAGAGCCTAGGTATTTTTTTATGAGTTCAGGGTGTTCACGAACAGCTTCACTGAAAGAACAAAAGATAACACCCAGTTCAGCCAGTTTATTCTTAAAAGTGGTAGCCACTGAAACGCTATCAAAGACAGCATCAACGGCAACTCCGGTTAGTCTTTTCTGTTCGGTTAATGAAATACCCAGACGTTCGAAGGTTTTTAGTAATTCAGGATCTACTTCTTCGAGGCTTCCCGGTTTTGATTTTGGCTTAGGCGCTGAGTAGTATATAATGTCCTGGTAATTGATAGGAGGGTAGTGAACGTTTGGCCATGAAGGTTCTTTCATTTCTGACCATTTCCGAAAGGCCTTGAGGCGCCATTGGAGCAGCCAATCCGGTTCAGCTTTTTTAGCGGATATAAAACGTACAATTTCTTCACTTAAACCCTTAGGTGCTTCATCAGCATCAAGGTTAATTGCCCATCCGTGTTCGTATTCTTTTGATGTTATGTCTGCAAGGACCTGGTTGTCTTTGCTCATTGCTCTATCTATTTAGACTAATTTTAAATAAGATTCAAAAATAGAACAAATATTGCTTAAATAGGTTCTAATCGACAGAAATGATATTTCGAAGAAGCTGTATTTCAGGTGTGAATCTCGTATTAGACAGACCGTCATAAAAGTAACTGCTAAAGCGGGTATATAATCTCATCTTAAATTGTTTAATCTTTTTAATTGTTTAATTATCAATATGTTAAGCTATCAAAATGAATCAATTCAATTAAAGGAGATGAAATCAAATAAATGTACAATTGGCGTGTAATAAATGGT
>JAAUQD010000062.1 GCA_012032815.1 Flammeovirgaceae bacterium
AAGCGCACCAGCAGATTGGGAAAGCACATGCAATCATCCCACAGTTCAATCAATTCTTCACTCATGTTGCTGAGTTCAGGATTGTACATCACCATAGGTTTATCAATATTCATGCAGATGATTCTTTTCATCACTCCAATTTGAGGAGCAGCAATGGCACGACCTGCGTTGTATTTTTTTCTGAATTCAAGAATGATATCGTGAAGATCGCGTACAGACTCATTGAGTTGAGCAAGTTCAGCTTTATTTACCAGTTCTGACTTAGTGTAAAGTCTGAAGTCACCCAGTGGCAGGATCATGTTCAGTTTCATATTTGCTTTTTTATGGCGTTGTGGTGATGATGAATATGATATATGGTAAAGAAACACATTTCGCGAAGCAATAATTTTCCAAGAAGGGGATGGGGCAATACATATCGGTCAAGATCGGCTTCGCTATGACCTGAAATGTTTTTCACCAATTTTTCATGTGCCCGCTGGAAGCGATCCAATAGCACTTCTCTTGTTTTAATTTTACGGGATGGTATAAATTGAGCAGGGGCTTTTCCACCCTGATCAAGCCGTTGAAGATACCGATTCACAACTTCATCGTACACACGGCCTGCTCTGTTGGGTTTGCCGAAAAAACGGAGCAAAAATTTCGGCAAAGAAAAAGCGAGTGATACGGGTTTTGCTGAAAGAATCAGATGTTCAATGTTGTGAGCGATACTCCACTTGCCGTCTTTGCAGGTCGTTAGTCGATTCATCTCAACTGAATGTACAGATTGTAACACTAAATTAACTTCACTTTTAAGGGTTTCTATAATCTCTGATTGGGAATGAATCATTCGATTGTTAATCTTTTTTTAATGAACTTACTAACTTTACATCAAACTAACCGCCTGACTATGAAGCGATTTTTATGGATTCCCATTCTTGTTATGGCCGTTATAACCTCATTGGGTCAGGAATTCAGCCAACGATACGAATTGGTTACTCTGGGCAAAGAGGTAAATACGTTTTATCATGAGGCGGCTCCTGTCATATCACCCGATGGCAAGGATTTATATTTCTTTGTACAAAATCATCCGGAGAACACATTTGGGAAATCAGGCAGCCAGGACATTTGGATTACCCGCAAGGACGACCAGGGAAATTGGTCAGCTGCTAAACGGTTAGACGCTCCTTTTAATAAGAACCGGTCCAACCAGGTATTCACGGTTCTTCCGGATGGTTCACTTTTTATTCGCGGAAAGCGTTCAACTGAAGGTGGGTTTTCTATTGTCAGTCCCTCCGGGCAGTGGAGTGAAGTGGACATCAAGGGTTTTGATGATATGAATAAAGGTCGCTTTAATGGAGCCAGCATGTCGTCTGATGGAAAACATATCATTCTGTATTTCTCTGAAATTCCAACCAGCATTCGCAGTAGCCTGTATGTAAGCAATCTTCAGCCCAACGGCTCGTGGTCTATTCCGGTGCGGTTGTCGTTCAGCGACCGCTCGGATGAGTATGGTCCGTATATTGGTCCGGATAACAAAACATTATATTTCGCCAGCGACCGCAAAGGGGAGAAGTATCAGGGAGGAGCTGATATTTATAAAAGCGTACGCATGGACGAGACTTGGATGAAGTGGACAGATCCTGTAAACCTAGGTCCGCCTATAAACACATCTGCGGGTGATGCTTACTTTTCAATTGACGCAGCCGGTCATGTGTATACTTCCCGCGCCAACAGCCGGGTTGACGGTGGTAATCTTGATTTATATGTGCTGGTCCCCAAGGATATTACAATCACATTGAATGGAATTGTTTATAATTCAAAAACCAACGCACCTCTGGCAGCTCCCGTTGAAATCACTTTTAAAAAGAATGATCCAATTCAGTTAAAGGCCGGAGCTGACGGAAAATTTGGAACAAAGATTCCTGAAGTAAGCGGGTATACAATTTCAGCATCTATTGCAGGCTTTGAGCCTGGAACATTTACGTTTGACCTTCCCTACCTCGTGAATGACACTACACTACAAGTAGACGTTCCATTAAAGCCGGTAGCGAAACAACTGGTGCTTTCAGGTAATTTGATGGATAGTAAGACCAACAACCCTATCAATGGTTCTATCTCTTTTGTATCTAAGGCTGAGGGAAACCGAACGAGTTCACAACCGGTGAATGGTTCTTACAAAAGGGATATTGACAAAATGGGCTGGTATGTGCTCACGGGTTCTGCCGAAGGCTATATCAACACTACCGATAGCGTGCTGATTGACTCAGAGGAAACCAACCCCTGGGTAAAAGATGTTTACCTGCGCCCGATTGAGGTAGGGATGACTGTGCGCTTGAAAAATATTTATTTTGATTACAATAAAGCCACACTTAAATCGGAATCGTTTGTTGAATTGAATAAGGTTGTGGATTTCCTGAATAAAAATGCCCATGTGGAAGTAGAAATTTCAGGACATACTGACAGCAAAGGACCGGATGATTATAATTTAAATCTATCGCAAGGAAGATCACAGTCTGTGGTGGATTATCTGGTTAGTCAGGGAATTGATTTAAACCGGCTTACCGCCAAGGGGTATGGTGAGTCTGTGCCCATTGATACCAACGATACGGATGATGGAAGAGCAAACAACCGAAGGGTTGAGTTTACTATCTTGAAAGTGAACTAATCGGAATTGATTATTTGGTTTACCTGATCGCGGTCACACTCAAAGATGTGTAGACGCACGCCATGCATTAGGTCATTTTTTATAGGGAACATGTTGTTGAACTCTTCCCCGCTTAAAAAACAGGGAATCCCATAGGCATCCAGTTTCGTTTTCACCAGATTGGCCAAAATATTCGTTGCATACGAATCATACACTACAATTTTTTCCTCCGATTCCTTCATATTATTCATAATCTACAATAAAAGAGCCATTTCTGATAATTGGGTACCTTTGACGGGTTCCAAAAATAATTTGAAAACAATTGTAACATATGGCAAGGAAGGTCGTCTTGATACTGAAAAGATGAACTTCGAAATATTCCAGAGCCAGGTATTGCCAACGAAAAACAAGCTTTTTCGATTTACAAGCCGGTTATTGGGAAATGAGGAGGATGCAAAGGATGTGGTTCAGGAGGTCTTTGTGAAGGTATGGAATGGGGGAAAACTGGAGCATATCCAAAATTGGGAAGCCTGGTGTATGCGGATTGCGAAGAATTTATCGCTGGATCGGCTAAGGGTTAATCAGCGTAGAACGATGGAGTCTTTTGATGGGAATTCATATAGTGTACATGCCAATGAACTCTCGCCACATGAGAAAACGGAGATAAACCAAAATATGGAACAGATATCAAATTGGATGCAGGCATTACCCGATAAGCAGCGGCAGGTTTTACATCTGCGCGATGTAGAGGGATATAGCTACCAGGAGATTTGTGAAATCATGGATGTAGATATGAGCCAGGTTAAGGTGAATTTGTTTAGGGCCCGCACCACACTACGGGAAAAATTGATAAAGATGAATGAATATGGAGTCTGATAAACTTAAAGCACTGGTCGAGAAGTACTGGAATGCTGACACTTCATTGGAAGAAGAGGCTCAGCTAAGAAAGTATTTCGCAGAAGAATCCGTAGTTGAGGAATGGAAGGAGACGGCAACCTTGTTCAGGTACTATGATGCCAAAAGACAGGAAGGTGTCGCGGACCCAACTTTTGATCAGCAGGTTCTGAAAAAGATCAAAACAAAACCGGCTGGTAACATGAGAAGTCTGGTGTATAACATGAGCCGGATAGCCGCTGGAATTTTGGTAGTTGTTGCCATCGGTTATTTTGTTCGTCAGGAAGCTAAGAAATCATCACCTGCAGAAGTGGTAGATACGTACAGCGATCCGCAGCTTGCCTTTGAGGAAACAAAAAAAGCGTTAATGATTTTATCAAAAGGGTTTGGAAAGGCGCAGCATGAAGTGGGTAAGATGAGAGTATTTAATGAAGCTGAGCAAAAAGTGAGAGGAGAAAGTGAGCCTGAAAAATAATGGAAGTAGAAACAGATAATATATAAATAAGAACGAATCAAAATTTTTAACATAAAGCATATGAAAAAGCAGTTGTAATTATGATGTTGATGGCCGGTAGTGTTGCTGTATTCGGACAGGGCGAGGCTATTACAAAATTCATTAACAAGTATCAGAGTGATGAAACATTCAGCCAGGTAACTATATCCAGCAAGATGTTCAGTCTTTTTACTGATCTGGAAGTGGATGACAAGGACGATCAGGAAGTACTGGATGCCATCAGTAAACTAAAAGGACTCCGCATTTTGTCTAAAGAAGACACACGCGACAGCCGGACATTATACAAAGAGGCGCTGGGTATTATGCCTAAAGAATATGAAGAATTGATGTATGTCCGGGACGAGGACAAGGATATGAAATTCTTTATTAAAGAATCCAGCGGGAAGATCAGTGAGATGGTGATGGTGATGGGCGGATCCGAAGAATTTATGTTGCTTACCTTGTTTGGAGAAATTGATTTGAAGCAGGTTTCCAAAATTGGAAGCAAAATGAATGTGGAAGGTTTGGAAAAACTGGATAATTTGGACAAGGATAAAAACAAAGTAAAGAACTGAACTGAATTTTCTGACCTATGAAATTGGTAAAATGGATATTCTGTCTGATGTTGGTACCAACTCTGGTATCAGCACAGACAGAAACCACAAACAGTCTGCAGGAAAAATACGAGGGCTCTTTTACCCTCTTCTTTTATAACAATACCCTTAAGATGCTCAATCAACAAGACAACGCGGATTTTGATATTCTGGTAAAAGACATCGAGAAAATGAAGTTTCTGATGATCAACAAGGAAGATAAGGGCTTTGGTAATACGGAATACAAAAGTTTGGTGAAGGGATACGAAGGTGAATCGTATGAGTCAATTATGACCAGCCGTTTTGACGGGCGAAACTTCGATATGTTCATGCGGGAAAAAAACGGAGACGTGAAGGGCACCGTAATCCTCGTGAATGACTCAACGAATCTTTATGTATTGGATATTCTGGGAAAGATTCCTTTGGAAAAGGCTGGATCATTGTTTGAAATACTGGATGAAAACCAGATCAGTAAATTCATGAAAGGTGGTACTAATCGAAAGGGTAAGGAAAATTAAACTCTTCCGGTTATTTGTGGTTGGTTTGAGAGTAATTCTTGGGCTATCATTTATTTATCCCAGCCTTCCCAAAATTATGGGAGAGCGGTTTACCATACTGGGACCGGAAAACCCGGTTGGTTATTTTTTTGAGTGCATGTATGCCACTGGTTTTTATTGGAATTTTCTGGGCTATGCCCAATTGATCACCGGCCTGCTTTTGATTACTCAGCGTTGGGCTTTGGCAGGAGCGCTTATTTTCATGCCCATTATTATTAATATTTTTGTCATCACCGTTTCGATCGGTTTTCAGGGAACTCCGTATATAGTATTCATGATGATGATGGGAGGATTAGGGTTGCTGGTTTGGGATTATAAAAAATTGAGACCTATTTTCGAAAAGGATAATCAACACAAAAACATTGGAGACCGTACTGTCCATAAATAATTTAACAAAACACTTTGGCCGCATTAAGGCGGTGAATAACATGACCCTCGAAGTAAAGCGAGGGATGGTATTCGGCATGCTGGGCCCCAATGGAAGCGGAAAGACTACCACCTTAGGCATGCTTATGGGAGTGGTGAATAAAACTTCCGGGAGTTTCAGCTGGTTTGGTGAATTACCCAAAGATGAAATCCGTAAGAAAATTGGTGCCGTGCTGGAGCATCCCATCTTCTATCCCTACCTCACCGGTCAGCAAAACCTGGAGTTGAATGCGATGATTAAGGAATCGACACCCGCCAACATACCAAAGGTCCTGGAAATCGTAGAACTAAGTGATCGCAAGGATGACAAATACAAAACCTATTCATTAGGTATGAAGCAACGGCTCGCCATTGCGTCCGCGCTGCTCAACGATCCCATTGTATTGATACTTGATGAACCCACCAACGGTCTGGACCCGATGGGCATTGCTGAAATCCGGAAGCTGATCAAAAAAATCGCGGAGGATGGAAAAACGATCATATTAGCCAGTCACTTACTGGATGAAGTACAAAAGGTGTGCTCTCATTTTGCGGTGCTTAAAAAAGGCAATATGGTGTACACCGGGCCTGTTGAAGATGTAGGGAAGGGGGGGCTGGTCATTGAAGTCGGTCCGATTGATAATCAGCTACATAGCGCCCTGAAAAACTTTCACGGCATTGTTTCGATGAAGGATGAGAACAACCATTTTTTAGTAACCCTTCAGGAGGGAATCAAAAGCCAGGATTTGAATAAATATCTGTTTGAACAGGGAATCGCAGCGTCTCATTTAATCGCCCGTAAAAAGACCCTTGAGCAGCAGTTCCTTGAAATTTTATCGGAAGCACCTACATCATGAAGTCGATAATCCATTTATGTAAAATTGATTACAAGAAGCTAAAGCACTATCGAACCTTTTGGGTAATCATTGGCATGTATTTTATCATACTGGGCATGTTTACTTCAAGCTTTATGGAATTTTTAAAATGGCTGAAATCAAAGCTGCCCGAAATGGATCTCAACGTGTATAAGATTCCATTGTACCATTTCCGGACATCTGGCAGAATATCACATACGCCAGCTCTTTTTTTAAGATCATGCTGGGCGTGTTGGTGGTGATTTCCATCACCAACGAATACAGCTACCGTACGCTCCGTCAAAATGTGATTGATGGAGTCAGTCGGTTAGACTTTCTTATTTCTAAGATTACTACCAATCTTGGATTAAGTATTGTCTCGGCACTTTTTATTTTTGTCATAGGGCTGGTGACCGGTCTTATTTATACACCTGAGCTTGATTGGAAATATGTATTCCAGTCCATGCCCTTTGTGCCAGCCTATGGCTTGCAAATATTTACGTACCTATCGTTTGCGCTGATGTTGGGCGTTATTATCCAGCGATCAGGATTGACCATTCTTCTATTACTCTTTGCATCGACTATCGAGTTGATCATAAAGCTCAATCTGCCCGATTCCTTAGAGGTTATAAAGCCCTATTTCCCTATGGACGCGATTGATAATCTCGTCCCAAATCCCTTTCTGAAATATGTGTTTCAGGAGATTCAGGATTATGTAAGCCTGGCATCTGTTGCGATTGCCCTCGTTTGGATGTTTCTGTTTAATTTTTTCAGTTATCGGAGATTGAAAGCAGCGGATATCTAGAACCGTTATGATTTGGGCATGCAACATAATACGTCCATTCCTTTAGAATCTTTTCTTTCTTCTATTCACAAAATAGATCATGAAATACTCCATGAATATGTAGGACACTGGACTGAACACGCGATCGCCAGAAAAACGATAATGACATCGGAAGGAGAAACCGAACGGTTTCTCTATTTTGTAGTGGATGGAATTCAGAAATCGTATTATTTAAATGAGGGTAAACAACATGTTATTGCCTTTGCCTATCCACCCTCCTTCTCCGGAATTCCCGATTCCTTTCTTACACAATCCCCTTCGGCTTATTTTCTGGAAACGATAACGGATAGCGTGTTCCTGCGACTTTCTTTCGAACGACATCAGGAATTAATGAACAAGCATCGTCCGATAGAGACCTTGTTCAGAAAAGCCACCGAGCAGCTTTTATTGGGCATGATACAACGGCATTACGAATTGATGGCCTTTGATATTGAAAGGCGTTTTAGGGCATTTACTCGTAGAAGTCCTCAATTGATTAACATGGTTCCGCATAAGGACATCTCCTCCTACCTCAGAATTGATGCAACCAATTTCAGTAAATTGCTGGGGTCAGTGCGCATGTAAAAATCTTGGTTTACACCAAGTTTGAAGTTAAGAAAGCGGTTCATTTTTGAATAACTAAAAAACAAAACATATGAAACGTTTTTATTTAATTGCAACTGTTCTTGGATTTGTAGCGCCTAACATTTTTGTACTAAAAGAATCGGTCGAGACAGGTAACATACTCCTCTGGCTTGATCCGATGGCCACGATCAACGGCATGTTTGCCAATACCATTGCTACGGCTTTTATAGTTGATCTATTGGTGGTGGTCGCTATCTTTTTTACTGGACCTACAATGAAGCTAAAAAGTATCAGCTGAAAAATGTGTGGCAGATCTGGGTACTGACGTTGCTGTTTGGCATGGCAGGTACCTTGCCATTGTTTTTGTATTGGAGGGAAAAAAAGATAACTGCATAACTATTCAATGGTCACAACAAAGATCATTGTTCTTCACTTTCTCAAAACATTCCTTTCCCTCTGAATAGGAGAACCAGGCTAGGCCCAGCGTACCGATCGCATCGGCATAGGCAAACCCGGTGAGTTCATAAATGCCGCTGGAGATCAGAAGA
Organism: Flammeovirgaceae bacterium; assembly: GCA_012032815.1. Classification (GTDB taxonomy): domain Bacteria; phylum Bacteroidota; class Bacteroidia; order Cytophagales; family Cyclobacteriaceae; genus ELB16-189. Next base: position 8,376 of record JAAUQD010000062.1, read on the forward strand.
ATGACGGACATGTAGATGCAAATCTTGGTGCACCCGGCATCGGCCAGGATGGGGGCTGAATTCAGTTCACGACCCACCTTCAGTTTTCCATACATCAATCCCAGCATCACCAATATGGAAATAATGGAAATGACCACACCCCAGAACGTAGTTTCGGGTGTGTGCCCTTGCACTACGTTAATGATGGCAGATACGGTAAGGCCGACCGTAAGCAAATAAAACGAGGTGCCCGTAACTTTTAAAGCGGTTTTTTCAAAATCACTTCGCAGGCTCTCCGGGTATTTTCTAATGCGGGTGATCATGTAGATGATGCCCATCCCTGATATCATCTCAATGAAGCTGTCGAGGCCAAATCCAAACAAGGCGAGGGTTTCATCCTCAAATCCAAACCATGTAGCGATGATGCCTTCAACCAGGTTATAGAAAATGGTGAAGATGCCCAGCGCAAAGGCGATGGAATACAATTTTGTTTCTCGATTTTTATCCATCATGGGAGATTGAACATGGATGACGACCTGTAACTAAATAAGTGCATGTTGCAAATTTACTTTTTAATTATGGGTAATTTCGAAAATGCAATTGGCTATTCTTTATGGGATTCTGATGTTTGTTGATGCGGTGCCCATTAAAGCCTGCGAGGAAACCCATGCCGTATATATTGGGGTGGTTGATATTGAAATGATGAAGAGCGTTTTTTCATGAAAGTAAAAGTGTTTACCGATGATCTTGAAGATGCGCTGCGAAATATGCATGCTCAACCATTTTCATTACCGGACGAAAAAGCATGCATGGCACAGAAGACTTACCTGGAAAAATACTTTGCCACTCATCTTAAAATAAAAATCAACAAAAAGGAATTGAGCTATCAGCTGACCGGGTGCGAGAAATTTGACGATGCGGTTTGGCTTTCTTTTGAAGGTTCGTCTCCTCAGTCATGGAAAGAGATTTCCATTACCGCGGATTTTCTTGTCGAGCTGTTCCCAACACAAACGAATGTGATCAACCTGTCAGTAAACGGTAAAAAGCGATTCCTGCGCTTAACCCATAAACAACCAACCGGGCAACTTATTTTTGATTGAAAAGATCGGTCAGGGATTGAGCCACAACAGCCACACCGGTTTCAATTGATTTTTCAGGTTCAGGAAAATAGTATGGCGAATGCAATCCGGGCAGCACACCTGATTTAATTCTTGCATCCGGTACGGTTCCCAGCCAAAACAATACGGTGGGCACTTTATGTTCCGTCTGACCGTAATGAGAGAAATCTTCACCCACCATTTGAGGCTCAGCATTGATCACGTTGTTTGGTCCAATAGTGGTTCCGGCAGATTTCATCAGCCGATCCACCAATTTGGGATCATTGTAGTTGGCCAATGTAAACTCATCGGGAATAATAATCTCCGGCATTTTATCTTCGGGCAAGCCTGCCGCCATAGCAACACCCCGTGTTATCTCCCGAATGCGTTTGTGCACCATGGTCCGTACTTCCTCCGTATATGTGCGAATGGTCAGCTTCAGATGAACCTCATCAGGGATGATATTGTGTTTGGTTCCTCCTTTGAACGAACCCACTGTAACTACTGCAGCCTCGGTTGGATTTAAATTGCGGCTCACAATGGTTTGCAGTTCCATTACAATCATCGAACCGATTACAATCGGATCGATGGACATATGTGGCGATGCGCCATGCGCACCAACTCCAAACACTTTTATATCAACGCTTTCGGTTGCTGCCATCGTATAGCCTTTTCCAAAACCCACCTGCCCCACCGGAATGGTTGGGCTGCAATGCAAACCAACGCCATAATCGGGCACACCAAATTTTGTATACAACCCTTCTTTGAGCATCATTCGTGCTCCGGCACCAATCTCTTCAGCCGGCTGACCGATCATCATCAGGGTTCCCTTCCAGCTGGATTTAGTTTTCACCATGGTCCTCGCTGTACCCAACCAAGTGGTCATGTGAATATCATGTCCGCATGAATGCATCGTTCCTACTTTTTCATCATTATATACCGTTGTCAATTTGCTGGTATACGGGAGTTCTGTTTTTTCATACATGGGCAGCGCATCCATGTCCGTACGATATAGGATGGTGGGTCCTTTTCCGTTTTTTAGAACGGCCACAATTCCATAACCACCAAAGTTTTCTGTCACTTCAAACCCCAGTTTCTTCATTTCACCTGCCAGTACTCCGGCAGTTTCCTTTTCCTCCAATGAAATCTCCGGGTTCTGATGTCTCGCTTTATAGAATTCAAGAAGATAGGGAAGATCTCCATTAATAATCTCTCTAAAATTTGGAGGGTTGGGATTGATTGAAATAAATCCCAGGGAACACACAACTAAGAAAGAAATAAGATATCGGTACATGGTAGTTTGATTTACGATGCAACAAATTACCAATTCTTTGCCGGAAGCGAAAGAGAAAAGAGGGCAAGCGGTCTACATGCCTTTTGCACTCATACCACCATCGACCTGGATGTTTTGCCCTGTGATGTAACTTGATTTGTCCATGGCAAGAAATGCTGCCATGCTCGCCACTTCTTCGGGTTGCCCTACGCGGTTTAATGGCGTGCGCTTTAAAATCATTTCCAGACGATCCTGTTGCGAAAGAACACTTTGAGTCAAAGGTGTTTCTATGTACCAGGGTGAAATGGTGTTAACCCGGATTGAAAAGGTGCCCACTCACATGCCAGGTGTTTAGAAAATTGAATGATAGCGGCTTTTGTCATTCCATATGGAGGTCCGCTTTGTACATCCTGTGTACCGGCCACTGAAGCCATGTTGATGACACTGGCTTTCCCGGACTTCTTCAACAATGGGAATGCCATACGGTGATTTCCGCAAGGCTGAAAAGATTAACTTCAAAGAGTTGCCGGTATTCTTCCTCTGTGTATTCTATAAATTTTTTCTGATGTTCGTACCGACATTATTGACAAGGACATCCAGCTTTCCCCACTTTTGTTCTACGTCCTTAACCAGTCTTTTTCTGAAGGCCCCATCCGAAACATCACCCTCAACTCCGGAAATATTAAAACCGCGTTGTGTCAGAAGTTGTACAGTGTCCGATACTGATTTGGCGTTGCGAGCTACCAACATCACCTCGGCCCCGAGGTGAACAAATTCTTCAACCATGGCAAGACCTATTCCCTTGGTTCCTCCCGTAATTAAAGCTTTCTTTTTTTGGAGCGACCACGAAGTATTCATCCAACAAGGATATCAAATCTCTAAATATGGCCCCAATTTTCTCCGATTTTAATGCGATGAATCTGCATATCGGAGACCTTGTATTTCTTGGCCAATGCTTTTAGTGTTGGTGGGTTTTTCTTATTGGCCAGAGCCTTTTTAATTTCCCTGACATCTTTGGGTTTCAAAGAGTATCCAGACTCTCGTCTGACTTTTTTCGCTCTAACTACCGCAGGACTCTTTTGCTGATGTTTATACATTTCGTCCTTTTTCGCCCACCGTAAATTTGAAGCTTTGTTATTTTCTTTTTTGAAGTCCAGATGGATCACATATTTATGTGCTTTAGACTTTTGCTTTACAAAATGTGTAGCCACTAATCGGTGTACATAGTGATTTTGCTTTATTCCCCGGGTTTGCAAGGTCACACTGGGGTAGTTTTCAGTGAGCCGGGTTTTTAATTCCTGTCCCGTTTTGATGTCGTCTTTGTAGCTGACAATCCGGCCATAATTTGAAATAGCATAACGATGGCCATTGACACCACGCTTTAAAGGCAGTGTTTTCCATTTTTCACCGGAGTGAAATTTAATCTGCTTTTTTGTTGCCATATTATTACGATTTAAATTCTTTCTTCACCACCAACAGAAAACCATCCTTTTCAATGGGCAAATAACCCTGTTCATAACAATAATAGTAGGTTGCACCCTCCTTAGTCTGGTAAGAACTTGTATAAAAGCCAAAGTCAAAGCCCTTACCTTTTAACTTATCCCGGGGACTTTAGTTTTCCCATTCGTATTTAATTCGGTTAAAATGCGTCTGTTTTTACGCAATACGTTATTTACATTCCTCACGTAATTATTGACATCGCTATTCAAACGGTTATTATATGCGATTCGACAAGCATCTGAACAAAATTTCTTGTCGATGCGTCCGGAATCTTATTTCCGCATTCCTTGCATGGTTTTGATGTATTAGGGGGCATTCTATCCGTTTACAAACGTTTACAAACGAATATAATCGATTATAAGCGTTTAACATACGATTATCTCATTTTTCTTCCCTCACCTTTGAATCGTCAATCGACAAAACATCGAGCGACTTGAAAAAAATGTTTAACTAAAATTTATGTTTTATGAAAAGTTTAAGAAACAGCGTGCAGCTGATCGGAAGATTGGGTAAAGACCCTGAAGTGAAATCATTTGAAAGCGGAAAGAAGTTAGCTTCGTTTTCTATCGCCACCAATGAGTCGTACAAGAATCAAAAAGGTGAGAAGATCGAAGAAACCCAATGGCATAACATCGTGATCTGGGGAAAACTGGCCGACATCGCAGACAAGTACTTGCGTAAAGGCGCTGAGGTAGCCGTAGAAGGAAAACTTGTACATCGTTCGTACGAAACCAGTAAAGGCGAGAAGCGATATGTGTCTGAGATCAACGTAAATGATTTCGTCATGCTGGGAGGAAATCCTAATAAATAACATCCCGCAAGCTGGATGACGAAAGCCCCGTCCTGATAATATCGGAACGGGGTTTTTCTTTTTTGTCAATACCCGTAACCGGGCATAACTTAACAACGCTTTGTGTACTTGAATTTATTTACTTTTGCCCTTCATGAATTTTGTATTCCCTCAGTTTCTTTGGGCACTCGCTGCGCTATCTATACCCGTCATTATTCATTTATTTAATTTCAGAAGAACCAAGAGGATCTATTTTTCCAATACTCGTTTTCTCAGGCAAGTTAAGGAAGAGACAACCCAAAAACGGAAACTGAAGCAATACCTGATCCTTGCCTCACGGTTATTGTTTTTATTTTTTCTGGTCTTAGCCTTTGCACAGCCTTTTCTTCCGGCTGATGAACAAATTACAACCGGCCGATCAGTAATCATTTACCTGGACAATTCGTACAGCATGTCGGCTCAGGTAACGGACAAAGTGAGTGCCCTTGATGCAGGAACCATGTTCGTTCAGCAAATTGTTGATTTATTTCCGGCAGAAACCCGGTATAAGTTATTGACCAATGACTTTGAGCCCTTCTCCAATTCATTTAAAACTAAAACGGAGATCATTGACTTGATATCCACCGTCAACCTCTCCTCGGTGGGCAGAACTTTTGAAGAGGTACGCCAGCGAATGGCGCTGGAGAAGGAGTCTACGCATGAAGTTTTTGTGATCTCCGATTTTCAAAAGTCCACGATTCAGCTCACCGATCAGGCGGTGCTTGACTCCATCAATCAATGGCATTTTGTTCCTGTACCGCTAGAAAGGAATTCTAACATTTATGTAGACAGCGTTTTTCTGGAGAATCCATTTATTATAGGCGGAGAAACAAATTCGATTCATGTAAAGCTGAAGAATACATCAAACAAAGGAGTGAACGATTTAATCACCCGCCTTATCATCAACGATGCACAATACGCAACCGGCTCGGTGAGCTTTGATGCCGGGAGTACGGGCGAAGTTACATTTGATATCGCTTCCGGTCTGAAGGGAATGAACCGCGGTAGAATAAGTTTCAATGATTTTCCAACAAGTTTTGATAATGATTTTTATTTCTCTCTCAACTTCACCGATAAGATCAATATCGTTGAAGTAAAGCCTGCAAATTCACAAACCTATGTTGAAAAAGTTTTCAGCAATCGTGAGGTTTTCAACTATCAGAGTTTTGAGGAGGGCAACGTAGACTTCAGCACATTTCCACAAGCTGATCTGCTTGTTGTATCAATGCTGAATTCATTCAACGCATCGATGCAGCTTTCGCTCAATGCTAACATTAGAAATCAGGGAACGATTTTGGTTTTTCCCGGAGAACAGGTGGATGTGAGTTCCTACCAACCGGTATTGCACAACTTCAGGCTATCAAAGGATAGTCTTGCGGGCAAGACCATGGTTGACCTTGATAAACCGGATATACGCAATCCTTTTTCGAAATATATTTGAAGAGGTACCGGCAGCCATTGCCATGCCAAAGGCTTCACGGTTGTTATCATGGGGAACCGACCGGTCAGCTATTTTACGGTTTAAAACCGGGGACCGTATCTGTCGCAGAACGGAAAATTTATCTGGC
>JAAUQD010000170.1 GCA_012032815.1 Flammeovirgaceae bacterium
GAATTGATCGAATTAAAATAATCCCATGATCTTAATACTTCATACGCTTCCCTTTCCTTTTCTTTTAGCTGATTCATATCCAGAGCCTCCAAAAACATGGGAAGACTTTCAGCAGCCTTGAGGTTGTAATTATCAAATTGTAAATCCATCAGATCGCGAGGCGTAATGTTTTTCATTTCACTTAGGCGGGAATTGATTCTCCGGTTTCTGTACGCTTCAAAACTTGTGGCTGTAATGTAGTAGGGATACGTTGAATCGGCAGGATACTGATTGGCTGAACTGATAAAACCACGTTCAGGATTTTTATAAGTAATCATTTGATCGTTTGGAATATAAGCCTGCCACTCATGAATAGAGCGGGATCCGTCCAATACAAACTTTCCCTCTTCTTTTCTACGTACCGGATACTTTCCCTGAATGCGTATGGCAATGTCCCCCTGGGTTGATGCAAACGCAAAGTTTTGGGCGGGTGATCCATAGTGATCAAGGGCCTTCATGTAGTCATTGTAATTCTTTCCCTGATTCAACAGGTAGAATGTCAGCACTTCTTCCGATGGGTCGTGTGCTATCCAGCGAAATGCAAAATGATTTTTTTCATCTTCTCCATGATAACGTTCGTCATACACGATGGGCCCATGATGTGTGTAAACTACCGTATCATAAAATGTTTTTCCTCCTTTTACAATAATCTCTTCGACAACTTTCTTCGTAGGCAAATAATCTCCATCGTATAAGTACTTTGATTTCGACTCGTTTTCAAAAGTGATTTTAAACCAATCCACCAGATCGCGTTGAGCATTGGTTTCACCCCAGGCGATCGAATCATTAAATCCGCTAGATAATGGAAGGCGCTCCAGGCAAGGTTGCACCCATGGCATTTGTATTCGGACCATTCAAATGCATGATATACCAAATACTGGGAAGACTGAGTGTAAGGTGTGGATCGTTGCTGAGCATTGGATACCCGGTTGATGTTTTTGAACCACTCACCGCCCAGTTGTTACTGCCCACATCGGGCGAGGGTTTTTCTGGCCGATGCAACGCAATGAGTTCGAGAGGTAGGGCGAAAGGAACGGAGTCAATTCGAATCGGATCAAAGTTCCAGTCACCCGTTTTATCCACAATCGGATCACCTACTTTTTCATAGTCCGGATAGAGTACGTCAAGCATGTCTTTTCCAAACACCGACAGTGCATTGGTCATCTCCATATCTTTCTCACTGATATTGAGTGTTTTTGACATGTACTTGAGGAGTAAAGCAGATTTTAAGTTTGTCCAAAGCTCAGGTTCATAATTAAGGAGTTTGTATTCGAGCGGATAATCTTTTGGCTTGAGGGATTTAATGTATGCGTTTATCCCGTTGGTATAATTATCAATCACCATTTTAGCCGTTGGGTCATCCTCGATACTTTTTAATGAATTTTCCGCAGCATACACCATTCCGATTCTGCGGTTATACCGATCAAAATCCAGTGCAGCTTCACCTATGATTTCTGAGATACGACCTGCAGCGGCATGTGTTTGAAATTCCATTTGCCAAAGACGATGTCGGGCGGTGATATATCCCTGCGTAAAGTAAAGATCCTCTTCCGTGGATGAAAAAACATGGGGGATCTGCAGGCTGTCAAAGTAAACAGAAACCTCTCCGTTTAAACCGGGGATTTCTATAACTGTATCCTCTTCGTTGCCACTTTCAGCATTCTGCCAGAAGCCCTGAAAAGGATCAAGAAATTTTCCCAAAGGTGGGATTGAGCTCCAGTTTCTATTGAGTGAATAAACCAGGCCGACCGTAACTACGAATGATAAAATAAAGCGGAGTTTCATAGCATTGAATAATACATCTTTTAATCGCTTAAAGTAATCAGCTTTTCTTAATTTTCCGGCTTAATCAATCGAATTCTTATCAATTTATGCCATTAAAAGAGATTGTTGAGAAGTATTCTAAAAGTCAGTTAAAAAAAGCTTCTCAAATCAAAGCTTTATTCTGTGATGTGGATGGTGTATTAACGGATGGCAGGATAATCTATGACGATGCAGGTAAAGAGTTAAAACACTTTAATGTAAAGGATGGATTGATTATTTCACATTTAAAGAAGGCGGGGATTATTGTGGGGGTAATTTCAGGGAGAGAATCTGAAGCGGTTTCAAAACGGTGTGCTGAATTGAAGATGGATTTTTGTCACCAGGGAATATTGGATAAAAAGTCAACTTTTGAAAAGCTCACTAAATTTCACAAGCTCAAAAAAAGGGAAGTGGCTTTTATTGGAGATGACCTAAACGACTTGGAAATACTTGCGGCTTGTGGTTTATCCACTTGCCCTGCCGATGCACCGTTATATATAAGGAACAGGATGGATGTCGTTACACTTGCCAAAGGCGGGAAGGGTGTGCTTCGTGAGGTGGCCGATTTGGTTTTGGAATCAAAAGGAAGACTTAGTAAAATTTTGAAAAAGGGATATGGAACGGTTTGAGAAGAAAGTCACCATTACTGATTCCATTGAGGTTGGTGGGAATAAGATGGTTTTGTTTGCAGGACCCTGCGCGGCTGAGTCGTATGAGATTTGCATGGAGACCGGTGAACATGTGAAAGCCTTGTGTAAGGAGTTGGAAATTCAGTATGTTTTCAAAGCCTCGTTTGACAAAGCAAACCGCACATCCGGAGGTTCTTACCGGGGCCATACGATGAGTGAAGGATTAAAAATTTTGGAGCAGGTAAAAAGAGATTTAAAAGTTCCCATCGTTACCGATGTCCACGAGTCTTATCAATGCGTAGAAGTATCCGCCATTGCGGATGTTCTTCAGATTCCTGCCTTTCTTTGTCGGCAGACCGACTTACTGAAAGCAGCCGCAAGAACAGGCAAAGCGGTGAAAATCAAGAAAGGTCAATTCATGGCTCCGGCCGATATGAAATATGCAGTAGATAAAGTACGGGAAGAAGGAAATGAAAATGTTTTTCTAACCGAACGCGGAACAAGCTTTGGTTATAATAATTTGGTTGTTGATTTCAGGTCATTGCCTATCATGCGACAATTTTCTCCGGTAATTTTTGATGTCACACATAGTATACAGCAACCTGGCGGGCTGGGAGGAAGCTCTGGTGGTCAGCGTGAATTTGCGTCTTACCTGGCTAAAGCAGCAACTGCGGTAGGAGTGGATGGATTTTTTATTGAAACACATCCCAATCCAACTAAAGCATTGAGTGATGGACCTAATATGATACCGTTGAAAGAGATGGAAGAGTTTTTAACTATGATTAAAAACATCTGGTCTGCATCAGGACGATAGTAATCATATACATCCGTCATTATTTATGAATTTCAATTTTGGAAAATCTTTTTAAAACCCAAACCAAAGTAGGCAGGGAGCAGAGGGAAAAACTTCTGAATCAACAATCTCTTTTAATTTGGTTTACGGGGCTTTCCGGATCCGGAAAATCAACCTTAGCGGTTGGTTTGGAAAAAATACTTTTTGAAAAAGGATTCAAGACCTATTTATTGGATGGAGATAACATTCGTCAGGGTATAAATAAGGATCTGTCTTTTGATAATGCAGGGCGAGCTGAAAACATCAGGCGAGTAGGGGAAATAGCAAAATTGATGGTCGATTCCGGAATGATTGTGTTGTCTTCATTTATTTCTCCTTTTCAATCGGAGCGGGAGTTGGTTAAGAGTATGGTTGGTTCCGAAAAATTCTTTGAGGTGTATGTGAACTGTCCTATTGAGATTTGTGAACAACGGGACACTAAAGGTCTCTATAAAAAAGCGCGCAAGGGTTTAATTCAAAATTTCACTGGAATAGATTCTTCCTATGAGGAACCCATCCATCCGGATTTAGTTTTAGATACTTCTGCAATGGAGGTCAATGATTCACTAAATTTGCTGTTAGAAAAAATTTTACCAAGAATATCGCTGGCATGACTTCGTATTATCTATCCCAATCTCAGGAACTTGAAGCGGAAGCAATCTATGTTATTCGGGAAGTTGTGGCGCAATTCGAAAATCCGGCATTGCTTTTTTCGGGTGGCAAGGATTCGATCGTACTGGCTTATCTTTCAAGAAAGGCCTTTTATCCTGCACGTATTCCATTTCCGTTAGTGCATATTGATACAGGTCACAATTTTCCTGAAACTATGGAATATCGGGATTGGTTGGTCAATGAATTGGGTGTCAGACTAATTGTTGGTTCTGTACAGGAAAGCATCGATCAGGGAAGAGTTGTTGAAGAAACGGGATATAGCGCCAGCCGTAACGCACTACAAACAGTCACGCTATTAGATACCATTGAAAAGTACAAGTTTGATGCGGCTATGGGTGGAGCGCGAAGGGATGAGGAAAAAGCCCGGGCCAAAGAAAGATTTTTCTCCCATCGGGATGAATTTGGTCAGTGGGACCCCAAGAACCAACGTCCTGAGCTTTGGAATTTATTCAATGGTAAAAAAAGACAGGGCGAGCATTTCAGGGTATTCCCAATTTCAAACTGGACGGAGATGGATGTGTGGTTGTACATTCAAGCCGAAATATTCCCATTCCCAAACTTTATTTTGCACATGAAAGAGAGGTGATTGAACGGTCAGGGGCAATACTATCGACTTCCGAATGGCTGAAATTAAA
>JAAUQD010000063.1 GCA_012032815.1 Flammeovirgaceae bacterium
ATGGGATGAAGCAAACTCACTCAAACCGGACTCCACAAAGAGTTCACCTGAAAAATCACAGGCGTCCCGATTAATAGTACATCGCCAATTGAAACTACACTTAATTCGCCCTGCAGCGGTTGAGATACTGCACTAAACACCCAGTCTCTTATTTTCCAATTCTTGCCAATTCTAACCTGTGAAGGGCCATGCATAATTTGTATAGAAGCTGTCTTTATACGAGAAGAAAGTTCCTCTGATATTCCTTCACTCTTCTTTGATTCCATTAAAACCGAACCAATATTCTCGCACAGTTCAAAATCATTGCCATCAACGTTTGCAATCTGGTGACTTCCCACCATCCCGGCCATGAACACCGCAAAATTATAACCTTCCGATTCCAGTCTATTTACAAGAACAGCCGGATAATCTCCCGACAGCTCCCTTCTTCCTTTACTTATATTCGTTGGGTGCCCACTATAGGTCATCAGCAATGCTTTGTCACCATTTCCCTGTTCAAATTGCAACCCCCTCAACATACCATCCTTACTGGCACCGGCAGCCAGCCGGTTACTGACATAGTGAGAAGCATTCCACTCTTTGTAAGCGATCGTTCCATTCAAGGCAGTCAAAGAAGCATCTTGCATTGCCAATGTAATTTTAGCAGCCGTATCGTTGATCCATCCTTCATCAAAATCTCCAACTGAAAAATGTCCTAATAAACTTTCATCCCAGCCACCCACTCCATTATGTGTATGTGTTGCTGACAGAAAAAGGTAAAACGGTTTATTGGTGAGCGATAACGCTTCTTCCAATTTCTCTTTTAGGATAGGAGGAAAAATCAGCAGATCAATACTCACCAGATAAATCCGTGATGAATTGTTTTCAAGGGATATGACACGGGCATACAATGAATCATGCACGGAGTCGAATGAATCCCTTGGCCGATACCCCGCCATCGGCATATTATGATTAGGCGTAATGGGTATTCGTTGCCATCCTATTCTAATTGAATCTGACCCGTGCTCGGTAAAATGTAAGGAATCAAGCTCCTTCATCATGGATTGATAGAATGGCTGATCATCCAATTCTGTCCTATCTATAGGCCCGGCAACTAGAAGTATGAGAATGATTAAATCAATCAGAATAAACAATGACCATTTACCAAATTTCCGCATACGTTGCCGTCTATCTTCTTCTCATTTCAATTCTAATGAATTAATTGTAGTTTACTAATTGAATTCAATTCAAACCTTATGAAAACGATAAAAAGATATTTAACATGGGCTATTCTCACTTCTCTTAGTTTCAACGGATGGGCTCAAAACAATGTGCCTTCGGCAGAAGTTCAAATAAAAACTGCGGTGCTGGCGGCACCTGAACAAAGTCGGCTTGAAGCTACAATTTATGGATATAATGAAAAAGGAGAATTTGTCACACTTCGAAAGGGTACAAACGACTACTACTGTATTACTGATGATCCCAATGGAAAAGGATTTAGCGTGTCCTGTTATCATAAAGACCTTGAACCTTTTATGGCTCGTGGCCGTGCGTTGAAAGCCGAGGGAAAAAATTTTAAGGAAATCTTTGATATCCGTGAGGAAGAGGTCAAAAGCGGAAAACTTAAAATGCCAAAAGATGGCACTACCCTGTTTGTCTATTTTGCCAGTGATGAAAACTACAATCGTGAAACCGGTGAAATTACCAATGGAAATTTCAGGTATGTGGTATACATTCCATGGGCCACTGTTGAGAGTACAGGCTTGCCACTAAAGCCCGAAGCACCCGGAATGCCATGGATTATGGATCCCGGAACTCACCGTGCACATATTATGATTAATCCTCCAATAAAAAATTAAAGTTTGTTCCCTATGAAAAATATCACCTTGTTTTTCTTTCTGTTAATTTCTATCGATGCGTTATCGCAGTCGTTCAATAATTTTCCGGTTTCCACAGAAAAACCTCCATTACATGGTAGACATTGGATGGCTATTACCGGGAAGCCATTGGCAGCCACAGCAGGCGGCATGATTTTTAATCAGGGAGGAAATGCAGTAGATGCTTCATGCGCCATGTTGGCAGCCACATGCACTATGTGGGATGTTCTCAGCTGGGGTGGGGAAACACAAGCATTAATTTACAATCCAAAAAACCAAAAAAGTTATTGCCATAAACGCATTAGGTGTAGCCCCAACCGGAGCCACGGCCGATTTTTTCAAATCAAAAGACTATCAATATCCCCCATCAACAGGACCACTGGCCGCAGTCACTCCCGGAACACCCGGAGGTTTGATGACCATGCTGGCAGAATATGGCACTATGAGTTTGAAACAGGTCCTTGCACCGGCTATGCAAATGGCAGAAGGATATCCGATAGAAGCGCAAACAGCAAACCGGATTGAAGCCGAAAAAGAACTGATCAAAACCTGGCCTTACTCGAAAAAAGTATTCTTTCCACATTTGGGCGAAAAAAGAGAGGCGCCAAATGCGGGAGAAATTTTTGTACAAACTGATTTATTAGAAACGCTTAAAAAACTGGTTCAAACCGAGCAAGAGGCTTTGAAAAAAGGAAAGAATAGAAAAGAAGCAATCTATGCAGCCTACGATAGATTCTACAAAGGCGATATTGCTAAAGAATTTGCACGAGGTTGTCAGGAACAAGGCGGTCTGGTTACTGAAAAAGACCTGGCGAACTGGAAAGTAAAGATTGAAGAACCCATGATGACTACCTACCGTGGCATTGATGTGTATAAACTTCAACAGTGGACACAAGGACCCGTTATGCTTCAGACATTGAACATCCTTGAAAACTTTGATTTAAAATCGATGGGTTATAATTCTACCAACTACATCCATACTCTTTACCAGGCCATGAATCTGGCTTTTGCCGATCGAGATTTTTATTATGGCGATCCTGCCTTTGCTCCTGAAGAACCGATGAAGGGATTATTATCGAAAGAGTATGCGAAGGAAAGAAGCAAGTTGATAAACCCCGAAAAGAACGATTCAAAAGTCGGGCCTGGCGATCCTTACCCATTTGAAGGAAAACAAAATCCCTATCAGGATGTATTGAAGAAATGGGGAAATACAGCATCGGGAATTGCTGATCCTTACAACAAAAATTTAGAACAATCATTTCTGGATGCGTTTGCTTCTGGAACAACCAGTATAGAAACTGCTGATAAAGAGGGCTGGGTTGTTTCTATAACACCTAGTGGCGGATGGGTACCCGCTTGCATTGCGGGTAATACTGGAATAGGAATGAGTCAACGCATGCAATCGTTTGTACTTGATCCGGCTGAAAATCCTTTTAACGTTGTTGAACCTGGCAAACGCCCAAGAGTAACATTAACTCCGAGTTTGGCTTTAAAAGATGGCAAGCCGTACATTTCATTTGCCAAACAAGCTGGTGATGAGCAAGATCAGCTGCTCATTCAATTTTTTCTGAACATGGTTGAGTTTGATATGACTGTGCAGGAGTCGTGTGAGGCTCCAAGTTTTAAAACTTTTCAGATGTATTCCAGTTTTGGTGATCACGAAAAGCGGGCCGGTGCACTGACGCTCAATTCACAAACTCCTCCCTATGTGCGAAAAGAGTTGGCTCGCAAGGGATATCGGCTTTCTTATCAGGACAGAACCTCAGGACCTGTAAATGCCATATTCTTTGATTGGCAACACGGTACATTCTGGGGTGGCTCCAGCAATCATGGCGAAGACTATGGAATAGGCTGGTAATATTATAATTTCCCGCTTTTGATATGTAAATCCCGTTGAGGGAATGGTATCACAACGTTGTCTTCACGGAATTTCCGATCTATAATAAAACGAAGATCACTTTTGGTGTTTTCGATTTGAAAAATGTTGGTGCTCCAAAAGAACAATTCAAAATCAAGTGAACTATTTCCAAAATCGGTGAATCGAACCAGGGGGTATTTTGTCTTATCATCAGAAATGATATCACTATGCGACAGCGCTACATCCATTAATATCTCCTTCACTTTGCCTACATCGCTACCGTAAGCTACACCTACATTTACCTTAAAACGAGTAGCATCGGAGCCTTGGCTCCAATTCGTTATAGAGTCAGTAATAAATTTATGATTGGGCACGATGATCACAATACCATCACGGGAAAGTACCTGACTGGTGCGCAAATTGATTTCAAGAATTCTTCCCACCTGGCCGTCATATTCAATCACATCACCAATGCGAACAACGCCTTCGATCAAAATAAAAATACCGCTGACTAAGTCCTGAAAAATCTGTTGAAGTCCGAATCCCAATCCAACTAAAAGGGCAGCAGATCCAGCTACAAGAAAGGTAATCTCATAGCCAATATATTCAAGAATAATAACAGCTGTGATCGTCCAAACAAAATATTTGATCAGTGTATTCAGCGCATGTTGACGGCCTCTGTCAACTCCTCTCCTTCTGAAATATCTTTTCAGGGTTTTTCGAATAATGAAAAGAATAAAATAAGTAAAAAGAATAATTAACACGATGGCCAATACTTTGTCCATTGTGATTACTTTCTCACCGATAGTAAAGGAGTAGTTCAAAATATCGCTGATACCCATTATTGTTTAATCTTAACGGTTAATTCCGGTGCACCTACGAGGTCAAAGGTTGCAGATGCTAACTTAACTTCATTATTTGAATTTTTCACCTCAGTAAGAATGGAGGAAAATAAAATATCTTTCGTGAACCTTCTTTTTTTGAAGTTGACCACATAACGAATAGTAAATTCAACCCAGTTATCATTAGCAATCATGGTAATCATGGGTTCTGTCTGGGCATTTTCAATCCGGTATTTTTTCACCATTACCTTCCACACTTCTTTTGCTTTTGCTGAGTATTCCAATAGGTGCTGATCAGCCACTTTTTTAAAAATAAAACGGGCAGTGTCATAATTACTTCCATACATAACGGGAATTTTTATTTCGTCCCACAGAAAAGGAAAATCACCCGAATAATTAAATACCGGCTCCTTGAATACAAAGCTATTTGCAATCCGTACGATGCGACCATTGTATAAATCCCCGTCCACCCAGTTCCCGGTTTCCATCAAGGTAGTACGTAAAACGCCAATGTCAATCACGTCACCCTTAATACCACCCAACTGAACCCGATCTCCTGTTTTATAAAAATTTCCAAACATGAGTGCCAGCCACCCTGCCACACTCGCAATAACCTCTTGCAAGGCAAAAGCGATTCCAGCACCTGCTACTCCCAGTGCAACCGAAAGTCCGCCAAGTTTGTTGCTATAAATTATAATCAAGGTGATAAACACGAGAAAATAGCCAACAAAATCCATGGCTTTCTTGGCTCTGTAAGCGCTATCTGTATCTTCAACCCGTTTAGAAATTCTTGATTTAATGAAGCGGACAATGATCCAGATGACGGCAATAATCACCACAACTTCTAAAAGTTGCAGAAGGGCTGGAGGAATATTTAATGAATCCAGAAATTCCATCACTCCGGATCTTTCTTGATTTTAAATGAGGGTGTCTGATAATCTTTAGGAAGATAGTCAGATGGAATCGTTACCATATTCCCATCTCTCAGCGCACCATAATGAGGTGACATAATTTCTACACCACCCTCATTAAACTTTTCCTGAATATTTTGATGTAAATCAGAATAGATAGCGGCCATCCTGTGCGACTCCTCAGTAAAGGCATTAATCTGATAAGCAACATAGAAATCATCAAGGCTGGTCTGAAACACAAATGGCTTTTTGGTTTCTTCATTCAGTATTCCTTTTGTAGCCAGAGCCGCACTGATAAGAAGTTCATGCACTTTTTTCCAGGGGACATCATATCCAATAGTCACACTTGTATGCAGGATTAGCCCCAGATCTTTAGCGGACGTAGTATAATTAACCGTATGTCCGGACAATACCGTTGAATTAGGAATTGTAATATCTTCATTTTTAATTGTCCTGACCCGGGTCACGAGCATAGACTTCTCAATAACGTCACCGGTTATTTCTCCAATCTTTATTCGATCACCAATTTTGAACGGGCGCATGTACGTAATTACAAGGCCTGCAACAAGATTTGAAATAGCGGAGGATGATCCAAATGAAAACAGTACACCAAGAAATACTGATACGCCTTTAAAAATATCGGAATCTGACCCCGGTAAATACGGAAAGACTACTACGAACATGAAAGCATACAACAAAATTTTAACTATCGTGAATGTAGGCTTTGCCCAATCCGGATAAAAACCGGTGATCACCAATGATCCGTCTTCAATCTCACCTGATAGAAATTCAAAAAACGAACGGTATACCGTGTTACAAAATAGATTACAGCGATAGTGAAAATATTGGGTATGTAACTAAAAAATGCTCCGGCTACATGCTTGATTGGATCCCATACATAGCCAAACAACGTATCCGCAAGTCCGCGAGTCCAGGGGAAAATACTGAACAAAATCGGCAATGCCAGATAAAGAACAATAACAATGACAAACCAGCGGAGTATGTTGTTGAGAAACAGGACTACGGTAAGCAGTCGCTTGGCATCTAAAAATTCATAGTCCCTGATTTTGAATCCGGTTAAGTATTTACCTTTAACCCGGTGAATCCATTTCTTAGTAAATACGAATAATTTATTTACATACCTGATCAATAGATAGAGAATCAGAATTTCCAGGATGGTTAACCCCACCTGGATCAAAATGCTCTTGATGCTTCTTGATTTTATGTCATCTTTTAATTTTTTTCGAAGTATTTCCTTATACAGTTCCGCTGCTTCTACTCGCGGTTTCCAATTACTTCTGCGTCACCATTGGTTAACGAAAAAAGTACAATATCCCGCCACATGACGTCAGTGGAATTTTCGAAATCGGCAACAAACAAACTGTCAGGATCAAAATCAGAAACGTCTACTACAGAATTAATCCGCTTTTCAATAGCAAGTACTCGCTCGTGCGGCTTAAATGGACCAAACTTTGAATGGATATAAAACAGCGTATCCTTCTTATATATTAATGGTTCGCCTACTACTATGGTCGAATCATTAGATTGTGCTGCTACAGTCAGTGTTATAGAAGTAAGGAAAAGGAGTAATATATTTTTGAATTTTTTAACCATCTTTTTTATTTAGATTTCCACGAAACCCCGGTGCTAATAAAAAAATCACTAGTCCCATGACTCGAGCCAATCCCACCGTGCAAATCTAATTGAAGATTGCGAGTCAACAACCATCCAACTCCACCATCTACCCGCGGCTCATAAGGCGAAGATACTGGCGCCACGTTATTAACATAAATCCCATAATATTCGATAAACGCTCCAACTTTATCAGAAAGAGGAAATGCAAAATTTAGGGTATGAATAAAGTTTGGTTGATTATCACCATTGCCCTTCCATATTAGCGACCAATTAGTGGTCATGGTTAAGGACCGCGTTAAATTTTGGGTTGTAGCCAATAGTATGCGAGGTGCTGCATTCGAGATGGCGAAGTCTTCACTTAATACCGGAAGATTAAAACCGACTTGAGTTGAAACGGATGGCCGAGCTCCTCTCCCCTGGATCATCAGGTACCGTAACCCGAGTGAAATTTCGGAAAAACCATCCGCCTTACTTTCAAAACTATTCTCTACCATAGTATTGGATTGATAGACCCAATAGGAATTAAATTCCAACTTCTCCATAAATCCGTATCTGAATTGTGTGCTGTTCAGAAATACTTCAGTCTGATCTGAAGTTGACTTCTCTTTTGATTTTGCGTAGTCAAAACCGCTTTGAATTTGAAGTACACCCTTACCTGGTGTGAATGGTGTTATGGAAATACCTGGCCTGTCGGCCCGAATCGTTTCATTATACTGAGCCAGCGAGAACGTGGATACCAGAAATGAAAAGGCAAAGAATAAGTTTTTAATTAATCTCACAAGTAAACGAATTACGTAATAATAATTTCCTGTATCAGAAATGCCACAATTCCCGAAAAGTACCCCAATAGCGCAAGCCATGCAATATTTTTCAAATACCAACCGAAAGGGATCCTTTCCAGTCCCATGGCTGCCACTCCTGCCGCTGAACCTATAATTAAAACGCTGCCTCCCGTACCTGCACAATAAGCAAGTAGTATCCAGAATGAATCATTTAAGGGATACATTTCCATTGAGTACATTCCCATAGCTGCTGCAACGAGAGGTACGTTATCCACAATCGCTGATAACAAACCTATTGCTGAGAGAATCAATCGTTCATTTTGAATGGTATCGGTTAAAAAGATTGCCACTTCAGCCAGTTGACCTGTATTCTGCAAAACACTTACTGCCAGTAATATTCCCAAAAAGAATAAAACACTCGGAACATCCATGTGCTCCAAAGCACGAACTACAGAAAGCTTCTTTTTGGTTTCAGCTGCTTTTTTTCTATGAATGATCTCAGTGATAAACCACAACACACCTAAACCAAGTAACATCCCCATAAATGGTGGAAGGTGTGTAACCGTTTTAAAGACAGGTACTGAAACCAACACCATGAGTCCGGAAATGAAAATTACCTTCTGGTCAAAATCAGTTGTCTTTACGGTGAGGTCAGCAGGGCTTTTCATTTCAGTGCTTTCCAATTCTCCCTTCACGATAAATGTTAATACAGTAAGCGGCACAATCATACTCACCAAGCTTGGAAAAATAAGACTTCCGATAATCACATTAGTAGATATCTGCCCGCCTATCCACAACATCGTGGTGGTAATGTCTCCAATGGGCGACCATGCTCCACCCGCATTCGCTGAGATAATAATCATACCTATGAATAACAACCTCATGCGTTCATTCCTCACCATTTTAATTACCAGCGTAACCATCACAATGGTGGTAGTAAGATTATCCAACATAGCAGAAAGAAAAAAGGTCAGAAAAGCGATCAACCAGAGAAGTTTGCGCCTGCTTTTGGTTGATATCCGGCTATTAATTATTTCAAACCCATCATGAGCATCAATGAGTTCTACAATGGTCATGGCCCCCATGAGAAAAACAAGATGCTTGAAATTTCTCCCAGGTGTTCCATGAGCTCGTGCATGATGTCATGACCCTGGTAGTTCAGTGCATAGATCGTCCAACAGATAACTCCGGTAAGTAAAGCCGAGGCTGTTTTATTTATGGATATGGCATGTTCAAGTGTTATTAAAAGGTATCCGGCCACAAAGACCGCAATGATCAACAATTCCATAGTTTAATTTTGAGGGCGCAAAAGTATAGCTTAACTATAACTTTTTAATGTATTAAAACAAAATAGCCTTCTTAGCATTACCGGCTCTTGATCAACAACTACATTGGTAAAGATTATTAGCTAATTTTAATAGTAATCAATACTAATATTTTTAGTTTTACTGAATGATCTCTCCAGCCATCATTCATCTCGATCTGGATGCCTTTTTTGTGGCTGTTGAGTGCAAAATCAACTCAAAACTGAGAGGGAAGCCATTAATTATAGGAGGTGGCAACCGCGGTGTAGTGGCAGCCTGTAGTTACGAGGCCAGGAAGTTTGGTGTTCATTCAGCCATGCCTATTTATCTGGCTAAGCAACTTTGCCCAGATGCTTTATTCATCTCTGGAGACATGGAGTCCTATAGCATTAATTCTCATCTGGTTACACAAATCATTTCTGACAGCTCTCCCCTTTTTGAAAAAGCTTCGATTGATGAATTCTATATCGATGCGAGTGGTATGGATCGCTTTTTTGGTACGTTCAAATGGGCCGTTGAACTGCGCCAGAAAATCATTCGCGAAAGCGGTCTGCCTATCTCCATGGCGCTATCCGTCAATAAGCTGGTCTCTAAGGTGGCCACCGGTGAATTTAAACCCAATGCCGAACGGCAAATTCCATACGGTTTTGAAAAGGAGTTTTTAGGTCCTCTTTCGGTAGATAAAATTCCCATGATTGGAAAGCAGACCGCCTCCTTTCTGTACGACATGGGCGTGCGCACCGTAGCCACTTTACGCGAAATGCCACTGAAGTTTTTGTATAGCGCCTTCGGCAAAAATGGAACCTCCATCTGGAACAAAGCGCACGGCATTGACAACAGCCCGGTAATTCCACACACCGAACAAAAATCCATTTCCACAGAAAGCACATTCGACAACGACACTATCGATGTGAAAAAACTCAAGTCCATTCTCATTGCGATGGTAGAAAAGGTTGCGTTCAAATTGCGTGAGCAAAAAAAACTGACCTCATGCATCACGGTAAAAATCCGTTATTCCAACTTCGATACCGAAACCCGGCAACTGCACATTCCCTATACCTCATCTGACCATACGTTGCTTCGTACGGCTCTAGAGCTCTTCGATAAACTGTACAACCGGAGGATGTTGCTGCGGCTGGTGGGCATTCGCCTGAGCGGACTTGTTCATGGCAACTATCAGATTACACTCTTTGATGATACGGAAGAAACCATCCGGCTCTATGAGGCGATGGACCGCATCAAACACCGGCACGGGTCAGAAAAACTGATGCGGGCCGTGACGCTGGGCGTGAGCAGGCGGGTACGTATGGAGATGAATGTATTTAAGGGGTAGCGTGAAATTATATTTCGAGGTTAAGTTATGTTTCTCAATTGTCACACCTGGTTCAGTTTTAAGTATGGTACCCTTTCGGTAAAAAATTTATTCGAAGAAGCCAGGCGGTGTGGTGTGCGCAAACTGGTACTCACTGAAATCAACAACACCGCATCGTATATTGAAATGCTGCGGATATGCCAGGAGCAAAAAAGTGAATTCGATCTCGACATCGCATTGGGCATTGAGTTTAGAAAAAACAACAAACTACTCTACATCGCCATTGCTCAAAACAATAAAGGCTTTGAAAAAATAAACCGTTTTCTGTCTTACCACAACAACGAAGATATTCCGCTGCCTGAACGTGCGCCCGAGTTTGAGCACGTGTTCGTGATCTACCCTTCTTTCAACGCTCCCGAAATGTTAAGGAGCTACGAATATATCGGTATCCGTCATCATGAACTCACCAGGTTGCGCAATTCGTATCTCCCATCCGACAAACTGGTAGCGCTTCACCCGGTTACATTTCGCAACAAGCTGGATTTTAATGTACACCGCCTTCTTCGCTCAGTCAGCCTCAATACATTATTAAGCAAACTCCCACCCCACGAGCAGGCTTTGCCCGATGAAGTATGATGTGCGAAAAACAGGTTGAGCAACTGTATGAACAATACCCGTTTATAGTTGCTAACACGAAAAAAGTTCTTGAGGAGTGTCACATCCAATTTGAACTGGGTGCTGACAAAAACAAAAAGACATTTACGGGTAGTGAGAAAGACGATTGGGATATGCTCATCGCCAATGCATGGGATGGTTTTATGTTGCGCTACAATTCAGGCGACCCGGTAACGCGGGAACGGTTTAACCGGGAGTTGGAGATTATCCGGCAGAAGAAATTTACTTCCTACTACCTGATTGCCCATGACATCATTCAGTATGCGAGGCACGAGCACTTTGATTATGTGGGGCGTGGCAGCGGAGCCAACAGCATGATCGCCTTTTGCCTCAACATCACCAATGTCGATCCATTGGAACTTGATCTGTATTTTGAACGATTCTTAAATCCCGACCGTACTTCTCCTCCCGACTTTGATATCGACTTCTCCTGGAAAGACCGTGACGCCATAACTCATTATATTTTTAATAAGCACGGAAAGGATCATTGCAGCTTACTGGGCACACATACAACCTACCAGAGCAGATCCGTCATTCGGGAGTTGGGAAAGGTATTTGGTCTGCCTAAAAGTGAAATCGATGAAATCGTAGATTACCCCAACCAGCATCGCGACCGCGATCACATCACCCAACTCATTTTCCGTTATGCGGAGCGAATGATTGAAATGCCCGCCAACATCTCCATTCATGCCGGAGGCATTTTGATTACGGAACTTCCTATTTATGCCTACACCGCCACAGAACTTCCACCAAAAGGGTTTCCGGTATCGCACTTTGAAATGCACAATGCGGAAGACATCGGAATTTATAAACTGGACATCCTAAGTCAGCGGGGATTGGGGCATTTGAAAGAAACAGTTAGTCTGGTAGAAAAAAACAAGACGTGAAAAAATCGACATCACGCGCTTTATGGATTTCAAAAAAGATGAAAAAATAAAAAAACTGATCCGTCAGGGAAAAACGATGGGATGCTTTTACGTAGAGTCTCCGGCCATGCGGATGTTGTTGGGCAAATTGCGCTGTCAGGATTATATCACACTGGTAGCCGCCAGTTCCATCATTCGGCCTGGCGTGGCCCGGTCTGGAATGATGCGTGCGTATATTGAACGATTTCACATTACCCAAAACGGAGGCACGTACGAATCCATTCATCCACAAATGGATGAGTTGATGGCTGAAACCTACGGAGTTATGGTGTACCAGGAAGACGTGATCAAGGTCGCTCATCATTTCGCGGGGCTTACCCTCGCTGAAGCGGATATCTTACGAAGAGGGATGTCCGGTAAATTCAGATCGCGGGCAGAATTTCAACGGGTGCATGATCGCTTTTTTGAAAATTGCCGGGCACGAAATTATCCCGAAGCGGTAATTCAACGGGTATGGTTTGAGATTGAAAGTTTTTCTGGTTATTCCTTTTCAAAAGGGCACTCTGCCAGCTACGCAGTAGAAAGCTATCAAAGTCTTTTCCTCAAAGCGCACTATCCGCTGGAATTCATGGTGGGCGTGATAAATAACTTTGGGGGATTTTATAAAACCGAATTCTATTTTCATGAAGCACGCATGAACGGAGCTGTAATTGAAGCACCCTGTGTGAATCACAGCGAATACCTCACATCGATCATACAGCAAACGATTTATATTGGGTTCATTCACCTCAAAAGCCTGGAAACAAAAATTGGGGAAGCCATTTCAAAAAACCGCATTCAGCATGGTCCGTTCCGCAGCTTCGATCATTTCATGCGAAGAATCGAACTGGGTTTGGAGCAAATCAGAATACTCATACGAGTAGGTGCTTTCCGATTTACTGGTAAATCCAAACAACGATTACTTTGGGAAGCTATGCTGTATTACAGCACAAAACAAAATCGAACAGGTGCAGACACGCTATTCGACACTGAACCCGAGGACTTCCCGTTACCGGCACTGGAGCGGAATCCAATCGAAGATGCCTTTGACGAAATGGAACTGCTTAGCTTTCCATTATGTGATCCATTTTTGCTTATTGATACACAAGATTTTGGAACTACTTTGGCAGATGAGCTACCGAAGAAAATTGGACAACAAGTGCATATCGTTGGGTATCTTGTTACCACTAAGAATACAGCAACAAAGAATGGCCAGTTGATGCATTTCGGAACGTTTTATGATAAGAAGGGTGAGGTCTTTGACACGGTACATTTTCCCAATGTAGCCCGTATCTTTCCCTTCCGGGGTCGTGGCTTTTATCGAATGAAAGGAAAAGTAATTGAGGAATTCGATGTCTTCACTATTCAGGTTAGCGATATGGAGAAATTGTCATTGATCCGCAAAAAAGCAGAACTAACAGTGATCGGAGGCACTTAAATAACGATCGGAGGTACAAATTTTAGTAGGCCGTCCGGGATTTCAGATAGAAACAAACAAGGCAGAATCCTATCTGAAATAAAACAGTAGCGGTGATGGCAAAAATAATAGCATATACACATCATTTATATTAAATATGAAATTAAAGTGAAGGCACTAATCATCCTAATAATCAAGTAATTATATTTAATTAATTAATGTAAATTATTGATAATGAATCTGATAAAAGAACTAAATAAGCCACTCTCAAAACCTCTCAGGGATGATATAATTAAATACATAGGGCCAGATTCAAGGCGCTTTTCGGAACTGATGAAAATACTACTGAAAGGCCCGAATGAAGTCGCAAAACATGCAGCGTGGATTATCAGCTATTGTGTAGAGCAACATCCTGAACTTATCCAACCTTATTTATCACAAATCATAAGACTTCTCAGAACTCATAATCTACCTGATGCCATCAAACGGAATGTCATGCGATTACTACAATTCATTGATATCCCCGAAAAGTTCCATGCGCAAGTTCTCGCTTTAGGCTTTCAGTATTTAACTGACAATCGAGAGTCAATAGCGGTCCAGGTTTTTTCGATAACGGTGATCCATAAAATTGCGAGAAACCATCCTGAAATCATCCGTGAATTAAAAACCATACTTCAGGATTTAATACCCTACAAAAGCGCTGCATTTATTTCGCGTGCCAGAAGAGTATTGACGTCAAAGAACTAATTTGGTGCCATGACTGACTCCAGGCCCGAGATAATCTGTAAAAGTTGTAATACTAAGTTTTGCGGACTCTACTGTAATGAGTGTGGTGAAAAAGTATTGCAGCCGGAGGATCGCTCTTTCAAGACATTCATTAATACGATGGTCATTGCCACCACATTGGCTAACAGTAAATTTCTTCGCACGTTGGGATATGTCATTAAAAGGCCGGGATTTATTTCATCTGAATTTGCAGAAGGGCGCAGAGTACGGTACATGTCTCCGCTTTCATTATTCTTTCTTCTTAATCTG
>JAAUQD010000064.1 GCA_012032815.1 Flammeovirgaceae bacterium
GAAAGAATCCCAAAACATGGGTCGTCAGCTTTTTATTGAGTGGATTCCCCAGATCATGTACAACCATCATCAATCGGGCCCAGCCGGATCGGTGGTTGCCGGTCCGCCTTACCGCGATCCGTTCAATCATGTTTTTGATCCACTCGCAATGACCGGACTGGATGCCATTGGTGCTTCGATGATCAACCGACTCAACGCAGAAGATAAACCCGGCTTCACGAGGCTGGGAGGATCAGTTTTCTCCACCTGGTACAACGGAGGGCTTCGCACTACAACGTATTTCCATAACATGCTCGGATTATTAACAGAAATAATCGGAAGTCCCAATCCCATGGATGTGCCATTGGTTCCGCAACGATTGGTTCCTAACAACAATACTCCGTTTCCGGTGACCCCGCAGAAATGGTTATTCAAACAATCCATTGACTATTCCCTGTCACTGAACTATGCTGTTCTCGATTATGCCGCCCGCCACAGCGATCAATTGTTGTACAATATTTATAAAATGGGAAAGAATTCCATTGAACGCGGAAGCGGGGATTACTGGACACCTTACCCATCAAAAATAGAAGCCATAACTACAGCTTATAATAACAGACCAAGAAGAGCACAAGGAGAATCTTCCGGCAATACATTCAGAGGGTCAAGCATACCCTCAAAGTATTACGATAGTTTGTTTATAGTTCCGGATCAGCGGGATCCCCGCGGTTATGTTTTGCCTTCGGATCAACCGGATTTTCCTACGGCTGTGAATTTTTTGAATGCGTTGATTCGCACAGGAATAGTCGTGCAGCGGGCAACGACTGATTTTTCGGTAGGAGCTAAAAAGTATCCCGCAGGATCGTACATTGTTAAAACCAATCAGGCTTTCCGTCCACACATTCTGGACATGTTTGATCCGCAAGATCATCCCAATGATTTTCAATATCCGGGAGGTCCTCCTGTGAGACCCTACGATGCTGCCGGATGGACATTAGCATATCAAATGGGTGTTCAGTTTGATCGTTATCTTGATGATTTCAATGGACCTTTTGAAACGATGAAGTTTGGGGAACTCCTCAACCCACCGGGAAAGATTGAAGCAGGATCAGCGGGATATATTTTAAATGCGAAATCCAATCATGCCTTTACTGTGGTCAATGACCTTGTAAAATCAGGAAGCTCGGTGTACCGTCTTCCTCAAGGCACCTCCGGCAAATCAACTGTACCTGCAGGGAGCTTTTATATTCCGGCAAGTGCTAAGTCTAAAGAAATACTTCAGAAAGGTTCTATTGACCTGGGAGTGAGTGCTACGGCAGCTTCAAAAGCGCCAACACAAATGGCAAAAGTATCCGCCCCACGTATTGCGCTGTGGGATACCTATGGTGGGTCAATGCCATCCGGATGGATACGGTGGTTAATGGAACAGTATCATTTCAGTGCGGACGTCATTTATGCTAAAACAATTGATGCGGGAAAGTTGCGGGATAAATATGATGTCATTGTTTTCGTGGGTGGAGCGATTCCATCCGTGCGAAGTGGAGAAGAGGATAATGAGTTTTCGTTTTTCAGAAGAGATCCCAAACCTGAAGAGATCCCTGCTGAATATCAATCCACACTGGGTCGGATAACAGCCGATAAGTCTATTCCGCAGTTAAAGAAATTTTTAGAGGAGGGTGGTAATATTGTTACCATCGGATCAAGTGCAAACCTGGCTTATCACCTTGGCTTGCCCGTGAAAAATGCATTGACTGAAATTGGGCCAAAAGGAGTGGAAAGAAATTTGCCCAGCGATAAGTATTATGTTCCCGGCAGTGTATTACGCGTATATACTGATTCCACGCAGCAGTCCACGTGGGGCATGTCGACCAAAACGGATGTTTATTTTAGCAATAGTCCTGTGTTTGAGATTACTCCCGATGCCATTGCCCAGGGAAAAGTAAAACCGTTGGCCTGGTTTTCAGATGAAAATCCATTGCGCAGCGGTTGGGCCTGGGGAGCATCCTATCTGGAAAATGGTGTAGCCGCATTTGAAGCTCCCGTTGGTAAAGGGAAACTTATAGTTTATGGTCCAGAGATCACGTTTCGCGGTCAGGCCCATGGAACATTTAAGCTACTTTTCAATGCGTTGCTAAAAGCGGATGATGTTGCCCGGGTCAATAGGGAGATAAAAAACTAGTTACTCCTTTTCGATAAATCGGTTCATCCAATCTCTGCGCTCCTGGCTAAAATAATCTTCCTTTGATTTGATGGGAGGAATATGATGTTCCATTAACGGGATGAGCGAGCTTTCCGGAAAGGGGGCAGGATTTGCGGGTATATATTGATTGAGTTGCTGCTTAATGTTTACCAGCGCAGGATCATTGGCGATGTTATTCCATTCTTCAGCATCCGCGTCAAGATCATAAAGTTCTTCACTGTCATCGATGTATTTTATATAGTGCCAGTTTTTGTAACGCACAGAATAATTTCCAAAATCATACGTGGTTAAAACCGGACGATCGATTTGAGCGTCCGGATTTTGTAAAACTGTAACGAGGCTTTTTCCGTCCAGGTCGGTGCGGTCTGGTAAATTGCACAACTCTATCAATGTGGGATAAACATCAAGAAGGGATGCCAGGGTAGACGTTTGTCCATTCGCAGATCCTTCCGGCAATGATGAAACACCTTTCGGTACTTTTATCATCAACACACTCTTTGTCACATTCTCCCACAATGCAAATTTCCGCCAGTGATTTTTTTCTCCCAGTTGCCAGCCATGATCCGACCATATGACAACAATCGTATTGTCAGCATATTTACTCTCACTCAAAGCCGTCAATAAGTTGCCTACCATGGCATCGGCAAACGCAATCGATGCGAGATATCCCTGAATTGCATTTTTCCATTGTCCGGCTTCGACTACATGCTTGTGATAATTTCCTCCACGAATAATAATTTCATTTTTCGCCACTTCGCCCAGATCCGCAGTATCATTCTCCAAGAGTTTAGGAAGTTGGATAGTTTCGAGCGGAAACAAATCAAAATATTTTTGAGGTACATACCAAGGCAGGTGCGGGCGATAGATGCCACACGCTAAGAAGAATGGTTTGTCATGATCTTTCTTGAGCTGATTTGAAATGTAATCGACACTTTTAAAATCACCGGTTTCTTCATCGCTGATCGGTAACCCACTCCAATCAAACATGTTATACATGTATTTAAACACGGGCATATTGGCCGGGGCACTTTCCGGAAAGTTATCAGGAGGCATGGGCCTTGTTTTTGAAGGATAATAATCATCCCAGCCTAATGTGTCTGTTTGTTGGTAATGAAATATTTTTCCGGCCCCAGCCGTGTAATATCCATTCTTCCTAAAATGTTGACCAAGCGTATTGGATTCGGTCAGTTTTGGAATGAGCCGCCAATCCTGATAATTGGAATACAAACCCGAGTTGTAGGTATGAATGCCGGTTAACAACGCTCCACGGGAAGGATTGCAGCCGGGGCTTGCGCAATAGGCATTGGTAAAATTTACAGCTTCCTTTTCGAACGCCATTAAATTGGGCGACAAGGCTTGTGAGTTACCAGCTAAAGGCTGTGCCCAATCATTCATATCATCCAGTGAAATGAAAAGTAAATTGGGATGATCTATTGTTTTTTCCTGCTGACTGCAAGACATTATCAATAAACAAAAGATAAGAAGAAGGAGGATCCTCATGTACATGGTTTTACGGTTCGAGTGAGACATTGTATTCCATCAGAAAGACAAAGAAGTCGGCAATCTTGGCCATATCGTCACCGACAAAACGAATGGTATGTGAGTCAATTCGTTTAATGATGGGTAAAAAAGCCAACGCTTCTGACGGTCGGTAGTGTTTGAAAGAAACATCGAGTGTAACCGGATTTTGCACTTTATAGGGTTTGAATTCTTTAATACGCTTTACCGCACTAAAACTTTTTTCTTTAATCAGTTTGGTTGAAGCCTCAGGAGTCATTGAAATGGCCGAGTGAAAACTTAGTGCATTTTTGACAACAGCAGTTTCCATATCACCCACAAAATCTTTTGTCTCTTTTGTGGCAATGTCATCTCCGGTTATGAGAATAACGGGAACATTAAAATAACCCGCAACCATCGCAGCCCAAATTCCTTCCGAGACTGATTTTTGGTTGATGCTTACGTTTGTTAATCGGGCGCTTGAAAATGTATGCGCTCTCACACCCTCAGAATTTGTTGTGGATGAGTGATAGGCTATCAGCATCACACCATCAAATGTCTCATCAATACCTGCCACCATGCCGAAACGCCTTGGCCATGACCGGATGATCTTAACATCCGA
Source organism: Flammeovirgaceae bacterium (assembly GCA_012032815.1). GTDB lineage: Bacteria > Bacteroidota > Bacteroidia > Cytophagales > Cyclobacteriaceae > ELB16-189. The sequence continues at coordinate 4,299 of JAAUQD010000064.1, forward strand.
AGGAAATTTTTCTATCAATAAGTTTTGACCGTTTCCATGTGCATCGGTAACCACAATTTCACCAGCGCCTGCTTCGCGGGCGCCCTGAATTGCGGCCAATGTTTCCTGAGTCATAAATTCCCGAAATCGCTGATATTCAAATCCCGCTGGGCCAAGTTGCTGATCGGTAACTGCACCGGCCAATCCTTCCATATCCACTGAGATTAGAATTTTGGGTTTTTTCTGTGCTTGAGAAAAAACGGATGGAGAAATAAAGAGAAGTAATAGAATTAATTTTTTCATGGTATGGATACTTGAGTGTTGAAATATACTTACTTCTTAATCAGGGACACAACATTTTCTACATGCATGGTATGCGGAAACATATCGACAGGCTGAACTTTTTCAATTGTATATTTTTCATTGAGGAGGTTTAAATCCCGGGCTTGTGTAGCTGCATTGCAGCTTACATAAACAATCCGTTCAGGTTCTACTTCCAGCAGCATGGTGCAAACGCTCTCATGCATTCCTGCGCGAGGAGGGTCGGTGATAACCACATTTGGCTTACCATGGGTAGAAATGAAGTCAGCATTCAACAGATCTTTAATGTCTCCGGCATGAAATGTTGTATTCGAAATGTTGTTAATCTTCGAATTAATTTTTGCATCTTCAATGGCATCGGCTACATAGTCCAGGCCGACAATTTTTTTTGCGTGTTGTGCTACAAAGTTGGCTATCGTTCCGGTGCCGGTATATAAATCATAAACTAACTCATCGCCTTGTAAGTTGGCGAAATCAAAAGCTACTTTATATAGTTCGTGCGCCTGGTCTGAATTAGTTTGATAAAACGATTTGGGACCAATGCGAAATTCAAGATATTCGTTACTGTCAGGCTTAATCATATGTTCCGCTATATATGGTTTACCTTTCCAGCAGACTACGTCTAAATCATGGAAGGTATCGTTGCGCTTGCCATTGATGATGTAATTGAGCGATGTGATATTTTTAAAGTCATTAGCCAATCGTTGTAAAATGGTTTCAATCCACACCATTTTATCATACGTTACTTGTAGAATGACCATTACTTCACCGATGTTGGAGGTGCGAATAGTTAATGTGCGCAGGAATCCCACCTGCTCGCGCAAATGAAAAAAGGTATTTTTCGATTTAGGGCTTCCTCTTTTACTGCAAGGCGAATTGCATTGGACGGATCGGATTGCAAGTGACATGTTTCCACATCAAACACTTTATCGTACTTACGTGGAATGTGATAACCAAGTGCAGGATTAGCTTCAACACCCCGATCCATTTCATCCCAGGTTAGCCACCGCTGAGAAGAAAAAGTAAAGTCCAGCCGGTTTCGGTAATGCGTTATTTTTTAGAAGGAATTATAGGATTGATACCGGGTAGATCAAGCCCGCCAATTCGTTCGAGGTTGTCTACTACCTGCTGCTGTTTGTACTCAAGTTGTTTGGTGTATTGAATATGTTGCCATGAACAACCCCCACACAAACCGAAATGCTGACAAAAGGGATCAGCTCTGTTTGGAGATGGGTTGGTAACAACTTTCACCGTTCCTTCAAGGAACTTTGATCGAATCTTAGTGATTTGTGCAGAAACGACATCTCCCGGGGCTCCTCCTTTTAAAAAAATTACTTGTCCATCAATTCGGGCCACGCACTTCCCCTCAGCGGCCATTGTATCAATGGCAATGTTTTCTACAATATCACCCTTCTTCATAGCGGCAATTTACCGAATCGCACTTCATACAATGAGGCCGTTTTTCTATATTTCGAGTTACTGTTGATAAATGAGGCGTTTACTTTTCATTTTAATGCTCTGTACCCCTTTTTGTGGGAAAGCTTCACACATTGTGGGCGGTGAGTTTGAACTGCTGCACATCAATGGAAATTTATACCGATTAAACCTTATACTTTATTTCGATAAAATCAATGGAACGCCAGGGGCAAAAGACAACGGAGTAAACGTTTCATTTTTTCAAAAGAAAGATAATTTGTTGGTGATGAGCCAATTTCTTCCATTACTCTCGGAGGAAAATGTAGGCTACACACAACCTGAATGTTCTCAGGGTTTTATTCAAACCGATAAACTCATTTATACAGCTGAATTTATTTTGGATCCGGAAATCTTTGATGACCCGGAGGGGTATTATGTTTCGTGGCAGCGCTGTTGCCGGAATTACACCATCACCAATATTTTTTCAGCCAACCCGGCTTCCGGTGGAAACTCAGCCGGTCAGACTTTTTATCTGGAATTTCCTCCGGTAGTGAAAGAGGGTGTGCCGTTTATTAATTCATCACCCCGTCTGTTCCCTCCACTGAATGATTACGCATGTCCGTTTAAGCCTTACTACGTTGACTTCGCGGGTGTGGATGATGATGGAGATTCTTTGGTGTATACGATGGTTACACCTTTAAATACGCATGCTGCCGTGGCCCTTCCGCCACCCATTCCCGCAGCACCCTATCCACCCGTTTTATGGAGGCAAGGGTATGGATTGAATAATGTCATTAATGGGTTGCCTGATTTACGAATCAGTAAAAGTGGATTATTAACCGCTACTCCCCGCAACCAGGGCTTGTTTGTCTTTGCTGTAAAAATTGAGGAGTTCAGGGATGGCGAAAAAATCGGTGAAAGCCGCAGAGACTTTCAAATGCTGGTGGTGGACGGGTGTACCGATGCGGAGCCGCCCGTTATAAAAGGTAAAAATCTTAATGACACTAATTTCAGTTTCATAGATGATATGTCGGTGAGCTTTTCCAATACGGTTACGGATGCAGACCGATGTATAAAAGTGCAAATCTCCGATCCCGATTCTGAAAAAGAGTTGGATGATTTTATTGAACAGGTCAGCATCCGTGCCGTTTCGCTCAACTTTAATAAAAATGTTTCAGAAGTATTACCGGTAGATGTATCTGAAACCCTGGTCAATGGAAGTACGGCTGAGTTCACCATTTGTTTTCCACGTTGTCCTTATTTTGAAGGGGGTCCGTATCAAATTGGGATCATTGCGATGGACGATGCCTGTGCACTGCCGTTGTTAGATACGCTGAAAGTTTTAGTTGACATTGAACCGCCTGTCAACAATGAGCCGTTCTTTCTTTCCAGCGCGCAAGTCATTCAACAAATCAATGAAGGTGATTCGGTAGGCTGGATTTTCGAAGCGAGTGATGTTGATCTGGATTCTCTTTTTGTGGGTGTTACCACCAACGGCTTTACACTGGCCAGTGCCGGTATGACGTTCAGTATTTTGGAACAACAGGACGGATATGTCAAAGGAGCGCTCACCTGGAATGCAGCTTGTGATATTTACAATTTTACGGAACGAAATTATTTTGAGGTAGACATTTTTGTAGAAGACGTTAAAGAATGTTTCAACACCAAAGCAATTGCCAGGTATACGCTGGTGGTCATTTTGCCTGGCAATGCAGATCCGATTATCGATACGGATTTACTCGCTAATCCTCTTGAACAGCATGTCGTTTTAGAACGGAGGATCAACCAGTCACTGACCTTTAATGTAACGGGATCGGATTTGGTTGATAACGATTTTCTGATTCTGGATGTAACTCCCCTTGGTTTTACACTCGAGGATCATGACATTTCATTCGAAGGTAAAACGGGAAATTCATCACTGACTTCGCCATTTACCTGGGACATCCGCTGTGATAATGTTGACCTGGATGTCAGGGACGAGTTCGATTTTAGATTTATTGTTGTCGATAATGCCAACAAGTGCCGGATTTATAAGGCAGATACGGTTTTGGTTTCGCTAACCGTTTTGCCACTACTCAATGCCGAACCGATTCTTACTGTGAGCAGTTTAAATCAGGAGGTATTGGTGAATGAATCATTAACATCTTTTGTGGGGCAGCCTATTGAATTGGGGGTTATCGGCAGTGATGCCGACAATTTTCCGGATAAAGATTTGCTTACTTTAGAGCTCATCAGTGCCGATGGAAATGTACAGCCTGTAGGGTATTTCTTTGAAGATGCTGAAGCTGAGGGCAACGTAACGTCTGTATTTACTTGGAATCCGGAATGCAATATTTTTCAGAACGATCAATACAAGAACGACTACACTTTTACCTTCAGGCTGTCTGATGACCGCTGCTTTTCCATGGCTGCTGATACCCTTACGGTAAACATTACTATAGAGGATTATCCACACGACTCATTGTACTTTGATCCCTCTAATGTTTTTACACCTAACGGGGATGGTTTCAATGATTATTTTTCAATGGAGGTAAGGAATCCTCAAAATGGAGAATTAATCAATATACTTCCCCGTGATAGTTGTATTGGTACCTTTCAGGCTATCCGTATTTATAACCGGTGGGGCAATCGTGTTTTTGAAACGACAGACCGGAATTTCAGGTGGTTTGCGGAGGGTATGCCTGCCGGGGTGTATTACTTTGTAATCCAGTATTCGAATGAGGAATACAAAGGATCGGTATCCATACGATTTTAAAGAATGAATTATAGCCTGATGGGCAGGAGGTCATCTTCCTTTACATATACTTCTCTGTCATTCCATATTACTTTCATCCAAACATCCTTTTTTCCATGAACTTCCACTTTATGGCCTTCCTTCACGATCGCAATGACGGATGATCCTGCAGAAGGTCCACTCATCAGGTAAGTTTGCGATGACGTGAGAATGGCGCTTTCGCGGATAAGATTGATGTTGGAATACAAGACCAGGACAACAAGAACGAAAGCCAGAAAAATAAAAGCCGTCAACGGCTTTACGTTTTTCCTTCTCTGATAGATGGTTATTGAAAAAAGGAAAACACAAAGGGCAAGGAGCACCAGGGTGATTGACAAACGATTTTCTTTCAACAAAAAGAGTGCTTTGGTCACATCGGAAGACTCATATCCTGTGAGTTTATTCTTTACAGCAATTTCTTCCATTTTCTGAAGTGTATGTTCATCGTGTGTGATGAGGTAATACAGGTTTAAACAATACATTGACTGGCTCAGGTGGCCTAATCCTTCCTGGATAAAAGCCATTTTGAGCAGCATGGAAGGAGTGTATTGACGGTCGTTGCGCAGTATAGATGTATAGTGCTCCAGTGATTGGGTATACTGCTTTTGTTGAAACAAGGAGTCAGCGACTTCAAGGGAAGAGGGGGTGGTGAGTTGAGCGGATGCCATAATGTTGGTACCCAGAAAAAAGATCATCGCAATTTTTAGAATGCGTTTTTGCAGAAATAGCATAACGTGTTACCTTTGTGCCCTCAAATCAGTAAAGCCGCAAAAATAGGCAAGATTCCGTAGCTCAGTTGGTAGAGCATAACACTTTTAATGTTAGGGTCCTGGGTTCGAATCCCAGCGGGATCACGCGTTTAAAGAAGTCCTGGTACCACACCAGGGCTTCTTTTTTTTAGGTTATGTGTTGGTTTGCTCTAACTTGGATCCGCATATTTTTTTTTCCTGGGCCTGCAATACCATCGAGGCAAGCACTGCCACCGATAAGGTCATCACAATGAATGCAAGAGATATTTCAATAGGAATCTTATAGAAGTCCGAGATACACATTTTTATACCAATGAAGACCAAAATCACAGAGAGGCCGTACTTCAAGTAGGTGAAGTATTTTTCAATGCCAGCTAAAGCAAAGTAAAGCGATCTCAAACCGAGTACAGCGAAAACGTTGGAGGTATATACTATAAAGGAATCGTTAGTGATTGCCAGAATAGCTGGGATGGAGTCCACTGCAAAAATTAAATCGGTAAATTCTACCACAAGCACTACCAGAAAAAGTGGCGTTGCCCAAAGCATGTTGTCCTTTCTTACGAAAAACTTGTCTCCTTCGAAGTCTGGCGTCACTCTGAAAAGCTTCTTTGCGATTCTAACAAGGGGATTTTTGTCTGGCTCCACTTGCAGGTCACCGGAGGTGACTATGCGAATGCCGGTGAAGATTAGGAATCCACCAAATATGTAGATGAGCCAGTGAAATCTTTCGATCAGTTCGACACCTGAGATGATAAATGCTACCCGCATCACCAATGCGCCAATTATTCCCCAAAAGAGGACTTTGTGCTGATACTTGTTTGGTACTTTGAAGTACGAAAAGATAAGGACCATCACAAATATGTTATCCACGCTGAGCGATTTTTCGATCACATAGCCAGTCAAAAACTCAAAGGCCTGCTTCTCGCCAAAGAAGTAGTAGACAAAAACATTGAAGCAAAAGGCTAAGGCAATCCAGACGCCTGTCCAGGCCAAAGCTTCCTTGACTCCTACTTCATGGGATTTTCTATGAAAGACTCCCAAGTCAATGACAAGCATGACAAGGATAAAGACATTAAAGGCGATCCAAAGGGTTGACTGATTCATTTTAGTTGTTAGTTGAAATAGAATTAAGATGAGAGGGCAATGATATGCCCTCCCATGTTATAAATGTAGCGTATTACTGGTAGGATTTCAGGTGATAGCTGGGCATTAGTCTGTTTTCTCTTAGCCAACGCTTCAATTCTTCACGCTCACTTTCCGTTAACCATTGTCTGGATTTTCTGAATTCTTTTCTGTAAAGCCTGCGATTAAAACAAACCTTACCTAGAATCATCTTACAGTATTCAAGCATTGTAGTTTTCATCTTTTTAGAATTTAATTTTGATAGTGGGACTAAGATCATCTCTGTATTGATCAAGCAGAATGTGAGGCATACGGTTATTGGAGATATCTATAAACTTTAGTTTCTCCAGTTCTTTAATACCTTCAGGTAATTCTGTCAAGTCATTGTTGCCCAAATACAGGTACTCAAGTGATTTGAGATTTCGAATCTCCTCAGGAATCCTTTGAAAATGATCGCCTTCCAAGTGAAGTTCCTTTAAGTTTGGAATGGTGCTCAGCAAACCAATGTTCTTCGAAAGATTGAAACGGCTGTCATTATTGATATAGAGTACTTGAAGATTCTTGAGGTTTCTAATCTCCTGTGGAAGTATTTCAATCTCATTGTCAGAAAGCTCCAGGTATTCAAGACTCTTAAGCTTGCCGATGGAAGGAGGAAGCTGCGTAATACCATCGCCACGAATATCCAGCACTTTTAAAAGTGGAAGCTTGCTAAGCACTTCAAAATCTTCATCAATTTGTTGCGCCTTGTTATAGTCTAGATAGAGATTTCGCAAAGAAGTTAGGCTTTCAAAGTTGCGCGGAAGCTTACTTAATCTATTTCCTGAAAGATCAAAATAGAACAAGTGCGACAATTGACTTAACTCCTCGGGCAGCGATTCAATTTGATTATTCGCAATGTCGAGGTATTTAAGGTTCCTTAAAGAAAGAATCTCAATGGGAAATTCCTTTAAGTTTTGTTGTCGTAGCGTTAACCATTGGACACTATCCGGTGTCTTAAGTGCTTCTTCAAGATTTTGTAGTTCTTAGATACCTGACCCACTGCTGCTGGTGCATGCATTGCGCCTAGGATAAAAAGGATATATATGATGTATTTCATGATTTCTTAGCATTATTTTTTTGAGAATTGTGACTTTGTTTCTTCTGGCGATAAGTACCCAGGAGCCTGCGTCTATTGGGTGCGGAAGCGTATAAATACTTAGCACCTGAAGCGGCAATCCGTTTCCATTCCTGTCTATTCGATCCAGGTACATTATTGATACCGATTTAGAATGATGAGATAGGTAGCTGCAAAGGCAATCACCGTAACTATCAGTAAGTAATCTATTTTCATGTGAATAACTATTTTGAAAAGGTTTCATCTTTTTGCTGTTTAAAAGTGGACGGAAGAGGCTAGACCATTTCATTTGAACGGTCAGCAGAATTATTTCTCGTCTACAGCAAAAGAGTCCTGTGCTTTATGAACAGCGTGGGAAAAGAAGGAAAGAATCTTGTGCGTGTTTCTTGAATCTCTACATAGAGATGTGCAAGATTGTGTTTCTGGTAACTACTCGGTTGCCGCTGTGATTCCCGTTTTTCATTCTTCCATAAGACGGACTCTTCAATTGGTTTTGGTGCGGACTCCTCAGTCGTTTGATTAGCAGTAGGGCTGGCACTTTCAGCATAGGTTCCCACCGAGCCCAGAGAGAGCAGAATGAGAATTAGGATATGGTACAAATATCGCGTCATGAAAGTAATACTATCATGTAGTAAAGTTATACTCTTTAACGTAAGGAACCCATAAAGGTTTAGGGATTTTACAGAAATAGCCCTGGTTCCAGTGCAAATACAACTTTAACGCCTAGAATTTGATTATTTTTAAAGGTGCTTCAACTTCTAAGAATAGATGAGCAACCTGCCTGACCAAACCTGGGATATCAAAGTTGATGTGAATGAGAAGCTCTATCTCAAAGACCCAGAGCAAACCGAGGTAGGTAAGTGGATATTGAAGATGGGTAGGGAACTGATTTTATCGTTGATAAAATTGAATTCAGTAATTTCTGGACACATTTTAATGAAGGCTTCTTTGAAGAAATAAATAGAAAGCCAATCTCAAAATTATAATGTTAATGCTTAAACTTCTAAAAAGAGCTGCCCTCTCTTTGGGTGCCTTAATTATTTTAATTGTTATTGGCGTATTTGCATTCGAAATAACATCACCCCAATTTGGGTCATCACCAACAACCGATCAACTTAACGAAATGAAAACATCTCCTAATTATAAAAACGGCAAGTTTGTAAACCTCATCGAAACGAAAATGGATCTCGGCTTTCGATCGTTCTTCACAACGATGAGTGAGTTCATTACAGCTAAGAATACCAAGCCCTCAAAGCCATTGCCTTCTGCGTTTGATTACCGAAATCAGACTACAACGGATTCATCCGTGTATGTAACATGGTTCGGTCATTCTGCTATTTTACTGGAAATGGAAGGTAAGCGGTTGCTATTGGATCCCATGCTCGGTTCACATGCATCACCGGTTTCATTTTTTGGAAAACGTTTTGGCTACCAGGAATTGATACAGGTTGAGAAATTAGTTGACATTGACATAATCGTTATTTCTCATGACCACTACGATCATTTGGATTATTCATCCATCAAAGCACTGGATGTGAAAACCAAACATTATTTAGTGCCGTTAGGAGTAGGTGCACATCTTAAAGGATGGGGAGTTGATTCCACAAAAATTACTGAATTGGATTGGGGACAATCGGTTGAAAATTGAATATCCAATTTACTGCCACACCGGCTCGTCATTTTTCAGGGAGAGGAATGATGAATCGTGATCGTACACTTTGGGCGTCATGGGTGATCAAAGGAAAAGAGAAGAATATCTATTTTAGTGGTGATAGCGGGTATGGTCCGCATTTCAAAGATATTGGCGATCAGCATGGCCCGTTTGATTTTACCATGCTGGAGTGTGGGCAATACAATGAAAAGTGGGAAGCAATTCACATGATGCCTGAGCAAACGATTCAGGCTAGTCGGGATTTGCAGGGTAAACGCATGATGCCGATCCATTGGGGAGCATTTGATTTGTCTGTTCATTCATGGACAGATCCGGTGGAGCGATTAGTCAGTGAAGGAAAGTCAAAAAATATATCCATTGCAACCCCCACAATAGGAAAGCGTTTTGAGATAAATGATCCTCCGAACCAAACGTGGTGGAAATTCGAGTAACAAGTAATTGAACTCCAACAATTTTATTTAAGTTCGTTGATCAAACACCAAACCAAACAACAATGAATTCAACGAGTAAACCCCCAACCTGGTTCTGGATTGTGAGCATCGTAGCACTAATCTGGAATGCAATGGGCGTTATGGCCTACATCGCACAAGTGACAATGGGTGCTGAGGAAATTGCCGCGCTTCCGGAAAATGAGCAAGCACTTTACGAGTCCTTACCCATGTGGGCCACCAGCGCATTTGCCATTGGGGTATGGGGAGGTGCATTGGGCAGCCTCTTTTTATTACTACGGAAAACATGGGCAACACCCGTTCTGGTGTTGTCGCTAATCGGAGTTTTAGTGCAGATGTATCATTCCTTTTTCGTTATTGATTCCATTGCCGTGTATGGACCGGGTGGAGTGATTATGCCAATCATGGTCATTCTGATTGCCATTTTCTTAATCTGGTTTTCCAGAGGCGCTACAACAAAGGGTTGGTTAAAATACCAGCCCTAAGCGCCTTACTTTGGATCCAAAATCAAATTGATCCGTTGAATGCAATCATCCAAATGATATTTGGTCATTGTGTCTGATGTGCGATTCATCGCGCTGGCAATTTGTGACTTCAATGTTTTCAACTCACCACGAACAATCGGGCGTATGTCGGA
>JAAUQD010000065.1 GCA_012032815.1 Flammeovirgaceae bacterium
AACCCTGGCCCCACACTTGAGCAGTGAGGATGACGAATGAAATAAACAGAACTAAAAATCTCATGCTTTCTGAATTCTAAATATAGAAATCAATTACAAGCTACAAGGTAGTGTTATTTCGAAAAATAATGTGATCGATTTTTTGGTATTGAATTAATCGAGTTACATCCCCAAAGATTGATTTTCAATGGATGCTAGTTCAAGAACTTTTTCATATTCAGCTGGACCAAGGTCATTAAAAAAATAATGGACAGGATTCACCGGTTTGCCATTGATGTGCACTTCATAATGCAGATGGGAGGCGGTAGACAGACCTGTATTTCCTACGTATCCGATCAGCTCACCGCGTTTAACCTTTTGCCCCTCTCGCACTGCAAATCCGTGCATGTGTGCATAGCGGGTTCTGTAACCAAAGCCATGATCAATTTCGATCATTTTACCATATCCGCTAAATCGATTTTGAACATCCGTAACTACTCCATCGGCTGTTGAATAGATTGGTGTACCGGTTGTAGCTGAGAAATCAATTCCCGGATGCATTTTTTTACTTTATAAATGGGATGAATTCTTCTTCCGAATCCTGAGGCAATGCGTATCAACTCTTTGTTGGAAACCGGTTGAATAGCCGGAATGGATGCATAAAGCAATTCTTTGTTGCGGGCAAGTTCTACGACTTCGTCTTGTGATTTTGATTCGATGTATACTTTTCTCTTTAGACGATCTACGCTTTGCAGAAGTGATATCAGGATGTCTTCGTGAATAATGTTTTTATCCAAAATGCTTTTATAGCGTTCTGAGCCGCCAACCCCCGCTTCCCGTATGGTATAATCAATGGGTTCTGCGCCCAGAACCACCCGGTATATATTATCATCCCGGTATTCCATATTGGAAAGTCGTTCGTTAAGCTGAATCATCTCTACCTGAAGTTTTTCATAGTAATATTCAAGCTCTTCTACTTCATTTTTGAGCATTAACTCTTTCGGTGATTCGAAATAGGTGCTGTAGGTAATCAAAAGACCAACAGCCAATGCTAATGTTAGTGAAAGAATACCAAGTGTATTGAGTACAATATCACCTGTGGAGGTTTTTATTCGTTCGTACTTACAGGTTTCCGTGTCATAGTAATACTTGATTCTGGCCATAACTCAGGGTGTTGGGTTTACAGGTCTGAATGGTTTGATAATATCTTCATTACATTCTAAAAACGGACCACCAAGTAAGTCAATACAATAGGGAACTGCAGGAAAAACTGCATCAAGACATTGCCTGATAGCTTTTGGCTTACCCGGTAAATTTATAATTAGTGTTTTATTTCTTATCCCGGCCGTTTGCCGTGATAATATTGCTGTGGGCACATATTTAAGACTTTCCAGTCTCATTATTTCACCAAATCCGGGCATCATTTTAGTGCAAACAGAGGCAGTTGCTTCCGGTGTAACATCACGATGAGCAGGACCAGTACCTCCTGTGGTAATAACCAGGCTGCACCCTTTTACGTCAGCCATTTCAATTAACATTTCTTCAATGAGATGTTGCTCATCGGGAATGACAGCGTAAACCTTCTGCCATTCACTCTTTAAATATTCGTTGAGTGTAGATTCAACAGCCTTACCCGGAATATCCTCATAGATTCCCTGGCTTGCCCTGTCGGATACGTTAATGATTCCAATTCGAATCATGAATGGGATTTGTACAGAATTTTTTCTGATCTGCCTTTTTTATAAACCATCCTGCCATTTGTCTTTCCTTTTCGGAGCTCTTTTTGTTCCTCTTCCGGTAGAGCCAAAACACCTTTGCATTCATCAGAACAACACCCCGATAATTTTGCAGCACACTCATCACATTGAATAAAGAGGAGGTGGCATGCTTCATTTTTGCAATTGGTGTGGCTGTCAGAAGGCGTTCCGCACAAATGGCAAACGCTTATGATCTCTTTGGAAATCCGTTCGCCAAGACGTTCATCAAATACAAAATTCTTTCCGATGAATTTGTTTTCGAGATTGCTTTCATTAACCTGTCTTGTATATTCAATGATTCCTCCTTCCAATTGAAAAACATTTTTAAAACCGCGGTGCTTAAACCAGGCACTTGCCTTTTCACACCGAATTCCCCCTGTGCAATACATGATTATGTTATTGGCTTTAGTCTTGGTAAGTATATCCTCAACGACAGGAAGCGAATCTCTGAATGTGTCGACATCCGGACAAATGGCATTTTTGAAATGACCCACTTCGCTTTCATAGTGGTTGCGCATGTCCAGTATTACTGTACCAGGACGATCTGCCAATTGATTAAAGTCCTTTGCTTTAAGATGAACACCCCCGTTTGAAGCATCAAATGTTGAATCATCAAGGCCATCCGCTACGATCTTTTTCTTCACCTGAATTTTTAGCTTGAAAAACGATTTACCATTATCATCAATAGCCAGATTCAATCTCATTCCATTCATAAACGGGATGCTGTACAAATAGCTTTTCAGAAGATTGAGGTTTTCATTAAGAACACTTATCTGTGCATTGATCCCCTCATGAGCAATATAGATCCTACCCATAACTCCAAGGTCGTCCATCGCTTTGTACAATTCATCACGAAACTGCCCCGGCTGCTCAATGGAATGATACTTATAAAAAGAAAGTGTTGCGCGCTCCTCCTGAAGTTGCAATAACTTCTCCTTTAGAATCTTGCTATTTATGCGATTGTGCAGAGCCATACTATAAAATCTTTGCAAATTTATTCATTCTCTAAAAAGAGTCCAAAACAGGTAGTAGTGTTTGATTAACGTACAGGTTGTAGCTCACCGCGTATCAGCAGGTTGTATTCCTGGCAAGTGAGCTGCCCGTGTTCATTGCAATACTGGCAAGTCTTATATGTGCTCTCTATATATCCTTTTTTAATGACTACTGTGGTTCCTTTACATATAGGGCACGTGACCTTTCCTGCGGGGCCACAATCGATATCATAATCTCTTGATAGGATATCACGCTGAACCGGCTTGGCGGTCTGATTCTGTACGAGTATTTCTGATTCTGCCTGTTTTAATAGTTTAATTGATTCTCCATAAAATTGTCCGCTTGAACCTTTCAGTTGAATGTATTTATTAAGCCAGTCCACGCTTTGACTGTATTTGTTTAGGTAAAATGAATTTTTTCCAAAGTAAAAAACTACATCTGAAGGGACACTTCTGCTGTTCTTTAGGATAAACGATAATTGTTCTTCCGCCTGACTATATTTTCCATGATCAATAAAGTAAACTGCCGAGTCAATAGCCATACCGATCATACGATCGTAGGCGGCCTGCTGCTGCAACTCATAATCGGTTGGTATCTTGGTTTGAGAAAATGCAGTGGTATGTAGAACCAGCATGCTGAAGAATAAGAATTTACTCACGTCTATTGGATAAATTGTTCTCTTGTAAGTCCAAGCCATTCCAGCGTTGAGTTTGCAAAAATATCTTCCACCGTTGACTTTTCAAGGTTCATATCTTCAATAAACTTGCCAATTTCCAAATCTCCTAAAGGAAACGGGTAATCAGATCCCAGCGTTACTTTTTTTGACCCCTGTAATTTCAAAACGTATTCAAGCATAAGCCCATCATGAGTTATGCAGTCAACCCAAAATTTTCCCAGATAGTTTCTCGGATTGATGTTGTTGTCTATAGCAACCAAATCAGGTCGACAATTAAAACCATGTTCAATCCGACCTATCGTAGCCAAAAAGGATCCACCCGCATGGGCAAAATTGACACGCAGGTTTGGAAGCTTTTCCAAAACACCACCAAAAATCATGGAAGCCATAGCTCTGGAAGTTTCTGCCGGCATGCCCACTAACCAGGGAAGCCAGTAGCGTTGCATGTTTTTCATTCCCATCATGTTCCAGGGATGTACAAATACGGCTAACCCTAATTCGGCACACGCTTCAAAGATGGGGAAGAACCGTTCTTCATTTAAGTTTTCATCATTAATGTTGGATCCGATTTGAATACCAACAAGACCATTTTTCTTTAATCGTTCCAACTCTTTTACAGCAAGTTCAGTGTCCTGCATCGGGATAGTGCCTAGGCCAATGTAGTTTTTTGGATGTTTGCTGACCAACGAACTGATGTCATCATTGAGGAATTTTGAAAGGTCGAGACAATCCAACGGCTTTGCCCAATAGGAGAACATAACGGGGATCGTACAGACAACCTGAACTTGCGTATTGAATTGAGCATACTCCTCTATACGTAACTTAGGGTTCCAGCAATTCTCTTTGATCTCCCTGAAAAACTGATTGCCCTTCATCATCTTTGCAAATCCTTTTTTATGATGTTGCAGATAAATGAAATCGCCATACCCGAATTTCTCAGTCCAATTGGGCATATTCTTTGGAATGATGTGCGTGTGTGAATCTATTTTAAGCATTTGTGGTCAGGCCAATCCACAAATTTAAGATTAATGTTGGATAACTTTATAGTCAGATAAAAAGCGATATTTGTTTATTAACCATTTATCAAAACATGAAGCGAATAATTGTTGTACTATTCATTCTTAGTCTGTCGGTTACTTCATTTGCCCAGTTGGAAGAAGATGCGATCAAGGCTGTTATTAACAAATCGTATGTTGGAGGAATTCATAATAATGGTTCCATTGATGATATCAGGGAAGGATTCCACCCAACCTTTTCTATGTTGCGTCTGACTGACAATGAGGTCAAGCCTTTGCCCATTGAGGAATGGATTGCTTCTATTGAAAAGGCAAGATCTCAATCCGGCAAACCCGCCCAGCCTCCAACAATGGGAAAATTTATTTCTGTTGATGTAACAGGAAATGCAGCGGTTGTTAAACTCGAACTATATAAGGAAAACAAGAAAACGTTTACCGATTATCTGGTTCTTTATAAGTTTGAGGAAGGATGGCGAATCGTTAGTAAAACATATTACCGGCATTAAGCCTTGCCTACAAAGTCCATCCATTCCGATAATCTCTTTTGACAAAGGCATTGGCTTCATCAAAATTGGTGATCTTCATGTTCTTTGCATCCCACAAGAGTTTTTTCTTCCAGGGTATGACCAGTCTTTTCCATCGGTTGAATACTTTCTTAGTTGGAAGCTTCGTAGTGCAAGGTTTCCCATAAGTACAGCTTCCGTAAACGGACCCGCATAACTGAATGGTGAACTCAATTCGGCTTTTCCATACCCTTTTAAACATGCATTTACCCATTGAACATAATGGCCTTCGGGTACACGTGCTAGTGTCTTCGGAGGCAACGTCACTTCGTTCATTCTTTTGGTAGGCAAAAGGGTAGGAGGAGTTAGGTAGTTGCCGGCAATCTTTCCCTTTGTGCCTTCAAAAATAAATCCACCGTTCCAATCACCTGCTTTTTCATCTGGAAGAAGTTCCTCTGGTCGTTCGGGTAAGATGCCACCATCCATCCAGGTCAACTTCACATCACCTTTTCCATCCTTGCGAGGAAACTTAATATGAATAATAGAGGATGCGGGACAACTCTCTGGATAATACGCTTCGTCAAAAAATCCTTTCCATACTGTCGTTGTGCTGCATTCTACTTCAGTAGGAAAATCAATCGGCAAAGATTTGAAAACAGGATCCATAATATGACATGCCATATCACCAAGCGCTCCCGTTCCGTATTGCCACCATCCGCGCCAGTTAAAGGGGTGGTAGGCAGGGTTATATTCTGCGTTGGGTGCTGGACCTAACCATAGATCCCAACTCAGTTCAGCGGGTATCTCGTGTTTTCCAGTCGGTGATGGAACTCCTTGTGGCCATACCGGACGGTTTGTCCATGTCTTTACACTAAATACATCTCCAATTAAATCTGCGTCTATCCATTCGCGAATTAATCTCACCGGTTCATCCGAAGCATGCTGGTTACCCATTTGTGTAACGACTTTATATTTAGCGGCTGCTTCCGTTAACATTCGAGCTTCATAAATGGAATGTGTTAACGGCTTTTGAACATAGACATGCTTGCCGCGAACCATAGCGGCCATTGCAGCAGTAGCGTGAGTGTGATCAGGTGTTGAAACTGAAACAGCATCAATCCCTTTTCCCTCTTTATCAAGCATGACTCTGAAATCTTTATAGAATTTTGCTTTTGGAAAATTCTCCATTGACTTCTTAGCCATTTTTTCATCGACATCACATAGAAAAACAATTTTAGCATTTGGACTACCCACCGTTTTACCATCGGGTGATCCCGCAAATCCGGTAAGATCACTTTGGCCTTTGCCACCGGCTCCAATACCCGCGATGTACAGGGTGTCACTAGGTGCGATAAAACCGTTTCCACCAAGGACAAACCTTGGCAAGATTGTAAATGCTGCGGCTGCAGCTCCCGCTTTCTTAATGAACGCTCTGCGCGATCTTCTTGCTTGACTCATGCTATTTAGATTTATATAAAACTAATCAATTTCAGGTATTGTACTTCACAGAAATTTCAAGTGTTCGTTGATCATATTTTACTCCATATTGATCCAACACATCCTGCGGTACCCCGTCCCATTGATTGGGTCTGTTGCCCATATAGCCCAGGTCTTTAATGCCGATTTCGCTGGTATAAAAACCGGTGGCTGTGAGATCTCGCATTAAATTAAAAAAGGCCACACCTTGTTGCATCTCCGGCTTGGCTTGTTCCGGAAAAGCGATTTCATCAATCATTTCAATTTGTTGCGCTGGTGTACAATCGACAAACGTTTTTTTAAACCGCTTCATGCATTGAACATCAAGCCACTTAAGACCACCTCGCATTGGAATTTGATGACCGGGCATGTCTTTTACAATAAACTCAATGAAATCCGGAACTTTCGCATCGGTGGCACTTCCTGAAATCTCATCACGCGGAATGATGATATCAGAAAGGGTGGAAATTGTTTTCATCTCATGCTCATCAAAGAACTTCTCAGCCATGAGTTTATTGTAGTGTTCCAGTTCTTGTGGAGTGCGATCGAGTGGGGGAACTGAAGGGCCTTTTTCAATTACTGTTTGTTTCGTATCGCAGGCTTCAAGAATTGCGGTAGCTGCTAAAGTACCAACCGCTAGTGTTTTTAAATATTTTCTCCTGTCCATAGTAGTTGTGTCTAAATATTCTGTTTTTCATTTCCTCCATAATGTATTCTGATGCTCTCATGGACAGCGCCAAAATTGTCCATGTCGGATTTTTGTCAGCTTGTGACACAAACGCTCCACCATCCACTACAAAAAGATTTTTGCAATCATGTGACTGATTGTACTTGTTCAGTACCGACTTCTTTCTGTCATCACCCATTCGGGTTGTTCCCACTTCATGGATAATTCTTCCCGGAGCTTCCAATCCCCAGTTATTTTCAGCACTTGATTTACCCCAGGTAACTACACCATTCATTTTGTGAATCATTTCCTCAAATGTTTCTTTCATGTGCTTTGCCTGAAGAATTTCATGGTCGCTCCATTTATAATGGAATCGTAAAACCGGAATACCAAATTTATCAACGGTAGTAGGGTCTATTTCACAATAATTATCTTCACGTGCAATCGCTTCACCTCGTCCAGCCATTCCGAAATATGCACCATAGAAATGACGATGATCCTCTTTTAGTGAAGCCCCATAACCACCGGCCGGTTTCATCTTTCCATTCTTGTCCGGATACTTTCCATTGCTATGCTGCATTCCGAATCCATGACCGTAGCCCGGCATGCCCATGCCACCCCAATATTCGATGTGATAGCCTCTGGGAAAGTCAAGGTTTTTATTGTCAAGCCACCAGGGTGTATACACGTGCATTCCACCTACGCCATCTTCATTGTATCGTTTACGTCCAACGAGTTGAGGTAAGAATCCACCCATAGAAGCACCTGTTGAATCGTGCAAATATTTTCCTACAATGTTGCTCGAGTTGGCCAACCCATTGGGGTGATTTAATGATTTAGAATTAAGCAACAGACGCGCTGATTCACAAGCACTTGCAGCCAACACAACAACCCTTGCACTAACTTCATATTCCACTCCATCATTTTTATCCAGGTAAGAGATACCCGCAGCCAATCCCTGATTGTCGGTGATGACTTCACGTGCCATCGCATTTGCAACTACGGTTACGTTTCCGGTTTCAATAGCTGGTTTTACCAATACGGATGAAGATGAAAAATCTCCGTACACGGTGCAGCCCCGATTACATTGATTGCAGTAGAAGCATGCACCGCGTTTATTGTTGGTGGGCAGGGGACGTGTAAGAATTGAAAGTCTTGACGGGATAACGGGTATATTTAGTGCTGTACCTGCATCCTTGATAAACAATTCATGAAGTCGTGGTTTTGGAGGGGGAAGGAATATGCCATCAGGTTCATTTGGAATATTTTCCTGCGATCCAAAAATTCCAATCAGTTGATCCACCCGATCATAATAGGGGGCAACATCATCATATCCAATGGGCCAATTATCGCCAAGTCCGTCAATATTTTTTCTCTTGAAGTCTTTAGGTCCAAAGCGAAGCGAAATACGGCCCCAGTGATTTGTTCGTCCTCCAAGCATTCTTGATCGGAACCAATCAAATTTTGTATTGTCCTTATGTGTGTATGGCTCACCATCAAGTTGCCAACCACCATAGGCAGCATCGAAGTCACCGAAGTTTCTGAATTTTGAACTGGCTCCCCTTCGAGGTGATTCCCAAGGCCATTTTAGTTGCGTTACATTTTTTGCAGGATCGTACATGGGGCCTGCTTCCAGTATGAGAACTTTCACACCCGCATTGGCTAACATGTAGGCAGCCATGCCACCTCCGGCACCAGAACCCACAATACATACATCGTATTTTTCTGGTTTCTTCTTGATTTGTAGATTTGACATCGAAAAAATTTATCGTTGCTCAATCTAACTTTTTTTAGATCAAAAATTTATCAAAAAGGGTTTATAGGGTAGATAATTTTTTAGAATGGTGATGGTGGGTATTTTACTATTTCTCTTTCTTTGGAACAGGGTCATACCCACTGGTACCCCAAGGATGACACCTGGCAATTCTTTTAAAGCCAAGAATCATTCCCTTAATCACGCCCCATTCATTGATGGCTTCAATCGTATAGTGTGAACATGTAGGTGTATGCCGACAATGTGCTCCCAATAATGGAGAGATGCTTAGCTGGTAAAAGCGAATCGGCAATATGAAGATTTTTTTAAGCAAGGCTTTGTTTAATCGATCGTAAAATCAATGTCTCCATCTTTACCATCTTTTAATTGAACGCCCAGTGCTTTTAAATCATCTCTGATCCTATCGGACAAAGCAAAGTTTTTATCAGTACGTGCCTTTTTCCGGAGTTCAATTAATAATTCAATCACGCCTTTAACAAGATTATCGGATTGTGAAGTTTCCTCTTGCAAGCCAAGGACATCCTTCACAAAACCAAGAAACGTTTCTTTAAATTCCTTAAAATTGGATTCTGAAATAGACTTAACGGAAGAATTGCCGCTTTTGAAATCATTAATCCGGTTTACCATTTCAAAAAGAACAGCCAGAGTCTTCGCGGTATTGAAGTCATCACTCATGGTGATAAAACATTCCGAATTAAGCTCAAGAATGGTCTTGTCAAGTTCAGGGTTTTCAGCTTTGCCACCCGGATGTTCCATGTTTTTAATGGTCGCGCAGGCTTGCATTAGCTTTTTAAAACCTTTCTCCGCAGCCACCAGGGCTTCATTGGAAAAGTCAAGGGTACTGGCGTAATGAGATTGCAACATAAAAAACCGCACAGTCATTGGCGTGAAGCCTCGTTCAAGTAGGGGATGGTTTCCTGTAAACAATTCTCTTGGTAAAAAAGAATTGCCGAGCGATTTACTCATCTTCTGCCCGTTTACCGTGAGCATGTTTGAATGCATCCAGTATTTTACAGCGGGTGTTCCATACGCGCCAATGTTTTGCGCCATCTCACATTCATGGTGTGGAAATTTTAAATCCATCCCGCCACCGTGGATATCAAATTCTTTTCCCAAATATTTTGTGCCCATCACGGAGCATTCCAAATGCCAGCCCGGGATTCCTTCGCCCCAGGGCGATGGCCATCGTTGAATATGGTTTTCTGAAACACCTTTCCAAATGGCGAAGTCAACCGGATTTTTCTTTTCATCCTGCCGGTTCAGTTCCCGTGATCCTTCCATCAGTTCATCAATGTTTCGTCCACTCAATACCCCGTATTCATGTTTCTCCATGAACTTGCGTACATCAAAGTATACGGATCCATTTTTTTCGTACGCGAAACCATTTGCAATAATTTGCTTCACCATTTCTATCTGCTCTACAATATGGCCCGTGGCGGTTGGTTCTATGCTGGGAGGAATGATGTTAAAAATCCGACAGACTTCATGAAAGCCTACGGTATATTTCTGAACCACTTCCATGGGTTCCAGTTGCTCCAGTTTTGCCCGTTCTTCAATACGATCAACACCTTGCCCGGCATCGTTGGTGAGGTGTCCAGCATCCGTAATATTTCTGACATACCGCACTTTATAACCGATAAAAGTCAGATACCGATAGACAATATCAAAAGCCGTAAAGGTTCTGAGGTTTCCTAAATGAACTTCATTATACACGGTAGGCCCGCAGGAATAAAGTCCCACAAATGGAGGTTTAATGGGTTTGAATTCTTCCTTTTTGCCACCGAGTGAGTTGGTAATCTTGACCGGATATTTTTTATAAAGCTCCATTCTTCTTAAAAGTGTTGCAAAATAATATTAATCCTTCAATAACTGAGGTTAATCAACCGGGTAAGCCCTTATACCACGCAATCTTCCGGCTGAAAAACATCAACACCCCAACGATAAGGAATAAGCCGATGCTTCCAATCAATAATGAATAATCCTGCATTTGGATAATTACAAAAATGAATGAATAAAATATGGCCAGCAGAATGGATAATAAAACGGTCAACTTCATTTTCCTTAGAAAGGATAGTGAATAGAGACTGATTAAAAGAATCGTTGCGGCTGATGAAATAAAATAAGAGACATTGTAGCCGAGCTGCTCAGATATACTCAGCAATAATGAATAGTAGACTATGAGCGCTACGCCAATTAATATGTATTGAAAAGGATGAATTCTTAATTTTTGAGTTACCTCAACAAGAAAGAGTGAAATAAACGTGAGGATAATAATGAGCACACCGTATTTGGAGGTGCGGATACTTTTTTGATACTGGTCAACAGGAACCAGTAATTTAACTCCAAAATTTGCACCACTCAGGTTTACATCATCTTCTGTCCACTGTTGGGAAAAGGGTCTGTTGAAATGCAATATTTTCCAGCTTGCCGTAAATCCATCTTTTGTGATTTCCCGTGTTTCAGGAATAAACTCTCCATCAAAACTTGGGTTAGTCCACGGTCCGGAAACAGTTACTAATGTGTTTTTGCCTGCTGGCACAAAATCAAATCGATCGCTTCCCTTTAAGTTGAGATTAAAGTTGAAGTTCCCCTTAAAACTTTCTTTAGATTCCAGATTAAGTTTAGCCACAATCCCGGATGATGAAAGAACCGATGTGCCTGAAAAATCAGGATGCTTATTGACGGAAATCCCAATTTTATTGGACGGCTCGGCAAGCAGGGCACTATCGTCAACATTAATTATTGGATTATCGCTGATCCCTCTCAAATCAGTGATACCCAGGACTATGTAGGCGTCCTGCCACTGAACATTCTTGCTTTCAATTTTTAGTGTGCTGAAATTCGGTTCGATGAATTGTGACTGTATGGAGAGCTTTGATTCATAGACTACGGCATCAAAAATTCCTCTGTGGAGAATTTTTGGTTCGACCGTACCATTAATGATGAGTTGTTCGGGTAAAAAATAAGCGTGCTCCACATGTTCCTGAACTTCAATTCCATCCTTTCCCTTGTCGATGGTTGTTTGCTTGAGGTATGGAACAACTAAGACTGGTCCGGACAGTGTTTGATCGCCTGACCACTTCGCACCAATTTCCTGAATGACTTCTTCCGATCGTTGTTGCCGCTCATTGATCAAATCATAAATCCAGGCTGTGGGTATCAACAAGATCAATACGAGAAATCCGATTGATCCCAGTTTTACGGTAATTGATTCTTCGATCCAGTTATTAAACCGGTCGAAGATGGAGAGGGAGGAGTGATCGTTAGAGGAGTTCATATCAAGATTATTTAGTTGTTCAATTGTTTCTGCAGGCTGACGAGAGCCTCCATCGCATCGATGTGGTTATTAAATGCTGTACGCCCTTTGTCGGTTATTTTGTATTTAGTAAGTGGCTTTCTATCCATAAATGATTTTGATACGGTTATGTATTTTTCACGCTCAAGTGTTTTTAGGTTGGATGCCAGGTTGCCATCCGTTATTTCCAGCAACTCTTTTAAAGAATTATAATCATAGAATTGATTGGCCACTAATACAGACATAATCTGCAGCCGTAGCCGGTGTTCAAGAATCTTATCTAAATGATTAAATGGATTTTTCAAAGCTATCTCATCCGTTTAAATGCCATATTGGTAATTCCAGTTATGATGGTTCTATTACAATTGTGGAATGAAATTTTCCTCATTAACTGAACGTCTGAATAATATAGCGGAGGCTGCAAAAAGAGATGCGAAAAATGCATTTAACAGAAATACACGTAAAATCCCCGGAGACCAGGAAATGGCGGGGGGTGGCCAGACAATCAAAGCGATTATAGGAACCAACATTTGAACAACGGCCGCAGTATAAAGAGTATTGGACATACCTTTTGGTTTGAAACCTGATATTAGAGAGCCGATCAGGCCAACTGCAAAAACAGCGACATAAAGCAAGTTGGCATCCTGGCCTTCATTTCCAATTATTCCTACGGCACCATTAACCCAAAACAGAAGGAAAGCACCGACTAACCCTAATCCAAAAGCGATGCGATAAAGCGTATTTTTAGATTTTCGTCCGATTAGTTCAAATACAACACCAAAGCTGAAGATCAGGGTACCCATTAATATAAAGTCCGTCAGACTCCACTTCACTTCATCCGAAAATTGCATGGCGATAAAAGGAATCATCAATACACAGGCTACAAAACCAGCCCATCGGATTAATCTTTTTGTTACAACTGTCATAATTTTATTTTTTATAGATTTTCAAGATCAGAGTGATTTGAATGCAGCAATCATTATTTCGATCGGTCATACTTGCGATACAAAACTGCTCCATAAATAATGTGAAGAATGCCAAAACCGATGGTCCACAATAGAAGGCCCAAACCGGGGAGGAGCGTTGCGAATAATCCCAATGCGATTTCAGAAAAACCCAGGTACCGAACTTCTGTATAGGTGTTGGAGCTCGCATTAATCAAGGCAAGGCCATAAAAGATAAGGCAGGAGGGTGCTAGTAAATTTACCTGCCCGTTATATGTCAGGATTAATATGAACAGTCCACCTACGATCAATGGAATGGACAAGTTGATGATTAGATGTCGGCTGGTTTGGTTCCACAACTTTTGATTATGCTGTTTTGCTTTCCTGTGGCTGAGATACAACCCGGAAAAAATGGAAGCAGTAAGGACTAAAAAGGCTATAGTAAAAAGCTCGCTAACCTCCAGATTTTCGATCACGAGGGTATGATTATCCAGGATTGAGGATAAGGTAAAGTCCGCCATCCAGAATGCTGCAGCAGCTCCGGCAATGGCATAGATACCTGATAAAATTCCTGATAACCCACTGAGCGATATGACTTTAACGGATCGCTCCATGAGATTCCTGATGGAAGCTAAATCTTTGGAATAGTCTTCATTTTTCATATTCAAAGTACTTTGAAATACAAAGTAAATCAAAATATTCAATATCCGATACGTATTG
>JAAUQD010000066.1 GCA_012032815.1 Flammeovirgaceae bacterium
GATAACAAATATACTAATTCCATCAAATCAAAAAAGAGGGAGAAATATTGTGAATCAGGCCGCAGGTACCTCAACTATTCCGTGCTTTTTCTGAATACGCAATTCAAAATATTGAAGCATGAAATTGTTCATTCTGTTTTCTGCCAGTTGTGCCTTTTGATTTTCAATTTCGAAGACAGTGACATCGAGGACTGCACGGATAAATAGATCGTTTTCACAAAAAACATCAATCCATGCGCAAAAACATTCGGCCCATTCGTCCTGATACTTTATAGTATGGTCTGACCCATCCCAAAGAAATTCCAATTGATTTTTTCCAAACCGGTATCTGTAAATAGCAGCCATGTTTTTGTACAGCGCGAAGAGGCTGGTCAAAGAATTGGGTTTGTATTTTTTTATTCGCAGGGATAGTGCGTCTTCGATGCCCAATGGATTGTAGCGTTGTAGGTAGGCCTGTTTGGTTTTATCTAGTAAGATATGGAGCAGGGAATGGCGTATGGAAAACTGCGCTTCCTCAAGAATGTAATTTTTATCCAGTGGAAAAAATTTTTGTATCACACGCTGGAATAAAGGTTTTACAAAGATAGTATTAAACTCGATTTATATAAAAAGCATAGGGTTACCAGTTAATTCCATAAATGGATACACAACGGTAGCTGAGTTGGTCTTGGAAAAAAAGACTAAAATTACATTCTCATTAAAACTATGATTTTTATTTCCACATTAAGAAATCGTGCTTTATTCTGGTTAATTCCATGTTTACTCATTTTTGGTGGGTGTAAATCTTCAATGAGCAGTTCTGCTGAAACAGCAGCGGAGATTTCCAAAGAGCGGCTGGGTGATAATTTTGAATCATTTCTTAACGAGACCGGAGAATTTTTGCTGTGTGTTCAAAACACCTCCCAAAGTACAATAAATGGCACCTTGCGGTTTGTGGTTATTGATGTTACACACGGGCAAGTTGTGGTAGAAAAAATTTTCAGACCAGGGTATGTAAGATGGCATAGTAAGCAACAACTAGAGTTACAGGACTTACCTGGAATAGCAAAGGAGAATGAAGATCCATCAACGTACATTAAACTGATTCAAATTGGTAAGAGTAATGAATAAGAAGGGATTACTGCTATCCGTATTTTTGCAGTCTGCTGCCTGGTATTCATACCGGGAGAGTTCGATCAGGAAGCATCTTATTCTGAGCAGGAAGTTTGCCAGCGATTCAATGGCCCTGAAGAATTCAGGTTATTTCATCGGAGCATCAGAACTCCGGATGGCGCCTCCGGGCCAGATTACACCCCCGGATTTCTGGTTCGTGAAGTTCAGTCTGCTAAAACAGCCGCACAGGCTAAGAAAACAAACCAGGCAAGGACTCAAACCAATGGTGTAATAGAGTTCATTTCGCGCGGACCCAATAATGTTCCGGGTCGAACGCGCGGACTCATTGTAGATCCGGATGACCCGGGTAAGAACACCTGGTTTGCCGGCTCTGCTTCGGGTGGAGTTTGGAAAACAACTAATGGAGGGCTTGCATGGAGCCTCATTACACCAGACCTATCCAATTTAGCAACTACCGTATTGACCATGTCTGAATCCGATCACAACATCATCTATATGGGAACCGGTGAAGGATTTGGAAACTTAGACAACGTAAGCGGCAATGGAATTTTTAAATCAACCGATCGGGGATTGACATGGGTGCATCTGACCACAACGGTTTCTTTTGGTGATATCAATCGAATTATAATCGATCCGGCTAATTCAGATGTAGTCGTGGCGGCTTCGAACTCCGGCCTTTTTAAAAGTACGAATGGAGGAAATTTATGGACTCAGGTTTCAACCCGCCCGCTGATTCAGGATCTTATCGCAAGACCTGGAAATTTTTCTATTCAGTATGCGGCTCAATCGAATGTTGGTGTAATCAAATCAATTGATGCAGGTGCAACATGGCAATTATCCAATACGGGGATGAGTGTGAACGGAAGAATTGAGATTGACATATCACCGGTCAATCCGGATCGGCTGTTTGCTTCAGCGGAAGGAACATTATCCGGCAACGATTCTGACTTGTATACGTCAAATGATGCCGGTGCCAGCTGGGATGTAGTTGATGTTACGTTTAACAGCACATCCGTTGACTTTCTGGGCGGACAGGGCTGGTATGATAATACAGTATCCTGTGATCCATTTAATGAAAACAGAGTTTATTTTGGCGGAGTAAATCTTTTTCGAACTGAGCTTACATCGGGGTCATCGCCCATATCGACTTACAACCTTGTAGAAAGTGGAACGGAAAATTTCATTGACTTCGTCCCCTTCGCAAGCGCAACACATGGATTCTTTTCTGTTGGTCCTTCAGCAAATTCCATTTCTGTTGAAGTCAGGTTTGGAGCGGGTAAATCACAAAAAGCTCATCGGTTTTTAGTGCTGCCTGTTGACGCTACCTCAGGGGTTCCTGATGCAAGCTATAATTATGCAGATTACATAACGGTACCGTTTGAAGTTTGGGATGTAACTAACAATCTCCAGTTGATGGTTTCATTTCGGGATCAGGATCGAAATGGAGAATTCAATTTACTATTAAGCAATACTACCGGCTCTCCAACAGAGCAAAGCAGGGAATATCTTTATATCAATAATGTAAACTATGATGCCGCAAATCCAAATACAAGTATCGCAACCTCAGGTGGCCATGTTTTTCAGAACATGTATTTCTTTTGGCCTGTGCTGGCAGATGGTAAAATATGGCCAGGCGATATTGTCGATTCAAAATTCAGTGTGATCTCTTCCGTTACCGAAAAGTTAAATGCCACTACGCTGACTTCATCAGATGCCTATGGTTCGTTTGACAGTAAGAATCGATTTATCAATTATGGAGCCGACATGCACCCCGATCAGCACAACATGGTCATGGTGCCCATGTCAGGATCAACGTATAAAATATTGGTGGCTAATGATGGGGGAATTTTTGTTTCGAATACTTCGGCTACACCCGGAATAAATCAGGGTGATTGGTCCATGCGAGGGCTGACCTACAACACCACACAATTTTATGGTGCCGATAAAAAACCGGATTTTGATGAATATATAGGGGGCACTCAGGACAACGGAACATGGAGGTCACCTTTGGGTGTAACAGCAAATCCAAATACCAATTACCAAAACAGTTTTGGTGGAGATGGGTTTGAAGTTATTTGGCATAATCTCGAAGCCAACAAAATTATTGGCGGTTCACAGGGAAATAATTTCAGACGATCGCTTGACGGAGGAAACACATGGTTTGTTGCCACATCGGGCTTATCGGGCTCACATCCTTTTATTTCCAAATTGGCAAATTCGAAGGATAATCCGGATGTGTTATATACCCTGTCATCATCAGGCGTATTCAAGTCAATGAATTTTGGAGGCACATGGGCACTGACACCCATTACCAATCTTTGGGGAGGCGCGTCATCACTCATGGATGTTGAAGTTTCGAGGGCGAACGCCAATATCGTGTGGGCCGGAAGCGGAATGACCAATTCTGTCAGGAATCTTCATGTTTCCACCGATGCAGGTATTTCGTTTGCACCGGCTACAAATTATACCACAGTGACAATGGGAGGAATAACCAAGTTAGCCAGCCACCCTCTTCAGGAAAATACCGCCTATGCACTTTTCTCATTTTCCGGAAAACCAAAAGTTCTTCGAACCACCGATCTGGGAAATTCATGGGAAGATATTTCAGGCTTCGGAACCGGCAGTTCAAGTACCAATGGCTTCCCGGATGTTGCGGTTTATTGCCTGTACGTTCGCCCGGACAACCCCGATATCATTTGGGCAGGAACTGAAATTGGAATTGTAGAATCATTGGACAACGGAGTTTCCTGGACTTTGCTGGATGACTTTCCTAATGTTTCGGTTTGGGATCTTAAGGCCCAGGATGATCAAATCGTTATTGCCACTCACGGTCGGGGAATATGGACCGCCACACTGGAGGAAGAACAATCAATTGTGGAAATACCTGAAATTCTTGACTATGGTACGTCTCCCGGAAATGATCTGGTTCTCAGGCTTGAAACAGAAAATTCTTTCGATAGAATTGAAATTTATTCAGGCACCACTTTGGTGAAGACGCTTATGAATGTTTCTCCATCTGAAATAATTACTACTATAGAAAACATAAGTCCGGGTCTTAAAGAAATTAAATTGATAGGCTATATTGGTACAGCGGCTTACCATTCTTCGATCTATTCAGTAGAGAAATTGAATCTGCTAAGCAGCGTAACTACATATTCTTCCTACCTTGAGACTCCTTCAGATTTTATTTTGGAAGGATTTTCTATTCAGAACCTGGAGGGCTCGAATGGGAGGAAAGCATTACAGACACCCCATCTTATCTGAATAATTCAGAATCATCAGTATTAATACGTCATCCTGTTATTATCTCGGATGTACTCCCCTTACTTCAGTATGATGATATAGCTATTGTAGAGCCCGGGGATCCGGGAGCAGCATTTGGCACGTCCGGCTTCAAAGATTTTGTTGTTGTGGAAGCGACCAGAAACGGATTGGATTGGATAGCACTTGCCGATGGATATGATGCTGGTTTCAGTTCCGATTGGATTAGCGCGTTTAATAATGGATTGATCACTGTCTCGATGTTTAAACACCACGAGATCAATTTAACCGACAAGTTTGCTGTAGGTGATACGTTGTTGATTCGATTCAAACTTTTTTCAAATACTTTTATTACAGGCTGGGGCTGGGCTATCAATTATATGGCAATTCAGGAAGAACCATTAGCGGCAGAAGTACCGTACGGAGGAAGTTATAATTTTAACGTATATCCAAATCCCGCAAAGCAACGCGTGTCCATAGACTATCAGGTGGCGTCCTCATCAAATGTTTATGTAACGGTTTTCGATCCATTGGGCCGAGTTCTCTTAAATGATCACCTTGGCCAAAAGGCAGCCGGTGATTATTCTTACGGGCTTCATTTAAATGAAGGTTTGTCAGGGTTTTACATAATCCAACTGCAGGTAGGATCAGAAAGCAGAAAGAAAAAATTACTGGTATTGAGGTAGGAAATTCTTCGACAGAAATTTAATCCGAAAAAATCGCATCTTTGAAATCTAAAAAATTTATAACATGATTAAGAAAATCCTCTATGGCCTCTTGTTCGTTTTGATTGTTATTCAATTTGTAAGGCCTGAAAGAAATGTAGGTGATGATACTACCACGTTGGAATTTGAAAAGCAGTATGTGTCATCTGCCGAAATGGTTAGTGTGTTAAAAGAGTCGTGTTATGATTGTCACAGTAACAATACACGGTATCCCTGGTATTCCAATATTCAGCCTATTGGCTGGTGGCTTCAGGATCATATAAAGCATGGAAAAGGACATCTGAATTTTTCAGAATTTTTGACCTATCCGGAAAAGAAAGCAAAGCATAAATTTGAGGAAATTGAAGAGATGGTAGGGGACGATGAAATGCCGCTGCCCAGCTATCTGATTGTGCATAGAAATGCAAAACTCACTCCTGAACAAAAGCAGGGCATTGTTGCGTGGGCAGGCTCATTGAAGAAATGACTGATCGCTAGCGTTCAGCCAGATCGTCTTCCCTTAATCAGTACCACCCGCACCGAGAGATTCAGGGTGTTATACCCGGAGAAGTATTGCTTTTTCACTTAAGCCAAAAGCGCTGAAGTACAAGCGGTTCAGTTGTTTACAATTTGTTTACAATTTGTTTACAAGAATTCGATTATCGTTCAGTCTTTTAATTGGATAAAAAAGATATTTTTGGCCGATTAAAATATTCCAACCACTTAAAAAAAAATTTATGAGGAGAATTTTACTACTGACTGCTACACTGATGGTCGCGACCACGTCCTTCTTACTCGGACAAGGTGTAACCAATGCCGCCTTGAGCGGTAAAATTACGGATCAGGATGGATCCGGATTGCCTGGGGCAAATGTTGTTGCTACACACACCCCATCCGGAACAACCTACGGAACCATAAGCTTGACGGATGGCCGGTTTACCATACAGGGGATGAGAATCGGGGGTCCTTATACCATTAAAGTCTCTTTTGTAGGCTACAAGGAAGCTGTTTATAACGATGTGTATCTAAGTCTCGGATCGGCAACCAACATTAATGTGGCGCTATCTGAGGAAGCTACGGAACTTGAGGCCGTTGTGGTTTCAGCGAACCGTAGTGATCTTTTAGTTCTGACAGAACGGGAGCGGGAACAAATATCAATAAGCAAACGCTTAATACACTCCCAACCATCAGCCGTTCTTTTAATGACTTCACTCGTTTAACTCCACAAGCTTCTGGACAATCATTTGTAGGAGCGGATGCTCGGTTCAACAACATTACGATTGATGGATCCTCTTTTAACAACAGTTTTGGTTTAGCTGCTCAGCCAGGGGGTAGAACAGGTTCAACACCTATTTCACTGGACGCGATTGAGGAGGTTCAGGTAAACATTGCTCCTTTTGATGTTCGACAGGCAGGCTTCGTGGGTGCGGGTGTCAATGCCGTTACCCGGAGTGGTACAAATGATTTCAGCGGATCTCTTTTCTATAACTTCAGAAATGAGGGAAACGTGGGAGACATGGCTGATGGGCAACCCGTAACCACCGCTAATTTTAATGTAAATCAAATGGGTTTCCGCGTAGGAGGTCCGCTTATCAAGAATAAACTCTTCTTCTTTGCCAATGGCGAATTTGAAAGACGCACTGATCCTGGAACTGAGTTCAGGTCTAACCAGGGTGGTGAAACTGTTGGAGGAAATGTGACCCGCGTATTGGCCTCTGATCTTGATGCTTTGAGCAGCTTCTTGTCAACCAATTTTAACTATGTCACGGGTCCTTATGAAGGATATGACCATGAAACCAAGAGTGATAAATTCCTGGTAAAATTGGATTACAATATTAGCCAGAATCATAAGTTAAGCTTGAGGTACAACAGCCTTAATTCAGAGCGGGATGTACTTACCAGTAACAGCAGTTCATTAGGTTTTGGTAGCCGGAGAAGTAACCTCAACGCGCTGAATTTCCAAACAGCAACTACATTCAGTTTGAAAAGATTTATTCCGGAATTTTAGAATTGAATTCAAATTTTGGAAATAAGTTTTCCAATCAGGTAATGATTGGTTATACCTACCAAAATGAAGACCGCGGATCACGGGGAGATTTTTTCCATTAGTTGAGATCCAGAACGGTAGTACAACCTATACCAACTTTGGTTTTGAACCCTTTACGCCTAATAACAGGTTGGAATACTCGACATTCCAGTTCCAGGATAACTTCACCTACTATGCCGGTGCGCATACCATCACGGCAGGGATTAACATTGAGAATTTAAGTTTTACCAATGTGTTTTTCCCGGGTTCGCAAAGTGTGTACGTCTACAACAGTTTAGCTGATTTTTATACCGATGCAAACGATTACATCGCCAACCCAGGCCGAACTGCTTCACCCATTTCCTTGAGAAGATTCCAGTTGAGGTATTCAGCATTGCCGGGAGGTGCAGAACCTGTTCAGCCGAGCGAAGTTTTATACACCGGAATTTATGCACAGGATGAATTTGAGCCAATGGCGGGACTTAAGCTTACAGCAGGACTTCGTATGGATATTCCAATATTTTCAGATACAGGATATGAAAATCCTAACGTGAATGCGATGACCTTCATCGATCCAAGCGGAAATCCGTATACGATCAACACCGAGCAGCTTCCAAAATCTAAAGCTTTGATTTCGCCAAGATTAGGTTTTAACTATGATGTGATGGGAGATAAGACCTTACAGGTTCGTGGAGGTACCGGAGTATTTACGGGTCGTCCTGTATTTGTCTGGATATCAAATCAAGTAGGCAACAACGGGGTATTGACAGGTTTTGAGTCAATTGATAATACAACCACACGCCCGTTTGTTCCTGATGCAACCGCTTATGTTCCTTCATCTGCCACATTACCAAGCTCTGTAGAGATTGCGGCCACTGATCCGGATTTTAAATTCCCACAGACATGGAGATCAAACATCGCTGTTGATAAGAAACTTCCCTGGTGGGGATTGGTGGGTACCTTGGAATACATCTATTCTCAGGATGTCAATGGAATGACGTATTTCAATGCCAACCTACCATTAGCTCAAACCAGTTTTTCCGGACCTGACGGACGGCCACGGTGGACGTCTAATCGTCTGAACGTTAATGTGCCTAATGTCAGTGGCACCGGAACTACAACGGTAACCAGTGCCGAGGTTTTAGCAAATACAGATCGGGGATATTCTTCATCCTTTGCAATAAAACTTGAGAAGCCAATTGACAAAGGATTTTTTGCAACAGCCGCTTATAATTTTGGTAATGCAAGAAATACGATCGATCCGGGTTCCATTGCCAGAGGATCATGGCAGAACAATGCGATTTATAATGATCCAAACAATCCGAGATTAGACTATTCAGCGAATGATCAACGGCATCGCGCTATTGTCTCGCTTGGGTACCGAAAAGAATATGCTGGTAAATTTGCCTCACAGATCGGTATCTTCTGGGAAGGTAGAAACCAGGGTCGGTTCAGCTACATCACATCGAACGATATGAATGGTGATGGAGGATTTAATGATTTGATCTATGTTGCCAGGGATCAATCGGAAATGCTTTTTGAAACGCATACTCCAACAGGAGCTTCAGCACCTTACACGGCTGCTCAACAAGCTGCGGATTGGGATGCTTTCATCGCACAGGATGAGTATTTAAGTGGTATCCGTGGTGGATATGCTGATCGAAATGGAGCATTAATTCCCTGGGTATTCCGCGCAGATTTTAGCTTCGTACAGGATTTTTTCATGGATGTAAAAGGCAAGCGCAACACCTTACAGTTCCGTGTTGATATAATCAATGTTGGGAATTTGCTAAACGATAGCTGGGGAGTTGGAAATGTAGTTTCTCAGGCAAGACCTTTAAATTACAGAGGAGTTACATCTAATGTTCCTCGTTATAGATTGAATATTAAGAATGTTGATTCAAGCGGTAATGTGGTTCCTTTCACAGAAACATTTACAAAATCTGCCAGCCTTGATGATGTATGGCAAATGCAATTCAGCTTACGCTATATCTTTAATTAATAGTAAGCTTATATAATTCAAAAAGGGCCGCATAAGCGGCCCTTTTTGTTTTCAAGCACTTTCCGTATTTTCAACTAACCAAATTCAACCGCGAATGCAGAGGGTATTGGTTTTATGTCTCCTGATTTTCCTTTCCTGCACGCGGGGAGGTTCTGATCAGGATTTCTCATCGGCACCAATTGTAGATTCGATATCGACAAGATTGTTGAGCGGGGATATATCAATGCACTTGTCGATAATAATTCGATCAGCTACTTTATCTATAAAGGTAGGTCCATGGGTTTTGAGTACGAACTGCTTACCCGATTGGCCGAATACCTGGGAGTTTCGTTGCGGATAATAGTAGCATCAGGTGTTGAGCATGCATTCGATCAGTTGAATGAAGGTCTTGTCGATGTGATTGCATTTCCACTCACCGTAACCAAAGCCCGCAAAGAATTTATTGAATTTTCTGACCCGCTATTGCTAACGCATCAGGTATTAGTTCAGCGGAAACCGGATTCGGGTGGTGTTTCCATCAAAAATCCCGTTGACCTGATTGGCAAGAAAGTGCACGTCATTGAAGGCACTAGTTTGCAGCAGCGGCTAATTCATCTTTCAGAAGAAATTGGCGGTGAAATCGATATTGTGCTGGACACGGGCATTGCAGAAAGCGAATCACTCATTCAAAAAGTAGCTATGGGTGAAATTGATTACACCGTTGCTGATCAGATGATGGCCCAGGTTAATGCAGCCTATTATCCAAACCTTGATATCAAGACTATTTTGAGTGTAAGTCAGCAAATAGGATGGGGCGTCCGCAAAAATGCACCGTTACTTGAGCAAAAAATAAATGACTGGCTGGTCGCGGTAAAGAAAGAGCCTACATTTAATGTGATTTACCAGCGCTACTTTGAGAGCCCGCGTACATCATTACTGCGGATGCAAAGCGATTTTTCTTCGTTTGGAGGAAGTCAATTATCACCGTATGATGATTTGATTAAAGAGGGTGCAGAGAAAATTGGGTGGGATTGGCGATTATTGGCGGCTATGGTTTATCAGGAATCGCGATTTAATCCCACCGCAGAATCCTGGGCTGGTGCACGGGGGTTGATGCAATTAATGCCGGTAGCTGCGGAGGAATATGAAGTATCAAACCGTGACGATCCGGTTCAAAGTGTGAATGCGGGGGTAAAACTATTGAAGAGACTTGACGGGGTTTGGTTGAAAACGATCAGCGATCCTGATCAACGACTTAAATTTGTTTTGGCTTCCTACAATGTTGGTCTTACCCATGTACTTGATGCCAGGGAGTTAACCAAAAAATATGGAGGTAATCCAACGCGGTGGGATGGTGACAACAACGTTGAATATTATCTTTCAAAAAAATCAGAGCCAAAGTACTATCGGGAAGCCGGGGTTGTTGCGGGATACTGCAAGTGCATAGAACCCATCAACTATATACGACTGATTTTGAGCCGGTACGAACGGTACAAGCAGCTAATCCCTGCCTGATTTCTGGAGTTGATTTACAATTTGTTCAAAGTCGAGTGATTCCCACTTTTCTTCAATGTTGGAGATATCCATCACATCATCCATGATTTCTCTTTGCCTCTTGCCAATGGTTTGAGCATCTGAATAACGTATGTTTTCATGAAAGGTGACCATGGAATACAGAGGAATCCACTTTTCAGGATACAACTCATGAAGTTTGGCTTCAATTTTTTACGGAGTAAAAATTGTTCGTCTGCAACATGATCCCGCATCTCAATAAAATTATCCAATGCCAGCTGCGCAATGGCATCGCCATCCGGCTTTCGAAGTTTCTCATATTCGGGCAAAACTTTTTCCCAATCATCGCCAAACTGATCCAGCAGCGAATTCAATACAAAACAATCTTCAAAACCTGCATTCATGCCTTGTCCATAAAATGGAACGATGCCATGTGCCGCATCCCCGATCAGAAAAGTTTTATTCAGTACCCAAGGAAAGCATCGTATGGTAACTAATGTTGAAGTTGGATTATTATTGAAATCATCAATCAAATACGGCATTAATTTCAGTGCGTCAGGAAAGTTTTTCTCAAAAAACGAGTGGATATTATTTTTGTCCTTCAATTCGTCAAATGAATGTTTCCCTTTATGCGTGTAGAACAAAGTGCAGGTAAAATTTCCATCGGGGTTCGGCAAGGCAATCAACATAAAACTATTCCTCGGCCAAATGTGCAGAGCATGCTTTTCCAATTGAAATGATCCGCCAGGCCCCGGGGGAATGGTTAGCTCTTTGTAAGCATGAGCTAATGTATCTTCAGATAATTTAGCGTTACCGGAATGCTGTATGGCTTGTCGTACCGATGAAAACGATCCATCAGCCCCGGCTAAATAGTCAAACGTAAAGGATACTAATTTGTCGTTGACAATAAATGTAGCTGTGGCTTCTTTAGAATTCACATTCGTGCATCGGTGATTAAAATGAATTTTGACACCTAGTTTTTCTGCCTCGTCCATCAGGACGACATTAAGTCCACTCCGTGAAATCGAATTGATATATTGGCCTCGCTTTCCGTATTGCTGAAAAGAAAGATTACCATTCATGTCATGGATCATCCTGCCATTCATGGCGATGGCTACTTTTTTCAACTCGTTGGCAAGACCTACCAATTCCAGAGCCCTGATTCCCCGATTGCTCAATGCCATATTGATTGACCGGCCTCCGTCAATTAAATTTTTGCGCATGTCAGGCCGATGTTCAAACAAGCTAACCCGATAACCACGTTTAACTAAGTAAATAGAGAGCAATGACCCAACTAACCCTGCGCCAACAATACCGATGTGTTTTTTACTGTTCATATTTTTTCTAAACTAAATACTTACAAGGAATTTTTAAGCGTTTCAGAAAATCTAAACACATCTTCAAATGTATTGTACAATGGAACGGGCGCAACACGAATTACTCCCGATGGATTATTAGGGTTTTGAGATTCGCGCCAGTCAGCTACAATGCCGGCCTCCGATATTTTTTTGAAAGCTTTCTTGCCATTCCTCCACACCATAATGGAAAGTTGACAGCCACGCTGGGCGGAATCAGATGGCGTTATGATTTTATAGGAGTGTTCAGAAGGGTCTGCCTCTTTTAACAAATAAAACAGATATGCTGTCAGCAGCTCGCTCTTTTTTCGTAACACAGATGTGCCCGCTTCCATAAAGAGATCAAGCGATGTTAATTGAGCGGCACCATTTAGAACCGGAAAATTAGAAAGTTGCCAGCCATCTGCTCCGGGCATAGGAACAAATCCTTTTTTCATTTGAAACCGCTCCTTTTCATAATGGCCCCACCAGCCTGCAAATCGCGGGAGGCTTGATTGGTGGTGCCGTTTGTGAACGAATGCACCTGCCACTGCACCCGGTCCGGAGTTCAAATATTTATATCCGCACCAAACGGCAAAGTCAACCTGATCTTCATGTAGATTCAATGGGACATTTCCAATAGCATGGGCAAGGTCAAAACCCACATACGCCCCGGCTTTGTGCCCGGCTTCCGTAATCGATTTGAAATCAAATAGCTGCCCTGTAAAATATTGAACTCCGCTAAAAAGTATGAGAGCAAGTTCATCGCCATGGCTTTTGATTTCTTCGAGAATATCCTCTTGCCGAAGTGTAAATTCGCCTGGACGGGGTTTCACCTCAATAATGGCGCTGTCAGGGTTGTATCGGTGCCACTTTACTTGCGATTCCACCGCGTATTGATCAGACGAAAATGCCCCCGCCTCTATTAAAATTTTATAACGCTGAGCTGTTGGTCTGTAAAATGAAACCATCATAAGATGAAGGTTCACCGTGAGTTGGTTCATGGCCACTACTTCTTCGGGGAAGGAGCCGGTGATCTTAGCCAGCGCCTTTTTGCTGAATTTGTGATAGTACAACCAGGGCCGCTTACTTTGCAGATGACCTTCCACCGCCAATTTTTCCCAGTCTTTGAGCTCTTCCAGAATTATTTTTTTAGCCTTGATAGGCTGCAAGCCTAGAGAGTTTCCTGTAAAATAAATACAAGGCTTGCCTTTGTGTTTTGGTATCAGGAATTGCTTGCGATATTTCTTAAGTGAATCTTTTTTATCAAGTTGACGCGCAAAAGAAAGTGAGTTTTCAAATTTCATTTTAAAATCGGATCAAAACATTTTTAATTGCCTGGTCAGCACGCCTTCATGCTCTAACAGCCACTCTTTTTTATCCAGGCCGCCTGCATAACCAACAAGGTCTCCATTTTTTCCGATTACCCGATGACAAGGAACAATGATCGAGATCGGATTTTGTCCGTTGGCCAGTCCAACTGCGCGAATGCTGTTGAGATCACCAATTCGCAAAGAAATATCGGTGTATGATGCGGTGGATCCGTACGGGATTTGGGCAAGTTCGTTCCATACTTTTTGTTGAAACGCTGAACCATCAGTTGAAATGGGTACGGAAAAAAATTTTCTTCCCTTATAAAAATACTCGTCAAGTTCCTGAATGCAATGCTCAATGACGGGTGCGATGGATTCCTCTTTACGCGTGTCTTTCAGAAACAATATAGACGTGATGTGCTCATTCCGGGATTTTATTTCTAATTCACCAATGGGTGATTGATAATAACCCAGTCCCTCCATGCTACACGAAACGGGAGTCGGCTTCCATTACGGTGCCACATTTTTTACATTTTCTCAGCGATTCCGAT
>JAAUQD010000171.1 GCA_012032815.1 Flammeovirgaceae bacterium
ATATTGAGGATGCGGATGATGGCGCCTCGGGATATCGGATCAATGGACTATATGAATTCAACCCGGGCGGAGGAAAAGTAGCGCACGGATTTTCAGTTGGGTATATCGGTGTGGGGCAAGAAGGCTCTTATTCCTATACCATCGGAGGATCAACGACTACCATTACGGCAGAATCCAACAGTAACACCTGGCCAATCTATTACGCGCCTAAGTTCATGTTTGGAGATGGAAAATTTAAGGGCTTTATTAAAGGAGCCTTGGGTATGCAATTCTCAGGGCTTAATGTAAAGTCAAGTGGCAGCACCATTCTTGAAGATAATGATGCGGGATTCTATGGCGGTGCATCGCTGGGAGGAATGATTTCTGTAAAGGAAAATATGTTTCTCAATCTGGAATATGAGTGGGCCTATTTGAGCAACAGCTTTTATAAAGATGGCTTTATGAACTCTGTGATGCTGGGAATCGGATTTAAATTTTAAACCATTTATAGTGCAATAAAAAGGATTGATCATCCTTTTTATTCTTAATCAAACAATATAAAATTATGATCGCAACATAGTATTAATAATATTCTTTGTGCTTACAGGAAGCCTGGCGTTAATGGCACAAATTGATAAAGATCAACTTGCCTTGCAAGTCAGCAAAGCCGACAATGCTAATACCGAAAAACTAATGGAGTACATCTGGAAAAGACATACCGATGTGACAGTAAACGGACAACCCAAGGCCAATGCGATCACTGAATTTAGTTTTGATGCGGAGGGTAAACTACAGGCCAAGGTAGAGGATGCCACCACCACGGATAAGCAAATGCGCGGTGTGCGTGGAAGGGTTCAGCAGAATACCCAGGAGGAAAATCTGGAGTATGTACAATCCGCCCTCGAACTTTCACTTGCTTATTCGTACATGAGCAAAGGACAACTGATAGACTTCTTTGATAAAGCAACTGTAGCCGAAAAGAACGGGGTTATTGAAGCTTCCGGAGCCGATGTGTACGTAAAGGTGATCAATTAACGGTGATGATTGATCCCAAAACCAATTTGTTTATTAAAAAGACGTTTTCCAGTTTTCTCAATAAGGATGCTATAAATGGTGAGGTTAACTATGAGAAATTCAGTAGCGGGGTCAACCATGTGTCCACAACCATTCTGAACCTCGCCACAAAAGGTGCCGTTATGAATGCTAAAAATCAGGATTACTCGCAGCGGGTAAAATAAAATTGCAGTGATTCCCGGTTAGTCTGAGTGCTTGCCGGGAATTTTTATGTTAGCTCCGCCAACATGTACTTGATTACATCGGTGGTGGTTACGATACCCACCAACTTGCTCTCATCTTTAGAACTCACAACCGGCAGTGCGTGAAATTCTTCTTTAGATAAGGTAAGCGCTACTTCTTTTATTGATGTGGTATCTTTTACTACACGGGGTTTATGCGACATCACCTGACGTATGGTCAGCATGTCCAGTACGGCTTCGTCCGGATCGGCTTCTCCGTCAAACAATCCGCTAAATGTCAATCGATTCAAATCAGTTTTACTGATGATGCCAACCAATTGCTTACCGTGCAAAACGGGTACATGCCGTACTTTGTGTTTGGTAATGATCTCCAGGGCGTCATCCAGTGATTCGTCATATTGCACTGTATGTACTTTCTTCGTCATGATATCTTTTACCGGAGTATTTTTTTCATAGCCTTCTAATTTTACTGTAAAGATATTGAAGGCAGACGCGCTGTCATATGACAAAAGTCATGCTTTCCTACTCCCAGACTACCAATGCTTTTTCAGCATACCATTTTGGATAGTGAGGTAGGTATATTTTCTCCACATCTGTTCTGCGGATTTTTAGTGTGGGAGTCATCAGGTTATTTTCAACAGTCCACGCTTCGTGCATAATCACTCCTGTTTCCAGCTTCTCGTAATTTTCCAGTTTAGTGTTTACTTCCGTCAGTGTTTTAGAAAGGCTTTCTATAATTTGTTCTTTGGATTTTGCCTTACCTGCTGGTGACAACACAATTAGAGCGATTGGTTGTGGAATACCCATGCCCACCACACATACCTGATCGATATCTGTGTTGGCAGAAAGTTTTTCTTCAATGGGTGCGGGGGCAATGTATTTTCCCTTATCGGTTTTGAAAAGATCCTTGATACGTCCGGTAATTCTGTAGTACCCGTCAGCATCCATTTCGGCTTTATCCCCCGTTCGCAAGTAACCGTCTTCTGTAAAGGCTTCTGCGGTTAATGCCGGTTCTTTATAATAGCCCATCATGTGGCCGGGGTGCCGGGTTTGTATTTCTCCTTCTGCACTTAATCGAACTTCAATGTCGTCCCAGGCCCTTCCTACCGTTCCGAATTTTACATCCGGAAGGTTGCCATGAGAGTACGCCAGATTTTCCGTCATCCCGTAGATGTCATGAATTTCAATTCCAATTTTTTGAAACCACTTCAAACTGGCAACCGGTATCGGTGCAGCTCCGGTCAGGCACATTTTTGCTTTCATCAAACCAAGTTTTTTCAGAATCAACCGCCTCACGGTTGAGTTGACCAAAGGTATTTTCAACAGCGTATCCAGCGTTGGCATTTTATTCATCACACCTTCCTGAAACTTGGCCCAGATGCGGGGAACACCTAGAAATATGGTTGGTTGCACCGATTGTAAATTTCCTGCAAATTTTTCCAGCGACTCGGCAAAGTTGATTGTACTTCCTGCATGTGTTCCGATGAGTTGTACGAGAATTCGCTCGGCAATGTGGCTCAACGGGAGATAGCTGAAGAAGTGTTCTTTAGATTCACGCACCTTAAATTTTTTGATGCCGTTAACCACCACAAACTCCATGGCCTTAAAATTGATCATCACACCTTTTGGCATACCCGTTGTTCCGGAAGTATACATAATGGTCATCATCTCTTCAGGGTTGCGTACTATGTTTTCTTTTATTGGGTCATGTTTTTTTATTAAATCATTCCATTGCAATCCCTCTTCAATACCGTATAACGGGAAACTAATTTTTTGAATTGATTCAGAAATTCCTTCCCGTTGTTGTTCGTAACCATCCAGCTTGCCAACAAAAATCGCTTTGGCCTCACTGTGATCCAGGATTTTTGTAATTGATTTTGAAGTCAGTGTTGGGTACAATGGAACAGAAACATAACCGGCCATCCAGATCGCATAGTCGGCCATAATCCAATGCGCACAATTTTTAGACAATAAAGCAATGCGCGTTCCGGGTTCATAATTCAGGGACTTTAATGCCGCTGCTATTCTGCGAATTTCATCTCCGGCTTTTTGATAGGAATATTCATGCCACCGGTCATTTACCGGCTGGCGTAAATAAAGGTTCTTCGGGGTTTGAGATTCCCAGTGATAAAATCGTTCGAGCGGAGATTGTTGATTCATGACATTAGATTAGGATTGAGGAATCAATATAGGAAAAGGATTCAAGATTTTTGAATCAGTTTTTTGATTCATCCAGATTCATTCTTAATAAATAGGGGCGATCAGCAATTCTGTAAACCAAAATGTTATTTGTTGAACAAAGCATTTTTGGGTTCTGAACTGGCCCTTGATTTCAAAGAAATTGTAGCTTTACAATTCATTTATTTCCAAAACAAACTCCTGACTCGCATGAAAAAATTAATTCTATTAGTGGTGATCGTAAGTTTTTCAGCTTTCGTATCAGCACAGCAAAAGAAACCAAACATCCTCGTCATCTGGGGTGATGATATCGGCACCTGGAATATCAGTCACAACAACCGTGGCATGATGGGATATCAAACTCCAAATATTGACCGCATTGCAAAAGAAGGCGTGGCCTTCACCGACTACTATGCGCAACAAAGTTGTACCGCAGGTCGTGCTGCCTTTATAAGTGGTTCGGTACCGGTTCGGTCGGGCATGACAAAAGTTGGACTACCGGGCGCTAAGGAAGGCTGGCAAAAAACAGACGTAACCATGGCTTCGGTATTAAAAGGGCTGGGTTATTCCACAGGTCAGTTTGGTAAGAATCATCAGGGCGACCTTGATGAACATTTGCCAACCATGCATGGATTTGATGAGTTCTTTGGCAGCTTGTATCACTTGAATGCAGAAGAGGAACCTGAGCAAAGAGATTATCCGGGCGATATGATGTTGGCGAACGGAAAAACCTTCCGGCAGACATTTGGACCACGCGGTGTGCTAAAATGCAAGGCGGACGGAAAAGGTGGGCAGACGATTGAAAACACCGGCCCGCTTACAAAGAAAAGAATGGAAACGATCGATGACGAAACGGTTGCAGCAGCAAAAGAATTTATAAGGCAACAGGTTAAATCGGGCAAACCATTTTTTACCTGGTGGAATGGTACCCGGATGCACTTTTCGCACTCATGTGAAAGAGGAACACGTTGGTATTTCCGGACGAAGATGAATACAGCGATGGAATG
>JAAUQD010000172.1 GCA_012032815.1 Flammeovirgaceae bacterium
TTATAAAATCCAAATTCACAATACATTTCGATCAGCCAGTCATAAAGAGATTTACCTTCATCCCGGGCGCACGCAGCCATCGCTGCAAAAAAAGCGCAAGCCGAAACGGCATCTTTATCACGTACAAAATCTCCAACAATGTATCCATAACTTTCTTCACCAGCTGCAACAAACTCACCATTGTGTCTGTTCATC
This sequence comes from Flammeovirgaceae bacterium, assembly GCA_012032815.1. Lineage (GTDB taxonomy): Bacteria > Bacteroidota > Bacteroidia > Cytophagales > Cyclobacteriaceae > ELB16-189. Next base: position 196 of record JAAUQD010000172.1, read on the forward strand.
ACATCAGCGATATACTTAAAGCCGGTTAATGTATTGATACAGGCCACACCGAGTTCAATTGCCATAGCATCCACCAGTTCTGTAGTCACAATAGTTTTTACTATGTACGGGTTTGCATAGCCCTTTAGGTTTTTAAGAATAAACCACATCATTAAGCTAAGTCCCTGATTCCCATTGATCAGAAAGTAATTTCCATGATTATCCCGAATTCCAATGCCTACCCGGTCTGTATCCGGATCGGTGGCCATGACAAGTTCCGCGTTTTCTTTCTTTGCTTTTTCCATGGCCATCGCCATGGTTTCTTTTTCTTCAGGATTAGGAGACTTAACAGTTGGGAAGTTTCCATCGGGGACTGCTTGCTCTTCTACAATAATTATGTTTTGAAACCCGATGCGTCTTAAACATTCAGGAACCATCGTGATGCCCGCGCCATGAAGACTTGAATAAACAATGGGAATTGTATTTTGCTTTTCAATTCGGTCTTTGTTTGGAATGAGTTTTAATATTTCCTCATAATAGGCCTCATCAATCTCTTTTCCGATTACTCTTATCCTGTTTTGATCTCCTTCAAAATTGATTTGATCAAATTGATCAATGGAGTTGACCTCTTCAATGATATTTACATCATGTGGGGGAATAAGTTGAGCTCCATCATTCCAGTAAGCTTTATATCCATTGTATTCCTTCGGGTTATGCGAGGCGGTGATTACCACTCCACCATCACAGTTGAGATGACGAATGGCAAAGGATAAAAGGGGAGTAGGACGTAGTTCTTCAAAAAGAAAAACTGAAATACCGTTAGCGGAGAAAACATTGGCCGTGATTTGGGCAAATTCTTGACTGTTATTACGGCTGTCGTATCCAACAACAACTTTTATTTCCTTTCCGTGATTTTGATTTTTAAGTAGTTTGAAAACCCCTGCGTGGCAGTGCCTATGGTATATTTATTGATACAGTTTGAACCTGCTCCCATAATCCCCCGCAATCCTCCGGTTCCGAATTCAAGGTTTTTGTAGAAGTGATTGATCAGTTCACTTTCATCATTTAAAAGAAGTATAATTTCCTTTTTGGTGGCCTCATCAATATCACTATTCAACCATGTTTCAGCTTTTTGCCGAGACTTCTCTAACAACGTACTCATCGGTTTGATTAAAATAAGTTACTACAAGTTACCCCTCAATTCCTGCTCCCGTTCAATGGATTCGAAAAGAGCTTTAAAATTTCCCTTCCCAAATGATTGTGCTCCATTGCGCTCAATGATTTCAAAAAAGAGCGTGGGGCGGTCCTGTACAGGTTTTGTAAATATCTGCAGAAGATAACCTTCCTCATCGCGGTCGGCCAGAATATTCAGTTTCTTAAGATCATCCATACTTTCATCAATGTCTCCAACGCGGTCAACCACTTCTTCATAATAGTTATCCGGTACGTACAGGAATTCCACTCCTCGTTTTCTTAATTCTGAAACCGTATGCAGGATATCGTCCGTGGCCACTGCTATGTGCTGTACTCCGGCACTTCTATAAAAATCGAGATATTCTTCAATTTGTGATTTCTTTTTTCCGGATGCGGGTTCATTGATAGGAAATTTAATGTACCCGTTTCCATTGGCAACAACCTTTGACATGAGCGCACTATATTCTGTGCTGATATCTTTGTCATCAAAAGTAATGAGTAATTTAAATCCCATGACTTTTTCATAGAAGTCAACCCACTTGTTCATCTGTCCGAGTTCCACATTACCCACGCAATGGTCAATATATTTCAAACCAATCGGAGTTGACTTTAAATTACTTTTAACGGATTTAAAACCTGGAAGAAATACGCCCTTATAGTTTTTGCGCTCTACAAAAGTGTGGATCGTTTCACCATACGTTTGAATGGATGACATTACCACTTCACCAAACTCATCTTTAAATGTTTTAGGTTCTGCTACACCTACAGCACCCCTTTTAGTTGTTTCATTGTATGAGTAAGTAGCATTGTCGACCCATAAGGCCAACACTTTCACACCATCGCCATGTTTATTGACGTGCTTGGAAATTTCGGTATCGGGATGAAGAGACGAAGTAAGGACTAGCCGAATTTTATCTTGTTTAAGAACATATGATGCTTTTTCCCGCACACCGGTTTCAGGACCTGAGTAAGCAATCAGTTCAAAGCCAAAACAATTTTGATAGAACAAAGACGATTGTTTGGCATTTCCAACATACAATTCAATGTGATCGGTACCGTTTATCGGAAGAAAGTCCTGCGCCATAATGAAATTATTTATGAAGTTCAAAATTAAGCCATTCCACACTTTTTTTCTTTTAAAAACGACCTATTTATATAATCTTAGCAAAAATTGATAGTATGGATGCTAAAGCTGCCAATACAGCCCTTCAGGAGATCATATCGGCTAAAATGTCCTTAGCGGATATTGACTACAATGATCCAAAATATGATGAACTGGAAGAGAAGTTACATAGTCTGGAAGATGTTTTTCTTGCGCAACACGGTGAAGCCTTCGAGGATATTTTAAAAGATATTCATGATGAATATTGTCCTGACAACGATGTGCTTTTGCCGATTGCCTATTTGGCCAAAAAATATCAGATCACGGATGGTAACTCTTACTCCGTAGCCAATAATGAAGGTGTATTTGTCGATTCCGATGACTATGCCGGAAAGGAAACCCGGTTGGTAATTCTTCCTAATCCTGTTCGTATTGTGTTGACTATTGGAAAAGATCAGCAGGAGACGGTTTGGTCTTCTTAATCGAAACCTAGTTTGTTTCTCACCTTTCCAAGAACTTCACTAGCGACTACCCTGGCTTTCTTTTCACTTTTTTGAAGGATAGATTCCAATTCTTCAGGGTGGTTGATGTAATGATTAAATAACTCTCTCTCTTTCTTGTACTTTACTAAAATGAGATCCAGTAATGCCTGCTTGGCATGTCCGTATCCGAAATTTCCAGCTTTGTATTTTTTACATAGCTCCTCGGTTTGTTCTTTGTCAGCAATCAGCTTGTATAAAGCAAATACGTTATCAGTATCCGGATTTTTTGGAGCCTCGAGCGGAGTACTGTCGGTCACAATGGAGAATACCTGTTTTTTCAATTCGGCATCCGGCAAAAAAATATTAATGGTGTTGTGATATGACTTGCTCATTTTCTGGCCATCGGTTCCGGGAATAACCATTACATCTTCCTCAATCTTTGCTTCAGGAATCACGAATGTTTCGCCATACAAATTGTTGAATGCAGTGGCAATATCCCTTACCATTTCCAGATGTTGTTTTTGATCTTTGCCTACCGGGACAAAGTTTGCATCATACATAATAATGTCAGATGTCATGAGTACCGGATAGGTGAACAAGCCGGCATTAACATCGGCCAGCTTATCGGATTTATCTTTAAAGGAGTGCGCATTAGCCAACATTGGAAAAGGAGTGAAGCAGTTCAGGTACCAGGTCAGTTCACACACTTCCGGAATTCTGCTTTGTCGGTATAAAAGGTTTTTCTCCACATCAAACCCGAAGGCCAGCCAGGCTGCTGCTACTGACTGGACATTCTCAATGCGCTTTCTTGCATTTTTGATCGTGGTCAGCGAATGCAAATCGGCAATGAAAAAGAATGCTTCGTTTCCGGGTTGCTCTGAAAGTTTAATACCCGGGATGATGGCACCCAGCAGATTTCCCAAATGGGGGAGTCCGCTGCTTTGAATGCCTGTTAAAATACGCGCCATGGATGCAAAGAAACATCGTTATCGGAATAACTGTTAGTTTTGTAAAGAAAAATATATGCGAATCTTTTACTTCCTGGTATGGTCCATCCTGTTTCACAACGCCTTCGGACAAGAAGTGGAATCGTTAGGTTTCACCGTAAAAGTATTTGACTTTGGTGAGGTTCAGGAAGTTAATGGGCCGGTGGAGTACTCTTTTATTTTAAAAATTAAATAACCCGGCACCTGTTGAGATTCTAAATGTGAATACGTCATGCGGATGCACGACACCGGGCTGGACACGGGGTGCAATTGCGTCAGGGAAAACCGGATTTGTTAAAGCCCGATTTGATCCCAAAGGCAGGCCAGGGTTTTTTAGTAAAACCCTCTCTGTTACCACCAATGCATCGACAAAACCAATAGTACTGACCATCAGGGGAAATGTAGTTACTGAAAATGAAAAGCCAGACTTTAGTGTAACTAAGGGCAATTTGTCATTTCTAAAAAGCTCAATAAG
>JAAUQD010000067.1 GCA_012032815.1 Flammeovirgaceae bacterium
TGGTTAATAAAGCTGAACTTGCTCAACTCAATGAGTCTGTACGCGATCTTCACGATATCATTCTTGAATTCAGAAAAAATACAACGCAGGTCGTGCCATTGCTGCTCCTCAAATTGGAGTGATGAAAAGAATCATCTGCATGAATATTGATAAACCTATAGTGATGTACAATCCTGAACTCAGCAACATGAGTGAAGAATTGATTGAACTGTGGGATGATTGCATGTGCTTTCCCAATCTGCTGGTGCGCTTAAAGCGACACCGTTCAATCACACTTACCTTTCTCGATGAGAACTGGGAACCCCAAACATGGAATCTAAAAGATGACTTATCCGAATTGATTCAGCATGAATACGACCATCTGGAAGGAATTCTTGCCACCCAACGCGCTATAGATGACAAGTCCTTTAAGTGGAGAGCTTAATTCGGAACAATAATGCCCCTCCCGCTCATGCTGATGGTTAAGATAATAATGAGCAGAGCCACAGCATTAAAAATAAATACGCGTCTGTGTTTGGCCGCATCCTCCGTCATCTTTTTAGATGTTATCCTGGCCATGGTGATCAACACAATAGCGATTAACATCATAATCAGATGCTCAACAGTCCAATAGCGAATGACAGGATCACTCATGGTTTCTTTTCCGAATTTCACAGCTGGGCTTACAAAGTATAGAATGATACCAAAGAGTGCTTGAAGGTGAGTCATCACCAGGGTTAACACCATGCTTTTACCGTCACCTCCGGTGTATGGCTTTTTGTTAAGCCAGCCCATCAGCGATTTCACGATCACCAAAATGAGTGCAGCTAAGACAATATATCTGAAAAGAGAATGCGAATGGAGCAGTACCTGATACATAATTTATTTTTTGATGCGAAAATAAGCCAACCGAACATGTTTTTCCTAATGTTTCAACAATTGGCCTTTTAAATAATTCCGGCTGTCGGCTAACAAAAATTTACTTACTTTCAACACCGGAATCTATTTATCTATAAATCAATAATCCGTATGAAAAAATCAATCTGGATACTCCTCATTTTAACCGGCTTCATCGCACAGGCTCAGGAAAATATTCCATATCAACGTCCACCGGAAGAGATCGCACGTTTATTGGAGGCGCCTCTTACTCCTTTGGTTACTTTTTCTCCCGACAAAAACTGGATGGTGCTGTTAGACCGATCTGATTTTCCATCGATTGAGGAACTTTCAAGACCGGAATTGCGAATTGCCGGCTTGCGCATTAACCCAGATAATTTTGGGCCAAGCAGAACTAACTTTTTTATTGGTATAAAACTGAAGTCAATAAGTGATGGAAAAGAATACGAGGTAAAGGGATTGCCTCAACCACTCCAACTTTCCGAATTTGGGTTTTCACCCGACAGCAAAAACATCGCGTTTCTACAGTCCTTCGCTGACCGTATTGAATTGTGGAATATTGACATAGCCACCTTCACCGCTAAAAAACTTACCAACAAAAGAATCAACGGCACCCTCGGAGATGGATTTTCATGGTTATCCAATTCACAATCGCTGGTGTTTCTGACTGCAGTCAATGAAGCATCCAAAGCGCCCAAAGAATCAAGGATACCCACGGGGCCTGTCATTGAAGAGAACCTGGGCAAGAAAGCGGCCAGCCGCACGTATCAGGATTTACTGGATGACGCGCATGACGAGGCGCTCTTTGAATTTTATGGAACATCGCAAATAAATCAAGTCTCGCTTTCCGGACAGGAAAAGGCTCTTGGCGTTCCCGCCATTTATTCGGCCCTAAATCCTTCACCTGATGGAAATTTTATTCTCACCGAAAATATTCATAAGCCATTTTCATATTTAGTACCGGCAGGACTATTTCCACAGCGTGTTCATGTCATCGATATCAACGGCAAAGACATTAAGACCCTGGCAGAAATTCCGCTGGCTGATAATCTACCGCTTGGGTTTAATGCCACAATCAAAGGTCCCCGCAATCACAATTGGCGGGCCGATCAGCCGGCAACTGTGTATTGGGTTGAAGCACAGGATGGCGGAGACCCAAAATCCAAAGCAGAGATACGTGATAAAATCTTTGAATCTTCGGCACCTTTTTCCAGTCAAGCCAGAGAACTCATCAGCCTGCCCCTCCGCTATGCGGGAATTTCCTGGGGCAACGAATCAACTGCCATGGTTACAGAATTCTGGAGATCTGATCGAAAGATCCGCACTTATGAAATCAACCCAAGTTCACCGGGAACTAAGAAGGTTGTTTTTGATCGATCAATGGAAGATGCCTATGGAAATCCTGGCAATGTGATGACCACGACAAATCAGTACGGAAAATCAGTAATGATGATCAATGCCGACAACTCGGTTTATCTTTCCGGAAACGGATCGTCACCAAAAGGAGATTTTCCATTCGTGGATAAAATGGATTTGAAGACCGGCAAGAAAACACGCCTGTGGCAATGCGAAGCTCCTTACTTTGAACGTGTCATAACCATACTCGACAGCAAGAAGGGAACGTTCGTGACGTCCCGGGAATCACTCACAGATAATCCGAATTATTTCGTACGATCATTTAGCAATAAAAAAATTACGCAGCTGACAAACTTTGAACATCCTTACCCACAAATCCAAGATGTAAAAAAACAGGTGTTGCATTATAAGCGGGATGACGGTGTAGACCTGACTGCTGATTTGTATTTACCGGCCGGATATAAAAAAGAAGATGGTCCGCTGCCCACTTTTTTGTGGGCGTATCCTCGCGAGTTTAAGTCGAGCGATAATGCAGGACAGGTCACCGGATCGCCTTATACATTTACAAGACTGAGTTGGGGAAGCGCTATTTATTGGGTAGTTCGGGGTTATGCTATTCTTGACAATGCATCCATTCCGATTGTCGGTGAGGGTGATGCTGAACCGAATGACACCTACATCAAACAATTGGTATCCAGTGCCAAAGCGGCTATTGATTATGGGGCCTCATTAGGTGTGGTTGATCCCACACGAGTTGCCGCAGGAGGACATAGCTATGGCGCTTTTATGACGGCAAATCTTTTAGCTCATTGCGATTTGTTTAAAGCGGGAATTGCACGAAGCGGTGCATATAACAGAACACTCACTCCTTTTGGCTTCCAGGCAGAAGAACGCACCTACTGGCAGGCACCTGAAGTTTACTTTAATATGTCTCCGTTCTCGTTTGCCGACAAAATCAAAACACCGATTTTATTTACACACGGACAAGCCGATAATAATTCAGGAACCTTCCCGGTACAGACCGAACGGATGTACAATGCGGTGAAAGGTCATGGTGGAATTACACGTTATGTATTGCTGCCGTATGAAAGCCATGGATACAGGGCTAAAGAATCGGTGGGGCATACGCTTTGGGAAATGGATCGCTGGTTGGAGAAGTATGTGAAAAATGCGAACAAGCCGCTGGACGGCACACAGTAAAAATTAATCAAGTTTTTTTGAAGGCGAGCTACGGGCTTGCCTTTGTCTTTATGATTAAACACTAAAATGAAACGAACTTAAGCGCTACACTTTGCTGAATTAAATGTTTAAGTTATGTTTAGTTTCAAATTAGGTTCTTAATTTGGTCTCCTAACGACAAGATGGACTAGCTGATTACTCAATCTGAAATTTGTAAAAATTGAATTATTCCAATGCCAGTAAAACACAAAAAGACGCTATCGACAGATCAAAGAAATGAACTAATCAAAGTTCTGAAAACACGTTTTGAAAAAAACATGAACCGCCATAAAGGCATTGAATGGAGTAAGGTGCAAACCAAACTTGAAAAAGTCCTGAAAAATTGTGGTCGCTTCATGAGATGGAAAGAACAGGCGGAGAACCCGATGTTGTAGGGCATGATAACGTGCCTGTTGGAAAGGCCGGAAAGAAAGGTGAATATATTTTTTATGATTGCTCTGCCGAAACCCCGAAAGATCGAAGAAGTCTTTGCTACGACCCAAAGGCGCTCAAATCCCGAAAAGAGCATAAACCTAAAAACAGCGCTGTGGGTATGGCTGACGAGATGGGAATTGCATTGTTGTCTGAAAAACAGTATCGTGAACTACAGCAAGTCGGTGAGTTTGACACAAAAACGTCCAGCTGGATTTCTACACCTACCAACATTAGAGAACTGGGTGGTGCCATCTTTGGTGACAGGCGCTTTGGAACGGTATTTATTTATCATAACGGAGCAGAATCTTACTATGCAGGCAGAGGATTCAGAGCTTCATTGATCGTCTGAATCTTATTTTAAAAAAAATTAACTTCCAGGATCTTCATGCCCCAACGCCTTTAATAATTCCTGATCGAGGATGTGTAGAATTTCCTCCCTACCGGAGTAATATCCTCTTGTAAACCTTTTGGATTTTGTTCCTACCTGCATTTGCTCACACACCTGCCAGTCCTGCTTGTTGGTTAAATCCCAAAAATCGATGGCGGATTTTACTCCAACTTGTGCACTCTTGTCCTTTATTACATCCGGATGAAACAGCCAGTAGCAATCGTTCGTGATTTTTTCCGGGCCAAGTGGTGTGATGTGGTGGAACATCACAAAATCAGGATGGGGTGTTAATAAAAGATTGGGGTAAATAGAATAATAATATACGCGTTGCAGATCATCTCCGCTTACATCACACACGGGTGGAGCAGCTGCTTCTCCATCCATGGTCATGCTTCCCCTTTCTTTGGTGATGTCCATAAACCCGCCAAGTACTGCGCCTTTACTAAAATCGTGCTGGGCGGATTGTACTGGTGTAAGTTCGGAGAGCAGCGGATGCACGCCCAGGCAGTGGTAACATTCCTGGTAATTCTGCAAAATGAGTTTCCAGTTGCAATTCAGTTCATAGCGAATGTGGTGCGCAATTCTCAGGTCGGCCATTTTCCAATCTGCAAACTTTCCGATGAGCGCCTCCATCTGCACTTCAAAAGGTTCGGGATTTTCTGCAAGCGAAACAAAAATAAATCCCTCCCACTCGTGTACATGTGCTTTAGGTAATGAACAATTGACTTTGGAGAATTTTTCACTCTCCTGCATTTGAGGGGCTGCTAATAATTTTCCGCTCAGATCATACGTCCAGGCATGATACGGACATTGAATTGCTTTTGTATTGAAGTTTCCTTTCTCTTCAGCACAAAGCTGCGTGCCGCGGTGGCTGCACACATTAAAGAGGACATTGATTTGATTTGACTTGTCGCGAACGATAATCAGGCTTTCATCGCCTACCTGTATTGTTTTGTAATCACCAACATTTGGTATCTCTTCCGCACGACACGCATAAATCCAAAATTTGTTGAAAATCTTTTCAATTTCTTCCGCATAGATTTCTTCGCTGTGATAATATTTTCCGGGCAATGTTCTTGCACCATCAACAATGGGGTAGTCAACTCCTCTTTTCAGAAATTTTTTCTTACCTGTTTCCATGATCGATTTTTTAAGTGTTAAAATTATCTCATACCTGTTCGTAACTCATCATCAACTCGATTTCAAAATAGCGGCAGCCGCCATGCTTCCCGGTGCACAGGTGATGCCTCCGCCCGGATGCGACCCGCTACCACAAAGGTATAAACCTGAAACTGGTGTTGTATAGTGGGCACATGAAGGAACAGGTCGCGTGATCAACTGGTCTACAAAATGTTCACCATGATAAATATGGCCATGGGTTAACGTATAACGGTCTTCTAAGTCAGCCGGTGACAACACCTCCATGCCTGCTACTGCTTGCGACAAACCTGAAGAATAGATTTCCAGCGTTTTGAGTACATCCTCACCTAATTTCTTTTTAGTCTCCACTGTCCATCCGCCTTTAAAATCATACGGTATCTGATGTACCAATACCGAAACTACACTGTGACCTTCCGGTGCTAATGCCGGATTAGAAACCGTAGGTATATGAATGTCGAGGAAGGGTGAATTGGTTACCTCCTTATACTTCACCGGGTCAAACGCTTTTTCCATTTCATCTAATGAATTTCCTGTTCTTGCAAACTCCACTGCCTGCCCATTCAATTCCACTTTTTTATTGACAGCCAGGTTTACTTTAGCCGTTGTTCCCCGGCTTCGGATTTTTTCAATCCAGTAATCCAGTTCATATTCCAATTCGAACGTGTCGAACAAATTCAGGAATGTTTCTTTTGGTGTGCACGAGGCCGCCACCTTCATGGCTGAAATTTCTTCTCCTCCTTTCAATCGCACACCCCGTGCAGCTCCTGCTTCATCCAACACTATCTTTTCTACTTCCGCTCCGGTTCTGATTTCAACGCCCGCCTGTGTTGCGGCTTTTTGCAAGGCGCTTATGAGCGCCTGCGGTCCGCCTTTAACACAACTTCGCGATGCACATTCCCAAAGCAACAGGTTAATGGTTGAGTAAGCCGACCATGGCCCGGCATACGATCCATAAAGTGCGGGCGAGGCAATGCCTGCTTTAACAAAATCCGTTTTGAATTTTTCATTCAGGAAATCAGCCACACACATGGGCGCCACCTTGAGCAACTCCATCATGGTTTTATTTCCAAGGCCTTTCAGCAACATTCCTTTTTTAGCTAACACCACCAGGCTGGCCATCGTCAGATTTTCAACATCAACGTTTGGCGGAGGATTGTCCATCAGGTCATTGATCACCTTGCTGATCTTTCTACTAAATTCCTGATAGGCTTTGTACGCTTCAGCATCCTGTTCTGAAATTTTTCGTAGTTCACCAGCCGTGGCATCAGCATCGGCTTTAATGGTAACGCTTCTTCCATCTTTGGAGAGCAGTACCACATCCGATCTCTTGTTTTCCAATTTCAATCCATGCTTTTCAAGCTGCAGACTTTTTATCACATCAGCACGTACACCGCTGGTATCGTGCAGTAACCCGGTTGTAAAATAGCCGGGATGAAATTCTTCACCGGCAGCAATCCCGCCAAGGATTTTTCGCTTTTCAACAACCAACACTTTCTTTCCACTTTTGGCAAGAATGGTGGCAGTGGTAAGCCCATTATGACCACCTCCGATTACAATGACATCATACTTGCTCATATCGCTTTCTCATTTAAGATTGATTTTGCCGACAACTCCCCACCCGATCCCATGATACCACCACCGGGATGGGTACCTGATCCCGACATCCACAAGTTGTCGATTGGGGTTTTGTATTTCGCGTATCCAGAAATCGGCCGCTGAAAAAGAAGTTGCTCCAGCGTAAGCTCACCCTGAAAAATATTTCCTTCAGTAAGGCCGAACCGCTCCTGCAAATCCCACGGAGTTACCACCTGCCGGTGTTCCACCAAACTGTCAATATCCGGAACGTATTCTTTGATCGTATTCTGAACTGCATCACCAAATTTATCTGCAAGCTTCGGCCAGTTCTCCGCGCCTTCTTTAATATTGAAAGGGGCGTACTGAACAAAACATGACATCACGTGTTTGCCGGGAGGCGCCAGTGTGGGGTCAGTAAGTGAAGGCACCACTATATTAATATAGGGTCGTTCTGAAAACTCACCATACTTCGCCTGGTCATAAGCCTTCTCCACATAATCCACATTCGGAACAATGGCGATATCGCCTTTCATGAATTCAAGTCCTTCGCGTTTTCTACAAAAGTTAGGCACTCCACTCAATGCAAAGTTTACTTTACCTGAACTTCCGCGCAGCTTAAACCGTTTAATCTCTGATGTAACTTCAGGTGAAAGATTATTCTCACCGATCATTTTCAAATACGTGCGGTTGGGATCAAGATTGGAGACTACAATTTTGGATTCAATTTCATCTCCATTAGCCAGAACAACACCCGTTGCTTTTCCGTTTTTTATTTTTACACAGGATACATCCACATTTGTCCTGATCTCCGCTCCGAAACTTCGGGCAGCATTCGCACAAGCCATACTTACACCACCCGTTCCTCCTTTGGAAAATCCCCACGAACGGAAAGCACCATCCAACTCACCCATGTAATGATGAAGCAAAACATACGCTGTGCCCGGTGAACGAACACCGAGGAAGGTTCCTATAATTCCGCTCACCGACATCGGTCCTTTCAGCACCTCCGATTCGAACCACAGATCAAGAAAATCTGCACTGCTCATAGTTAGCAACTTCGTGTTCATCTGAAGTAACTCAGGGCCAAGATTTTTAAATACTTTTCCCATTCTCAACAACGCGGCTAACTCCTTTGGATTAATGGAGGCAACATCCGGTGCAGGATGATCAATCACCTGCTTGGCCAGTTTGGCCATGTGTGTCATTATTTTACTGAACTCACCATACACTTCAGAATCTTTTTTGCTAAAGCGCGCAATTTCTCTCCGTGACCGTGAGGCATCTCCCCATCGGCACAAACCAATATCTCCATCAGGCAGAGGCTGGAAGGATGCATCCATCGGTATGATGGAATAGCCGTGTTCCGCAAGATTCAATTCTCGTATGATATGTGGACGGAATAAACTCACCACATAACTTGCCACTGAAAAGGTAAATCCCGGATAAATTTCTTCCGAAACGGCCGCGCCACCTAATACGTGACGCTTTTCCAAAACCAAAACACTTTTTCCTGCTTTCGCCAAGTAGGCTGCATTGATCAATCCGTTGTGACCGCCACCAATAATTATTGCATCGTATTTTTTGCTCATCGTTTATTTTTAAGGATTGATCGCTTTCTCTCTGGATTATAAAACTGGGGTTTGCCCACTATCGCCCGTACCGTTTTGCGATGATGCATAACCATCACTTCAAAATTTACTTCGGTTCCAGGCTCTGCATACGCTATCTCAATTGTAGCCAACGCAATATTTTTTTTGAGGATAGGCGACCATGTACCGCTGGTTGCATATCCGATTTGCTTTGTGGTATGCTGTGGGTGGTAAACCGGTATTGACTGTCGCCATGCACCGGCAGCAGTTCTTGGAGGAAGTCCATGCTTATTATATAGTTCTTCCAGATCAGGCCAGTTTATGTCAAGGCCCACTGTTGCCCAACGGGAACCATTTTTCTTTTCCGCTCTCAAGGCTCGTTGACCCATGAAAGGTTCACGATCTAAATTAACTGTCCAGCCAAGTCCAAGTTCGTAGGGCGTACTCATTTGTTCGGGGATAAGCGCATGCAATGAGCTGTGGTAATCCACGCCATTCATGACAAGGCCAGCTTCAATACGGGCAATGTCAAGCGCAGCAATGCCCGACATCCTAATGTTAAAGTTTTTGCCTGCGTTCCAAACGGCATCAAATAATTTTAGCGCGTCTTCATTTTTTATCCAAAGCTCGTAGCCTAAATCCCCGGTGTAGCCTGTTCTTGAAATCTTAAATTCAAATCCATCACCTTTGGCACGGGTAGTCCAGAAAAATTTAAGGTTATCCAAATCTGCATCGCACATCAGTTTTAATATTTCTCTGGATGTCGGGCCCTGCAATGCCAATGCGCAGATACTGTCAGTAATGTCTTCGATCTGAACATCCAGTTTTTTTACAAATCGTGAGAACCACGAATAGGACGGATCAGCAGCGGTGACAAAATATTCATGCTCACCAAAGCGCATTACGGTACCATCATCGATTACCATTCCCCGGTCATCGCACCAGCAGCAGTAGGTAGCCTGATTCAGTTTCAGCTTACTGATGTCCTTTACGATCAACCGGGATAAGAACAACGAAGCATCCTTGCCGGTGACTTTGTATTTAAATAGTGGCGTGATATCGACTAACCCTGCGGAGTGTCTGAAGGCATAATATTCGAAATCGTTAACAACATCATACGAATTGGCTGCGAAGTATCCACCCCAATCCTTCCAGCTTAGGTTTTTGTTGTGTTCCGAGGTTCTCGGATGAAATGGTGTTTGAATTGGCATACAATTTTTTTAATTGGGTTGTTTCAAACCAGTTGAAACAAATAATCAGAAATGACTTGGTTAAAAGACGAACAGGAAGCGCGATTACAATCCTGGGATCATAACCCAGGGGAATTTGGAGCTATCGCTTGAAATTTTGTTCATTGCATCGCAAGGTATGAATTTTACAATTCATCCAATTAGCCGATCATCCAATAATCTTTTAGTCAGGAATTTTAAAATTGGATTTCCATACATCAAAACGATCAACAAGTAAGGCATAAAACCCACTTTGTAACGTGATAAACTTCCCAGGTTAGGAGTTGATAAAGCCAAAAAAGTGCAAAGAAGAATTGAATAACAAAATACGGAGAAAACTAGAAGGTGAACGTTTGAAAATTTCAATTGTTTAATTCTATACAATTGTCCTGCAAAAAGAAGAAATAGAATAATTCCTTCAAGAGAAACAATCAGCGCCATAAAAGAATCGACTTCCCAAATAAAGGGTCTGAAAAGTCCTGAAAGTAAAGCCCATGGACTGTTCAGCATCATACTCGACCAGGTGGGCTGTAGATCATGGTAGTAAATCAAATCCTCAGGTTGAGAAATTAAATTGTAAGCTTCATTGTTTTGGACAATTACATCCAGCAACCGATTGAGGTGAAAATTGGGATGAAGAAAACTTACTCCAACCGTGATGATAAAATACATCACTACCCAAAGCGAAATCGTTTTGAACTGTGATAATTGAATGGATGATTGTACTCTATTCACTAATAAACTCGTGGCCGCAATCGGAATAAAGAGCGCGGACCAGTAATATTTTAGACTCCACAGCAACCACAAGCTCAAGAGAACAACTACCCAATGACCTATCCTGAATTGGTCACCTTGCGATTTCTTAATGAAAAAAGCAGATAATGCGAACAATGCAGCCGAAGCAACACTTTCCTTGATGATGCCGGAACTCCAAAATACAACGGTTGGAAAAAAGAGAATGGCCAACGCAGCCATCCACATAGTAACATTCAACCGTTTAACGACAACTGAAAAAAACCAAAACGATGAGATGAATGACAACAGGGAAAGGTAGAGTGATGAAATCCAATAGTTTTTTGCCGATAAAATCGCGAACACGCTGAGCAGTTTCACATAAAAAAGTGAACGGGGTTGTGAGATGGTTAGCGTGTTGTCTGCTGGTAAAAAAGATTCATCCCATAATGATCGAATATAACCTCCCGGGTCTTTTGCGAAATAATCAGCAAGCCATGAGGCTTCCGCAAAAAATAAAAACGTATCTCCAAATGAGTAGTAAAACTGATACACCAAACCCAGGCTGATTCCACCCAGTACCTTAATACCCAAGGCCGGCCAGTAATATGGCTTTATCGAGTTATCAAATCTTCTTCTAACAAGATAAGCTATTCCGGCAAGTACAATAAGGTTAACAACGGCTGCCATCTGCTAATGCTTACTTTGTAATATGGCATGGCCCACTGCACACTTCAGGCATTTTTTCTTTTTACAAAAATCATTGTATTGACCGATCAGCGCTTGTGATTCGTGCGCACTTTTCAATTTAAAACCCAGCGCAGTCCACTTTTTAATAATTGAATTTTGTTCAGCCTTTATTTCTTGCAGGGCATGAATAGACTGGTTCATATATTCCTGATCATCCTTCCTCCGGCCATACGCTACCCAAATTGGTACGACTGTATTGATCATGATGCTTTCAAGACTTTTCACACCCATCGGTTTAACCTCCACTTTTTTAGATTTTCCAAACTGGTAGTTGTTTTTCCAAAAATCAGAAGTTGGGGTTAAGAAAATATTTTGGATTGATTTCAAATCCATTGATTCAACAATCTGAGAAAATATACTGCGCCTGGTGTTAATGAGTGCTGCAAATTGGGCAATGCGAAGGGTTGGAAAATTAGCGGGTCGTAATCTTAAAAACTTCCATTGTGATTTGCTCATCGAATCAAGACGGTACTTTTTTGACAGTGCCCGATATTCTCTCACCAGGGCTTCTTCATATTTAGTTTTGCCGACATCCTCCAAAAAACCGGCCTGCCCAAAAAGCAGTGCTTCAATCTGCAATTGGTTTCCAACATGCTTTAGGAGAATCTTTAATGGCAGTATCCTGGCTAAATTATTAAAAGGTTCTGCATTTATTTTGAATCCGAAATTCCTGGCTAATATCGAATAGGCGGTCTCTTCCCAATTGTTTTGATTGACAGCTAATACCTCCAACACGACATTTGATTTCTGTTCAAGACGAAAAGCCAATGCCTTATCTATCATGTTCAGTTTGATTAGTTCATCCACCTTCGTGAGCTGATTTTGACAAGGAATCGATGAGGGATTGTTTATTAATTTTTTATACCTGCTCAACAAAGAATCATCAATGCGTGTAGTAAGTGTCAATGTTGGAATGAGCGTACCATCTCTGCGTTTGGCCGGCTTGTTATTTTTCCAGACCACATGGAGAATTACGTTATCATAAGCCGGATCGTTGTCATGCTTGTGACTCTCCCACTCCGATGACTGGCTGTGAATCTCCACACTTCCTGACCATTCAATGGTACCAATTCTAATTTTTGCAGTCTGGAAATCAGGGCCAGCATCACTGTTGGGCATACCCGGATTAAACACCGTAATTTTTTCTCCTCCCTCCGACAGAAGTTCACGTTTATTAAAATATTGAAATTGCCAGATATAATGGAGGAAAGCCTCGCGCATAGTATTATTTGCTATAACGGTCGAGCAACACAGCCATTTCTTCCGCCAGCCTTTTACATTCCTGCCGGGCCTTTTCAGCAAAGTCTTCTCCGGATGAAGCATAAAGTATTGATCGTGATGAATTGACCAAAAGACCGCATTGGTCGTTCATGCCATACTTCGAAACCATTTCCAGATTACCACCCTGTGCACCGACACCGGGCACCAGAAAAAAATGTTCCGGGGCCAGTGTTCGGATTTGTTCGAATTTTTCTTCCCGAGTTGCACCTATCACATACATCAATTGATCGGGGCTTCCCCACTCCATTGATTTACGAATCACTTCCTCAAACAAAGGCCTGCCCGATTGCTTTGATTCAATCAACTGAAAATCTGAACTGCCCGGATTAGAGGTATGCACCAAAAGAACTACCCACTTATTCTTAAAATCTAAAAATGGCTTGACCGAATCCTCGCCCATGTAGGGTGCAACTGTAATAGCATCAAAATTCATTTTTTCAAAAAAAGCACGGGCATACATGGCTGAGGTGTTGCCTATATCACCACGCTTGGCATCGGCTATGGTGAAAATTCCATCTGGTATATACGCGATTGTTTTCTCCAGGCTCTCCCATCCTCTCGCTCCATGAGTTTCATAAAATGCCAGGTTGGGTTTATAGGCTACACTGTACTCATGAGTGGCATCGATGATTTGCTTGTTAAATTCAAATATCGGATCAGGAGATGAAAGAAGATGTTTGGGGATTTTTGTTAAGTCTGTATCAAGACCTATACACAGGAAAGATTGCTTCTTTACAATATGCTTAAACAATTCTGGTCGGGTCATTAGTACTAAAGTAAAATAAAAACCGGACCATTTGCAATAGTCCGGTTTCATGCATTCATTTCAATAATTTTTATCTCAGATCAATCACTTCTACACCGGGATATTTTTTCGGATCAAATACAAAATAAGAATCCGCTACATTTACATTGGGTGTGAATTTACTAATCGAATGTTTGTACCGGTTACCCGATTTATCA
>JAAUQD010000068.1 GCA_012032815.1 Flammeovirgaceae bacterium
TGCCCTCAGGCCGTTAGGCTTTATCCAACTTAAGTTTTCAAGAAATGGCAAAACTAGACTTGGTGAAAGACATGCAAACTAACGCCCTGATGATTTTTTCGTGATAGTCGATTCAGTTTTTGCTCGGGTACGAAAGAAAGAGGGACAGAAAACTCATTGGCCAGTTTGAGTAACTCCTTTGTCAGGTCATTGGAAAGACCAGACTGAACAAAAACTTTATCAATGGTCCGTCCGGCTCGGATAGCTTCCATTACAGCCCGTGTGCCAAAAATCATTTCGTTGTTTTCCATAGGGCGGCAATTTCAATAATCCATGACTGAAATCACAATGCCGGATCAGAATCGACTCTTGCGCCAAAGGTCAACGGTCTGGTACCAGGAACGGGCATACTCTTTATCGCGTACCAGTACATGGTTATCAGGATCATAGATTGTTCCGCTCTTTACAAAATTGAACTTGAGTTTGCTGGATTTGTAAAACCACGTTTCCGTACCTTCACCAAAAACCACTTCATCGGGTTGTCCATAAATCAGATAGACCATCCCCCGATCCGTTTTCCAGCCTTCTTTGTATGAACTAAACGTTTTGTTTACATATTCAACTCTGCGATAATAACTGCGAATGAAATTCCTGGCCCGATCCACATCTCCGGTAATTTCCAGAATGATTTCATCAAACTTTGCTTTTTCACCGTTGGTATTTATGAGTTTAGTAAACTCTTCCTGTGTCGATATATAAATCAGTGGGCCAATCAACTCTTTCACCTGAGTGAATTTTGGAAACGATTCATTGTTAATACGAAATGCCAACCCCGATACCGCCTGAGTATCTTGCTGAATCAGGTACAGACCTTGTTTTGAAAACAAAATGGCTTCATTTGAAGGCGTGGCGAAAGTAGAATCGGCAAATAGAAATCTGTCGGATGATTTTTGGTCAATGATAAAGGGGGGCAGTGCAGAGTCAAAGTTCCCTTGATAATAGAATCCATAAAGGTGATTTGGTTTCTCGGTAGACACGATTGGATTTTCGTTTACCGAAAGGAAGGGATCGAAAATTGGTTTTGCTGAAACAAGGATAGCTTCATTGGGATATTTAGGGTCGACCACAGCAAAATAGGACCATCGGTCTGCTTTATCTTTTTCAGTAACCGTCACTAAAGCATACCATTTTGATGCAGGTACAGAAAAACTCATTTTTCCTACCAATACCTTTTCATCGTAATAAACAATAACCGAATCCAGTAGCGGTAGCGTGTTTCCAGTTTTTGATGATAATGACTCCCGTTTTTCCCAGTCAACCTGATAATCACTCAATTTTTGCTGACCTGAAGTTGTGAGCGAATAATAAAGTGTAATCTTATTTTTCTCATTGACCACTTTGTGTTGGAATGAAATTTCGTTTAATGGATTGTAGAGGTAATTGAAATTTGTACCGCTGAGTGCCTGGCTGTGGCATTTATTGTGCCAACCGATCAGGATAAGGAGAATGAGGTAACCGAAAATCTTCATCAACTAAAAATAAAACGAATATTCTAAACGATTGACTTATTTTTGAATGATTAGTTTAAATCTATGTCAAAAGTTTATTCAACGGAGATTACTTCAGAAAAGATTCCTTCCGATAACCCCATACATCAACGATTGCTAAAAGCATATATTTTAGCAGCACCTTTTGTAAAAGGAGATGTGTTGGAAATAGGTTGTGGCGAAGGCCGCGGGGTTGAGCTTTTAGCGAAGGGCGCTGAAAGTTATACCGCGATTGATAAGCTTGATGGCGTAATTCGGCAACTTCAGGAGAAATATCCCAATGGAAAATTTATTTCAGGAAATCTTCCTCCGCTAAGCCATTTCGATGAAAATCAATTCGACAGCGCATTCAGCTTTCAGGTAATAGAACATATTCAAAATGACCTTTTTTATCTAAAAGAGATTCACCGTGTTTTGAAGCCCGGAGGAATTGCGATGATAACCACACCCAATCGGAAAATGTCGCTGAGCAGAAACCCCTGGCATATACGGGAGTATACTGCAACTGAACTTCAAACCCTGGCCTCATCAGTTTTTGAACGTGTGGAAGTGAAGGGTATTTCCGGCAACAGCAAGGTGATGGAGTACTATGAGCGTAATAAGAAGTCGGTTGATCGCATCATGCGGTGGGACATATTGAATTTGCAGTATCGCTTGCCTTCTGTGCTTCTTAGAATTCCCTATGAATTTATGAATCGCAGAAACCGAAACACGTTAAAAACAAGTGCCGATGAATTGGTGATGAGTATTTCCCATACTGATTATATTCAGACTGAAGACCCTGATCACGCTCTGGACCTCTTATTGATTCTGCGAAAGGGAAATCAGTAATCCGTTCGGTTTCGGGTATTTACCTGGAGATCATCCAAATGTTTCTCATAGGCTTTCTCAAATTTTTCAGCAAGGACATCCTCTCCGTTTTCATACAATATTCGCTGCAGTTCGCCTAAAATGTAAATTCGTTGTCTCCCTTCGAGGCTTAACCCTTGTCCTTTTCCTATCAGATAAGAAAGCATGTCGTCTGCCCGAGTTCCAAGTGTACTGGCTATAGTGAGAGCTTTCTCTTTTTCACCAACCTGAAATAGTAAATCAACCGTTGCTGCACCCGTGTAATCATACGACACGGCAATGTCTGGCATTTTTTCTAACGAAAATAACAATGCTTCTCTAGCCTTTTCAGGATTGTTTTCTTTAATCAGTGCTTCGGCCAGTGAGTTGAAGCTGCTGCGATGATTTAATACAAATCCACGGTAGTCATCATTATAATATACATTGGGATTATCCAATCCGCGGTAGAAATAGTTGTTTACCAAATTATCGAACATCGCTTCAGTATTAATGAATTCATTTCGCTCATTCGGATTTTGAATTGGAAGTATCCGCGAAGCCATTCCCTCCTGAAGAGCATAAGGTGCCAGATCGAAGTGCAATTGAGATTCGGAAGTATGGTTCACGTAAACGGGGCGTTCCCAGTTATTAGTAACCAGCAGGTCAAGGAAGGCAAGGTCCTTTTCTCAAGACCTCCTTTTTTAACTTTCAGTACCATCTGATCAACCAGTAAACTATCCTTACTTTTTGGAATTATCCCCCGTGATTTCAGATCATCTACATCAATACCAATAGTAATCGTTCTGCTGGGCAAAATATTTGCATCATCATACCGGAGTTGAGGATAATCTTTACTCAGTAAATCCAGGTATTGACGTCCTTCTATCGCATTTATTTTCAGATCGGTAAACCGTAAATAATCATTTGGTCCGCCCTGGCGGTAGTTATTCATGGTCAAAGTGTACTTGAACGGTTGCGACTCGTACGCAGGCATTTGTGTTTGCCCGATATACCAGTCGGTATTATAATAACTTAGAACAACCACACGGACATCAGTTCTGAACCCTTCTACCTCTTGTACGTACCACAATGGGAATGTATCATTATCTCCACCGGTAAACAGTATGGCATTGGGCTCACACGTGGCGAGATAGTTTTTTGCTGAATCAACAGAGAAGAACCGGTCAGAACGGTTATGGTCATCCCAACCCTGGGCTGCCATGATTGCCGGGGACACCAAACCAATAGCAACCGCTGCTAGCGTAGCCCCTTTTATATTTTTAATAAATTTTTTGAAAAAATCGCAAATTCCAATCACTGAAAGTCCAATCCAAAAAGTAAACGCATAGGTTGATCCGGAATAAATGTAATCCCGTTCCCGGGGTTCTTCAGGTGGGGAATTTAGAAATACCACAATAGCGAGGCCGAGCATGAGAAACAGTAATCCTACAACCGCAAAATTTTTGGTGTCCTTATTAAACTGAAAAAACATGCCTAACAATCCCAGCGCAAAAGGAATCATGAAGAAATTGTTTCGTGCACGATTATTAGCTAGTTCATCCGGGACATTTTCAAACCACGAACGCGGCCCAAGCCAATCGGCTCCTTTTTCATCACTTTCCCTTCCGGCAAAATTCCACATGAAGTAACGCATGTACATCGTTCCGATCTGATGCCTGAACATGAAATACATATTCTGAACAAACGTGGGTTTTTGTCCTTCACGAAGTCCCAGAATATCCATATACGATTCTTTATGTTCGGGATTCCAGGCACGCGGAAGAATGGTAGTATGGGCAGGATCATAAATAATCTCAAACTTTCGTTCACTTATCACATACTTATCTTTCCCTTTGATGTATACGGGGTCTGTGTATTCGATATCGACAGGCTTGGCGGTAAAGTATTGGCCATGAAGCAATGGGCGGCTTCCATACTGTTCGCGTTTCAGATATCGAACGAAGCTCATAATGTCCTTAGGTGAGTTCTGATTAATCGGTGGATCAAAATTTGAACGGATGACAATGATACCGTAGGAGGAGTAACCGATAATGATAAAAGTAATGGACAGCAGAAACGTGTTGAGTATAGGTTTGTTTTTTTTCTGACTGTAGGTAATACCCCACACTAATCCTGCAATGATTAAAAGACAAAAAACCAACGCACCAGATCCAAATGGCAATCCAATGTTATTGACAAAAAATATTTCAAACCCCCCGGCTATAGTAGGCAGGCCCGGAATGATCAGGTCGTTGATCAGTATAATTAATCCTCCACTAAAAGCCAGAGATCCAATTACACCCCATGTCCCTGGTTTATATTTTTTAAAATAATAGATCAGCCCCAGGGCAGGAATTGCCAATAAGTTGAGCAGGTGAACCCCAATTGAAAGTCCCATCATGTAGGCAATAAGTATCAGCCATCGGTTGGCTTTACTTTCATCTTCGATAACATCCCATTTTAATATTGCCCAAACCACAAAAGCAGTGAAGAAAGCAGACATGGCGTATACTTCACCTTCCACCGCAGAGAACCAAAACGAATCTGAAAAAGTGAATGAGAGGGCCCCCACTGCACCTGCGCCCATCAGTATCCATGTCTGGTCGCGATTTAATTCCGCAAGATTTTTAACATTCATCATCTTACGTCCCAATAATGTGATGGACCAGAATAGAAACAGAATGGTGAATGACGAAGCAACAACGCTCATAAAGTTGATCCAATACGCCACTTTAGTTACATCCCCCAGTGAGAGAAAAGAAAATAATCTTCCCATGACAAGGAATAGCGGGGCTCCCGGAGGGTGGGGTACTTCCAGTTTATAGGATACGGCAATAAACTCTCCACAATCCCAATAACTGGCAGTTTCTTCAAAGGTGAACGTATACACCAGGAACGCAATTCCAAATATGACCCAACCGCTGATGTTATTTGCTTTCTGAAAGTTCATTAGCTAGTAAATAAATTGAGGGGCGAAAATAAGTAATAATGCCGAAGCCTCAATACGATTTAAACGGAGTTCCGTTAATGCGGTTATTTATATACTGCGATATAAAACGCAAGCCATATCAAAAAAATGAGGACATACGAGCTTAATACAATGAACCACACAATTTTCTTTTCTTTCCGGGCAAAAAATGAATTCCCTGAACGAGAAGGACCCAATATCCAATTTCGAAAATATTCAGCGCTCGCAATGGATAAGCATAACGAGGATCAATGGCATAATAGTCAACCAGATTTATAAAAGAGAGCGGATAAAAGGCTCTGATTTCGTAGTAGTTGGGATCGGTTTGTATGAAAAGAAACCATCCAATTTTTAAAAGTTCAGGAACCACAAAAATGAATTCTGAAACAATGGTTACACCCCAGCATTGGCTGTAGGTAACCCGGTAGCCGAACATGAAACATCCTATCCAGATTACAAATGCAATCACCGTAAACTTCCATAAATAAATAAGAGGAATGGAAACGAATTGCAAAGCACTGATGATCCGGAGAATGGTTCCTTCCGGCCGATCTTGCAAGAATTCAAAAGCAGCCGTTTCGTATTCAATAAATCCCTTCTTAATGAATAACAATACGATGCTGGTTAAGCACAATAAAAGAAACGTCAGTTTCTTATCGGCATCAAACAATGAACTTGATTCTTTGGTGGTCATGAACAGAAAGACGTATGGAGGTGTTTAGTAAATTGCGTTATTTCGAACCATGAGCAGGAGAAGATTGGGTGATTGTTTCCGGTGTTTTAGATTGACAGCAAAGATAAGCACGCTCATTCTATTTCTTTTCTTTTATTCTTTCTCCAACGCTCAGGACTCGCGAGATACCACCAGCATTATACTAATTGCTGATATTCAGGTTCAAATAGAAGCCACTCAGGCGTTGAACGACATGTATAACTATAAGTTTGAGAAAGCTGAACAACAATTTCGCTGGTTTAAACAAAAATATGCATGGCATCCATTACCCTATTTTTTGATGGGCCTTAGCGAGTGGTGGAAAATATTTCCAAACATGCATGTTACCACTAATGATGATTTATTTTTAAGCTATATGGATAGCACCATTCTTATCGCGAATAATCTTTATGAGAATTTTCCGGAATATAGAATTGAAAGTGCATTTTTTCTGGCAGCCGCATATGGGTTTAAAGGGAGGTTGTATGCCGATGATGAGCGAAAGAACTGGCGCAAAGCGGCTTCCATGGGAAAAACAGCATTGAATTATCTTGAGGTATGCCGCGAAAAAACGTACCTGAGTCCGGAGTTGTTGTTTGGCGATGCCTTATATAATTATTTTTCTGTGTGGGTTCCTGAAAATTATCCGGTTCTAAAGCCTGTACTTTGGTTTTTCCCTAAGGGAGATAAGGCATTGGGGCTTTCGCAACTCAAGGAAGTATCCTATAACGCATTCTATACACGTACCGAGGCGATGGTGTGGTTGATGAGAATTTGGAATTCTTATGAGAATGATCAGGTGCACGCTTTCCAGTTAGCAGAATATCTGTTTCAGACGTATCCCCAGAACTCTTATTTCCATCGGTATTACGCAAGGATGTTGTATTCCAGAGGGTTGTATGGGCAAATGGAAGAGGTGTGCCAGGAAATATTGACGCGCATTGATAGCAGTCAGGTAGGGTATGAAGCAACAAGTGGTCGATATGCGGCCTTTTTTCTAGGCCAGTTATATGAAGGCAGGCGTGAGTTGGCAAAAGCGAAGAAGTATTATGAACTTACCGTAAGGTATGCGGAAGAAATCAATGCCATTGAATCAGGTTACTATCTTTATTCATTGATATCACTTGGAGAGATAAGTCAGAAAGAAGGGGATAAAGAAGCGGCAAAAAAGTATTTCAATGATGTTAAGAAAAAAGCGGGAAGGAAAGATGAAGCATATAAAGATGCAAAGAGGAGGCTAAAAAATTTGGAGAAAGGGAATTGATCTGCTTCTAATACAAACTTTTAATTTTTTGAATTTGCCATTGTGGAAGTTCGCGATCTGATTGTTACACCGGTTGTTCTTGGGATTATATATCTCATGGCGTATTTGATACGACCCTATGTTACCGATTCCATAAATAGAAAGTATTTTTTACCCGCACTTACATTACGCATATTTGGGGCTATCGCGTTGGGCTTTCTCTACCAATTCTATTACAATGGAGGTGATACATTTAATTATCATACCTATGGAAGTCGGATAATCTGGGAAGCATTTATCGAGGATCCGGGCGTTGGTCTAAAACTGATGCTATCGAGTGGTGATGATTATGACGGAGTTTATAAATATGCTTCCAGGATTCTTTTCTATTCTGATCCCGACTCGTATTTCGTAATTCGCCTTACCGCTTTTTTAGATTTGTTTACGTTCTCCAGCTATGCGGCAACGGCTGTACTTTTTGCAGTCTTGAGTTTTGCCGGCACCTGGATGATGTACATTGCATTTTATGGGAGGTATCCGAAAATACATTTTGGATTAGCCGTGGCAATACTTTTTTTTCCATCTGTTATTTTTTGGGGGGCTGGAATTCTTAAGGACACTGTTGTTATGGGATGTCTTGGGTTTATGACGTACTCGATTGATAAAATCGAAAGGAGAAAATTTATGCTTTTCCCTGCTCTTTTATTAGTGGTTTGTACGGTGACCATTTTCATCATCAAGAAATATGTTTTGCTCTGTTATTTGCCAGCGGCACTGATCTGGTTTTTTGGAGACTACCTTATTCGTATACGATCTGTGGTGTTGAAGTGGATGCTGGCACCCATTTTAATAGGTGTAATAGGATTTACAAGTTATTGGGCGGTTTTTAAAATTGGGGAGAGTGATGCGAAGTATTCACTGAGTAAGTTGGCAATTACTGCTAAAATAACCGCATACGATATTGGATTCTACACCGGGAGAGATGCCGGCAGTTCCTATTCATTAGGGGATCTTGATGGAACATTTACCGGAATGCTCCAATTATTTCCTCAGGCCGTAAATGTTTCACTGTTCAGGCCATACCTGTGGGAAGTCAGTAACCCTTTAATGTTATTAACGGCTTTGGAGAGTTTGATCTTATTATTAGCGACTCTGTATATTCTCTTGAAAATACGATTCAACATTATTCCCTATCTGAATAATCCGATAATTCTTTTTCACTGGTTTTTAGTATCACCTTTTCTTTTGCCGTTGGTGTATCAACTTATAATTTCGGAACACTGGCCCGGTATAAAATTCCACTACTTCCGTTTTATGCTTTGGCTTTGTTATTAATTCATTATCAATATCAGGAAAACAAGTCCAGGAAATTATTAGAATTGGAAGAGAGGGAAAACTGAGCATGAATTTTTTCCTTTGCCGCTACACCCATGGAGTTCCGTAAAGATTTGTTTTCTATCAGTTGACTCAACGATGTGATCCATTCCGCATCCGATGAAGCAAGCATTCCGTTTACGTTATGCTCAACAATTTTGGAATTGACACCTACCGGAGAGGCAACGCACGGAATCCCCAGTGCCATAAATTGAAGTGCTTTGAATCCGCATTTTCCCCTTGTCCATGGATCATCGGGTAAAGGCATTATTCCAATGTCAATGGATATCAAGTCGTCAATTTCATTTTTTAAATTCCACTGAATAAACCTGAAGCGTATTGAATCAAAAAATGGTTTTATGTCAGAGATGAAAACAAACTCAACCGAAGGATACTTTTTTTGAATTTGGATGAGCACTGCCTCTTTTTCCTGTAAATATTTCAATGTAGAATGTGTGCCGGTCCATCCTATGATTACTGTATTATTATCTTTTTTGATTTGCAGGTTTATAGTACGGGTTGTATCAATTGTGGTGGGGTTTATAATGGCATTGCGATTGAACGTGGTTGCGTAGGATTTTAAATAATCATTGCCACAGCTGATCTTGTAGCTCCATTGGCAAATTGATTTTATTTTAGACCGCCACTTCAGCCATCGAATTACTTTTGCCTCATCCTTCCGATCAGTTAACCATAAGGCATCATCAAAATCATAAATAATTTTTTTTTGAAGATATGGGATACACACCATTCAAAAACCGGAGGGCCTAATGGAGCAGCTTCCCGGTGAATGAAGATGTAATCGTAACCTGACACCATGAAAAGCGTAAATAGTCGATTCAGAAAACCCCTAAAAAGAAGAGTAGTTTTTTGGAATAAAAAACCATGCTGATAAAACAGCTTCCATTTTTTGGTTTGCAAAAATGGCCTGACTTTAAATTCAAACTTGTGGTCTGAAAGGAGTGGGAAGTATTGCTCAAAGCGGAATCGTTGAGATGGCGCTTCTTGAACAGGATAAGGAACTATGAATAGTATTTTCATTGTAACTTCGCACAAAAGTGAATAATAGATCTGATATTCCAATCTCAATGCAATCATTAAGCGATAATCCTGAATATACTATTGATTCCGGCAGTCGTCAGCTAATGAATATGGGAGAGCTCTGGAAATACAGAGAGTTATTCTATTTCTTTACCTGGCGAGATATTAAAATCAAGTACAAGCAAACTGTTTTGGGATTTTTGTGGGCCATTATTCAACCAGTTTTGATGATGGCAATTTTCACTTTGTTTTTTGGTCATGCGTTAAACGTACCCTCACAAAACATTCCCTATCCGGTATTTGTGTTTTCCGGATTGTTGTTGTGGAATTTGTATTCAACCGGCCTGTCGAGTTCAGCGAACAGCATGGTCTCAAACTCACACATAATAAAAAAAATTTACTTCCCGAGGTTGATAGTTCCCGTTTCTTCTGTACTGGTTGCTTTGTTTGATTTTGTGATGGCCCTCTGCCTGTTTATTGTACTTTTAATTTACTATCAACAGGCTGTAGATTTGAGTGCGCTATGGCTATGGCCAACAGGAATATTAATTACGTTGATCGCCACACTGGGACCAGGCACATGGATTGCCGCACTAAATGTGAAATACCGCGACTTTCGATATGTCATACCTTTTTTGATTCAGGTTTTGTTTTTTCTGACTCCTGTGATCTATCCAATTGGAATGTTGGAACATGAGATATTACAATATATAGTAGCTATTTCGCCCATGTATGCTGCCATTGAGTTGTTTAGAATTCCTATTGTTAATGAAAGTCCTGATTTGTTATTGATAGGCATCAGCGCAATCTCCAGTATATTATTTTTAATAGGAGGGCTATTTTATTTTAAGAAAAACTGAAGACTTCTTTGCCGATTTTGCCTAAAGGAATATGCGTCCAATTTTAGAAGTCAAAGGGTTATCAAAGAAATATCTGATTCAACACTCCAATGGAGGTTACCTGAGTCTGAGAGAGCGAATGATTAATGTACTTAAGTTCAAGCGTAATATCACAGAAGATTTTTGGGCTTTACATGATATTTCGTTTGATATCTATCCTGGAGATTCATTTGGAATCATTGGAAGAAACGGTGCGGGCAAGTCAACGTTGTTAAAAATACTTTCAAGGATAACCCGGCCAACACAAGGTCGGATTAGAATTGGTGGGCGTGTGGCCAGCTTACTGGAAGTAGGCACGGGTTTTCATCCTGAGCTAACTGGTCGGGAGAACATTTTCTTCAATGGGTCTTTGCTGGGAATGAAGCGGGTGGAGATTGAAAGTAAATTTGATGAGATCGTGGATTTTAGCGGGATTGAAAAATTTCTGGACACACCGTTGAAACATTATTCCAGCGGAATGCAATTGCGACTGGCTTTTTCCGTAGCTGCTTTTTGGATCCCGAGATACTTATCATTGATGAAGTGCTGGCAGTAGGTGATGCTGAATTTCAGAAAAAGTGTCTTGGAAAAATGGAAGATGTAAGCAAAAGCGGAAGAACGATATTGTTTGTAAGCCATAACCTTGCTGCAATAGAAAATCTTTGTAGTAAAGGAATACTTTTGGATCAGGGAAAGTTAAAATGCATTGACCCCATAGAGAAAGTCATTGATGCATACCAATCGTTGTTCGGGGGATCACAATCCAATCAGTGGGAAAACACAGGTAACACAGAATTTCCTCTGGTGATTTTAAAAGCAGGATTAAATGTAAAAGGCGCTCAGCCTCAACATATGCTGTCTCTTCAACTTGATTTGAAATCTGGTGCGGCACACAAAGATGCATTTTTAGCAATAGATATTTCTAATTCTGCAGGTATAACGATTGGGCAGGCTATTCCCATTCTGGATCCCTTTATAAAAGATACTCCTTCTACAAAAACAGTTGAAGTGGAGGTTGACTTACCTCCTTTAATTCCTGACTTGTATAAAGTTTCGATTTGGCTGGGCAGTCACAATACCGAGACATTTTGTTGGGAAAAGGAAATTCTGGGTTTTGAAATTGTGGATTCCCCTACGGCCGGAAGAAATTTCCCTCATACTCACAACCACGGATTTGTAGTACCGAATTCCAGGGTTCAGATTAACTGATCGTCATGAAGAAAATAATACAACTTGCAAAAGAGACTAAAAGAAAAAGAGACAAGAGGCATTTGTATAGTACGCTTTTTGAAAAATATAAAGAATACACCATGATTCCCAGGGAATCATTTACACACAATTTGGATTTGTGTAATCATTACCGCGATATTCCCGGAGACTATGTAGAATGTGGGGTCTGGAAAGGTGGAATGAGTGCGGCAATAGCGGAGGAGTTGGGAAAGGAAAGAGAAGTGCATCTTTTCGACAGTTTTCAGGGGTTGCCCCCGGTGGAGGAAATTGATGGAAAGGAAGCAGCATCCTGGCAAGAGAAAACGGATTCTCCCAATTACTACAATAATTGCAAAGCAGATGAAGAACATGCTATTCAGTCAATGCGAATGGCGGGCCACCAAAACTATCAATTGTATCGCGGTTGGTTTGGTGAAACATTACCAACGTTTGGTGAGCACCCGATAGCGATATTGAGACTTGATGGAGATTGGTATAAATCTGTGCTGACCTGTTTGGAAATTCTTTTTCCGAAGGTTGTACACGGAGGTATCGTCATTCTGGATGATTACTACACCTGGGATGGTTGCAGCAGGGCAGTTCACGATTATCTTTCTACAATCAAGTCACCCAGCCGCATTTACCAATGGAAGGAAACAGTACCCTACATACTTAAGAAAAATTGAATAAGGAATATACATATTCAGAAGAGATCCATAATATGAAAGCACCACGCGAGGTGGTGCCAATATTGATGGAAATGATACGATTCAATAGTGTTTTAGATGTAGGGTGCGGAACGGGTACATGGCTAAAAGTATTTAGCGAAAACGGTATAACTGATTTTCTTGGAGTTGATCAAGACCACCAAAATCGAAGTTTGCTTATACCTCCGGCAAACTTTAAAGTCATTGATTTACATCAACCATTTGATGTAGGAAGAAAATTTGATTTGATTGTTGCGCTGGAAGTAGCTGAACATCTTCATGAAATCAGTGCTGATACATTTATTGACAGTCTTCTTCGTCATGGGGATACCATTCTTTTTTCTGCTGCTATCCCGGGACAGGGAGGTCAGAATCATCTCAATGAACAATGGCCTGAGTACTGGCAACAGAAATTTCGACAGCGCGGCTTTTTTTTAAATGATTTCCTTCGTAGAAAAATCTGGAACAACCAAAACATTGAATGGTGGTACAGGCAAAATATTTTGTTGGTAACAAAAAGTAAACCAGATGAAGACCAGATGATTTCAGTGGTCCATCCGGAATTATTCAATCAGGTAATTCAAAATAATACGCTCTCGGAAAAAAGCTTAATCGAAGGAAGGCACGGGGTGAGAATTTCGCTTAAGATATTGGTTAATGCCCTTCGCTTTAAGCTTAAGTCTATCTTCTAAGCCCAAGAAATGGAAGAAGGAGTTTCGGTAATCATTTGTTGCTATAACAGTTCCTCCCGAATTGAAAAAACACTGGAACACTTATTTCAACAGAAAACAAATAGCCGTTTACATTGGGAGATTATATTGGTTGATAATGCCTCCACGGATCAAACAAAAGCGACAGCAATAAAAAGGTGGAGCAACCTCGGCCGCGCTGAAGTTCCTTGGTTACAATTGATCAACCCATAAAAGGTTTATCTAATGCACGCCAGAGGGGTATCGAAGAAGCCCGTTTTCTGTTTTAATTTTTGTGATGATGATAATTGGCTGCATC
>JAAUQD010000173.1 GCA_012032815.1 Flammeovirgaceae bacterium
CTACGCTCATGAAGGGAGGAGAAAAGGGATTGCTTGAACTGGTAATGGCAACCCATGCAGGAAATACAACCGATGATTTTGAAAGTATTGTACGGGATTGGATAGCCACCGCGCAACATCCCACAAAAAAGTTACCTTATTCTGATTTAGTATTTCAACCCATGCTCGAGTTATTGGATTATTTAAGAGCCAATGAATTTAAAACGTTTATTGTTTCCGGTGGAGGAATTGAATTTATTCGTCCATGGGCAGAATGGGTGTATGGCATTCCAAAAGACCAGATTGTAGGAAGCAGCATCCAAATGGAATACGATTACAATAATGGAAAGCCAGTTATAAAAAGATTGGCAAAGATCGACTTCATAGATGATCATGAAGGGAAGCCGGTAGGGATTCACCGGTACATTGGTCGTAAGCCCGTATTTGCTGCGGGCAATGCTGATGGCGATTTGGAAATGCTACGCTATACAGACGCCAATGAATTGAAAACTTTTAAACTCTATGTTCATCATACCGATTCGGTTAGGGAATGGGCGTACGATCGTCAATCACATATTGGTAAGCTCGACAAAGGATTAAACGAAGCCAGTGAAAAGGGCTGGGCGATCATTGACATGAAAAATGATTGGAAAGTGATCTATCCATTCGAAACGAAATGATACCAATTTGAGATAAACAATCCATACCGCTATGCTTAGTAAAATTGGAAATGAAAGGTTGTTGTTTAATATCTTTCATACGTGGGTTTAAGGAAAAAATTACCCGAAGTCGAAATGATTCCGCACATAGTAAAACATTTGATTATTTTTGCCTTTCAATTTAAATTGATGCATTAGCATTTTAACAGTTAATAACAATCACACATGAAAAAACTTCTCTCGATATTCTTACTCAGTGCACTGGTTTACTCCTGCTCTGAAAAGCCTGCCACTGAAAATATCTCTTCGCAGGAGGGTGGCCTTGACCGCACCGTACTTCCAATAAAAGAACCGTCTGTTCCCAAATTAACGGAACTGGATGCTCGAAATGCAACCGCTCCTCCGCGATTTGAGGTGAAAGCTCCCGATAAAGCGCCAAACGTTGTAGTTGTTTTAATTGACGACCAGGGATTCGGACAGCCCAGCGCTTTTGGCGGACCTATTAATGAGCCTACCGTTGAAAAGCTTGCTGCCAACGGATTAAAGTATAACCGGTTTCACACCACCGCACTATGTTCGCCCACGCGTGTAGCATTGCTTACCGGAAGAAATCATCATTTGAATAACGCTGGTGCAATTATGGAATTGGCTACAGCCTATCCGGGTAACACAGGAGTACGCCCTAATAGTGTTGCTCCGTTGGCAGAAATGTTGCGATTAAACGGCTACAGCACCGCTGCATTTGGCAAGTACCATGAAACGGCTCCCTGGGAAGTTTCCGTTTCTGGCCCTTATGATCGATGGCCAACCCGATCCGGATTCGATAAATTTTATGGATTCATTGGTGGTGAAACGAACCAGTGGGCGCCAGCTATTTATGATGGCACCGTTCGTATTGAAGCACCGGACGATCCAGATTACCATTTCACAGTTGACATGACGAACCAGGCCATAAACTGGATGAAAGCACAACAATCATTAACTCCCGATAAACCTTTCTATTTGTATTTCGCCACAGGAGCC
This sequence comes from Flammeovirgaceae bacterium, assembly GCA_012032815.1. Taxonomy (GTDB): domain Bacteria; phylum Bacteroidota; class Bacteroidia; order Cytophagales; family Cyclobacteriaceae; genus ELB16-189. The sequence goes on from JAAUQD010000173.1 coordinate 1,662, forward strand.
ACCCACGCTCCGCATCATGCACCTAAAGAGTGGATCGAAAAGTACAAAGGAAAATTTGATCAGGGCTGGGATAAACTGAGAGAGGAAACTTTTGAAAGACAAAAAAAGCTGGGAGTTATTCCGATGGATGCAAAACTTACAGAACGCCCGAAAGAGATACCGGCCTGGGATGATCAGACTCCTGAACAGAAGAAATTATTTGCCCGCCAAATGGAAGCTTTTGCCGGATTTGCCGAACACACCGATTACGAAGTGGGAAGATTGGTTCAAACGTTGGAAGAAATCGGTGAATTGGATAATACTATATTTCTGTACATCGTTGGCGACAATGGAGCTAGCGCGGAAGGTGGCCCTGAAGGCACGTACAATGAAATGATGGGATTGAACGGAATTGTCGGGAAGGCTTCAGAAATGATGTCTCATATCGATGACTGGGGAAGTCCCAATACATTTCCGCATTATGCCATCGGATGGGCTCATGCCGGCAACACACCCTTTCAGTGGACCAAGCAAGTTGCTTCACATTTTGGAGGAACACGAAATGGAATGGTAGTTCATTGGCCGGAAGGCATCAAATCCAAAAATGAAATTCGATCGCAGTTTACACATGCTACGGATATTGCCCCAACCATTTTGGAGGCAGCCGGGTTACCCTTTCCAAAATCAGTTAATGGCACAGAGCAAACACCGTTCAGTGGAACATCGTTTATGTTTTCATTTGATGATGCCAACGCAGCAGATCGTCATACCACACAGTATTTTGAAATGTTTGGTAACCGCGCAATCTATCATGATGGATGGGTTGCGGCCACCCGCCACTCCATTCCGTGGTTATTGGCAGAGACCCCACCGTTTTCGGATGATGTTTGGGAATTGTATAACGTGAATGAAGACTTCAGCCAGGCCAATGATCTGGCAGCGAGTAATCCGGAGAAACTTAAAGAGTTGCAGGATTTGTTTACGGAGGAAGCAATAAAAAATCATGTGTTGCCAATTGATGATCGGAGGGCTGAGCGCTTCAACCCCGCCATTGCCGGACGACCTGACCTGATGGGTGGTCGCAAATCGTTAACGGTTTATGAAGGAATGAAAGGAATGATGGAAAATACATTCATCAATACGAAAGGAGTTTCACACACCATCACTGCGGAAGTAGAATTAAGTAACTCAAACACAAATGGAGTTATCATTTCTCAAGCCGGTCGTTTTGGTGGGTGGGCAGTATATATGAAAGGCGGAAGAGCCTATCACGAGTATAATTTCTTCGGACTGGTTTGGACAAAAGTTGGTTCACCAACAGCGATTGGCCCGGGCAAGCACACCATTACCTATGAATTTATTCCAGATGAAGAGGGTAAGCCAGGAGGCGGTGGAAAATCCATTCTCTATGTTGATGGCAAGCAAGCTGCCGAAGGGTACATTCCAAAAACACAGCCTTTCATTTATTCCGGTGATGAAGGAGTGGATGTTGGCGAAGATGGAGAGACTACGGTTTCGAATGAGTACGAGCAGGGCCACAATAAGTTTACAGGAAAAATTAATAAAGTAACTGTTGAAATAAAGTGATCATCCTCTTTTTGAGATGATTGTTTAGCGTGTACTCACAATGTTTTTAAAAAAGGAAACTGAATTTCAGTTTCCTTTTTTGTCAATTCCGGGATGATGAAGGTTGTTATTATTTGGGGTTTGTAAAAAATACAAACTGATACGCTAACGATATTGAATTGTAGTCGTAACCCGAAACACTGAATGCACCCGTATTGCCCTGAAGCTGGAAGGAATGCTGGGGAGCAACATGGAGTGAAGCCGTAAGACCTACCCGCCAGTTGTTTAGCAAAGTTCCCAGCGGTACACCCTCGACAAGGGTATCACCCCCTCTAAACCAATTGGCATTAAGCCCTATCCAAAAGAAGGGTTTGATGTAATAATTAAGATGTCCCTGAATGCTGAAGACGGGTTCCTGTTCTTTGGTCTGGTTCACAAGGAATTCATTGTTGTCCGTATAAAACCAAATCCCTGAGTACGCTTCAGCATAGAAGCGTTTAAAGCGGTGCGAAACTCCGATCTCCGGCTTAAACCCCCACCGGTTTGTTCCAATGTTTACCATTTGGGTGTCATTATACTGACCAGTCGGGGCAGTAACCACCAGACTAAACCCGACAATGGTTTTTTGTTGGTATTGTTTAAACTCTGAAAGGGACAGCGCTTCCGATCCAATCAGGTTTATTCCAAAGCGCATTCGTAAATCACCAAAGCCTTTTCGAAAGACAATGGTATCATTCCCGTTTAATTTCAAATCTCCTTCAAGGTTTGAGTACGGCAAAACAACCTGAATGCGGGTAAGTTTTTTGCCAACCCAAAAGCGTGAACAAAAGCCATGTTAAAATTATTTCCATTTACCGAGAGATCAGTTATCGGAAGGGTTGGATCCATAACTACATTACCGGAAGTGAATGCATAACCTGCAGCAAAGGCAGTTGTACCTATCGGTAAATTGGCATAGGCTCGTGGCTCCAGTTCTTGTGCAAGAGTATAACCAGCAGCAGCAAGGAGTAATAAAAGAGTAGCGGGTTTTTCAAAAGGTTAGTCGCTGTATTCTACAGGTTTAAATTGATGTTAAAATAGTAATTTTTTAATTGACCATGGGTGTGTCCTGAATCC
>JAAUQD010000069.1 GCA_012032815.1 Flammeovirgaceae bacterium
GATATTATTGAAAATGAAAAGAATAGAAAAAATGAACTATATTTTAGAGAGTTTGTAGTAGCAAAAAGTCAAACCAAAGATTTTTTTAGTAATGAGTAACCTTAATAGTGCGACCGCACAACGTGGGCTAAACCTCTTGTTATCGTTGGTCGCTGACCACCGATTTTTAATCTAATTTGCACAAGCGTGACACTTGCGCATGAAGCGGATCATGGAACGAAAGCACAATTCAGAAATATCTGGATTCGGAAACTGTAAAGGTTGATTACTTTGTGATGAAATATTTTACCCGGGTTGTCCAGTTATTTAGAAAGCCTTTTCCGGATGAAGAAAACTGGAATTCCTATTTCAGAACCCTGACTATCTTAACCTTGTTCATTACTTTTTTTCTTTATGTCTTCCAGCCTTTCGGTATTTCTACACTCGAGTCTGATCTTTTTCTCATTTGCCTTGGGTTTGGAAGCATGACATTTGCTGGCGCGATGGTGTATGAACTGTCCGTGGTTCAGTTGCTTAAACTGAGCGGACTGAAGTCCAACTGGACGTTTGGCAAATGGATTGTAAACATGGTGGGCATTATGATTTTATCAGCCTCGTCGAATTTCATTTTTGCACTGCCTGGTTTTTTCGGATACATCCAATGGGAATTATTTCCCGATATGATGTATAGCACATTTATGATTGGCATCATTCCGGTCACGGTGCTGGGTGCAATTACCATGATGACCCGTGAGAAAAAATTTCAGAAAATTGCGGAAGAGATCAATCAACAGAAGGCTGCACGTGATGACCACACAACCACGGATATAACCTTATTCACTATTCCCATTCGCCAAATCAGGTACATCGAAGCCCTGCAAAACTATGTCAAGATCGGACACATTAATGCTGATGGATGGAACGTGCAAACCGAAAGAGCCACATTAAAAAATATTCTGGAGGAAGTAAAAGGCAGTCCGATGGTGAAATGTCATCGGTCGTTTCTGGTTAACCGGAATGCCATCATTTCTACTAATGGAAACGCGCAGGGCTTATTGCTGACGCTTTCGGATTGTGAAAAAATCATACCCGTAGCGAGAAGTTACGTGGATTCGTTCAGGTCGTAATACGGTCAAGCAGGCTTGTTGCTCGTCCCACAGCCTTGCTGTTAGTCACATATTCTTGTTTTTAATCCCAAAGAATGTTGATCGTCACACGTCCTTTGGAGCCGGTACATCCTGTCCATAGGTTTGAAGCAACAATCAACAAAAACCAATAGCGATGAACTGGAAAAAATGGATTAAGTACTCAGTAATTTTTTTTACACTGCTCACGATCATTTCATTTTTATGGATGACGCGTGAAGGAAAGCGCATGTATGGAGGACTAACGGAACGAGTCAATCACGAAACGATTAAACCGATGGAAGGAATTTTTGCCATCGACAATGTTAATGCATTATCACCCGAAGGAGATCGTTTTATTCCCGGGCAAACCATTGTGATCAGGCAGGGCATGATTGCATCGATCGACAGTTTGGCCGAGATTCCGTCCGGTACAACCGTGATTGACGGCACGGGAAAATATGTAATCCCCGGATTAATTGATGCGCACGTTCATCTTTTTCAAAGTCCAAACGATTTGTTGTTGTACTTAGCCAATGGCGTTACCGAAATTCGTGAATTGATTGGTGACGAAACCCATCTTGAATGGAGGCAGCAAATCAGGGATGGAAGACCGGGTCCGAAAATGTTTGTGGCGTCTCCGCGCCTCGGGAGCTTCGGGTTGGCCGAGGGTTGGTTCATGAGTTGGTCGCAAGGCTACATGAATGTCAGGAATGCCCGAGAAGCCCGGGAATTGGTACACCGTCTTCACGATCAGGGGTACGATGGAATAAAAGTTTACAGTCAGTTGAATAAAGAAAGTTATCTGGCTATAACGGAGACAGCAGGCACGCTGGGGATGCTGGTGTTCGGTCATATCCCCTGGGACCTGGCCCTTTCGGATATCTGGGAAAACGGACAAAACGATATTGTTCATTTTGAAGAGTTGATGAACGCGCTTAACCGTGAGTTTGATTATTTCAAAGGCGAAGAAGAAGAGTTTTTAAAATTCGTAGAAGCGCGCAGTGATGACCTGGCGGATCATCTGATTAAAAATAATATTCATGTCACTTCAACGCTGTGGCTTACGGAAAGCTTCGTTCGTCAAAAATTTGAACTGAATCAGGTACTTAGCGAAGTGGAACTGGAATATGAAAATCCGGGCATCAGCGAATGGGTACCCTACATTCCGGGTGGTCTGGGATGGCTGCCGGAAGTGAATCGCTACCGACTTCCGGACAACATAACTGAAGAGGACAAAATAGGAAGTAAGAAGTATTGGGAAACGTATGCAGAAGCCTGCCAAGTATTGGCCAGAAATTTTTCCAAACGAGGTGTTAAAATCATGGCGGGTACGGATGCAAATTTACCACCGGCCGTTCCGGGGTTTTCGTTGCATGATGAACTGGTGAGCTTAAACCGAAGCGGCATGTCATCTGCAGAAGTGTTGCGTTCTGCTACATCCATTCCTGCCGGATGGCTCAACAGCAATTCAGGAAAAATTGCAACCGGGCTGGAAGCCAATCTCGTTCTTCTCGATAAAAATCCATTGGATGATATTCGCAATACAAAAGCCATTAATATGGTCATAGTGGAGGGTAAGGTGTATGACAGAAATTTGCTTGACCAACTTTTGGCTTCAGTAAAGCAAGCCAATGACCTGAGACGGAAGATTAATATTGATAGGTTTACGAATTAGGAGTGATCCTGAATGGGGATCGGTGTTTTTGGGTAAACTTGCGTTGGTATAAAATGACGGATTGAGATTATGATTCTATCGATTTTATTGAGCGTAATTCTATTTGCACTTGGCGTGATCCACTTCAACTGGGTATTCGGAGGGAGCTACGGTTTTGAGGAATCCTTGCCAACTAAAGAAAATGGAGAACGAGTCATCAACCCAAAAAAGATTGACAGTGCTATTGTAGGAATCGGATTAATCGTATTCGGTCTTTTCTATGTTTTCCAATCGGGGCTGATTGAATATATGTTACCTGCATTGATCACAAAATATGGCGGGTGGCTTATCCCCGTAATATTTCTTTTACGTGCCATCGGAGAATTCAAGTACATCGGATTTTTTAAAAGGATAAAGAATACAAAATTCGGGAAAGCAGATTCCAAATTCTTTTCACCACTTTGTCTGGCAATCGGAATAGCCGGAGTAATCGTTGAGTTAATGAAATAGGGAGCTTCTCTATGTTAAATAAATAATGAGTCCATCAATCATTTCATGACACCCGCAGCGGATAGTTTCTATCTGAACAACGAAGAGCCGAACAAAAGCTGCCTCCTTTCCTTACGCAGTATTATTCTTAAACAGGACACAGCCATCACCGAAACGATAAAGTACGGCATGCCTTGCTTCTGTTATAAGAAAAAGATGTTCTGCTATTTATGGATTGATAAGAAAACAACGAAACCCTACATCTTGATGGTGGAAGGAAAGCTGCTCAACCACCCTGAACTGGAAGCGGGGAGTCGGTCCAGAATGAAAATTTTTAGAATTGATCCGGATAAAGACCTTCCTCTTGGTAAAATTGAGCGGATACTCCAGGAAGCCTTAAATCTATATCGCACCGGAAGGATTGTGAGTTAGATTTAAACCCATGCTAAGTGACCACCGAAAATCAATTTTCATTTAACTTGCTAATCGTGTGTAGTATCTGACAACATCTAAAAATTAGCTTTCATGAAATACGTACTCCTTTCTCTCTTCCTTGTCACTCAATTTACTTTACAAAGTCAGGATATCGAATTTCGATCCAATGATCGATTGGTACTCGGAGGCACAAAAGATAAGTCAGCCTCCATTAGCACAGGTGATATTGATGGTGATGGTGACATCGATGTTGTGGTAGCCAACGGCAGGCATTGGCCGGAACCCAACCGCCTTTTTTTCAATAATGGTTTTGGAATCTTCACCGTCTCCCGGCTATTGGACGACATTAGTGAAACGAGTTACGCAACGGAATTGGCTGATTTTGATAACGATGGTGATTTAGACATTGCTGTTGGCAATGATATGGCGCCTAACGCGATTTATATGAATGATGGTGCCGGTAACTTTACGAGAGCAAGCTCTTTCGGAAATCCCTACTCACCTACCCGAAATCTAAAAACAGTCGATATTGATGGAGACGGGGATATTGATATTTTAATTACCAACCGGGGACAAGAGAATGAAATATGTTTGAACAATGGCAAAGGACAATTCTCAGAGATTTTAAAATTTGGTTCGGAGGATGATTCTACAATTGATGTTGAGGTTGCCGATATGGACAGGGATGGCGATCAGGATTTAGTGCTGGCAAACCGTGATAAGCAACAAAACTATGTCTATCTAAACGATGGCCACTTAAAATTCAACCAACGAATAGCTTTTGGTACAGGTAGTGATGAAACCAGGGCGGTGGGTGTAGTCGACTTTGATAAAAACGGATACCTCGATATCATAACAGCAAACATTGGAGAACCTAATGTTATCTATTTTGGAAGTGAAAAGATGGACTATTCCCGCAAGGTTGTCTTTGATTCCTCGTCAGGAAATTCTTATGCATTGGATATTGGAGATATCGATAACAATAAAACCATTGATATTGTCATCGGCAATAGTGAAGAACCCAATAAGGTCTTTCTAAACTTTGAGAATGGAAATTCCTGGAAAGAGATTACGCTTAAAAATGAGGAGCTCGACACCTATGATATTATCCTCACTGATTTAAACAACGACAAGCGATTGGACATCATTGAGAGTAATTCAGATGAAATCAACAAGTATTACATTAACCTGCTCATCACCAAAAAGAAATAATTTTGGCTGCATGAATGTCATTTTCAAAAATGTAGTGGATTTTATTATTCTGGATGCCAATCCGTTGATAGATATTAATAATAACCAGAAGTAATCTCCCGGGTAAATGAAAACTAAAGTTTATAAAAACATCGCTTCATATATTGCGGACTTTCCAAAAGATGTTGCCGGTAAATTAACCAACATCAGGGAATGTATTCAGAAAGCTGCACCCGGTGCACAGGAAACAATCGGCTATAACATGCCGGCTTTTAAACAGGGAAAAGTGTTGGTTTATTTTGCTGCCTTTAAAAATCACATTGGTTTGTATGCCTTGCCTTCCGGGAATCTGGCCTTCAAAAAAGAACTATCTAAATACAAGACGGGAAAAGGTTCCATTCAATTTCAATTGGATGAACCCATACCCTATAGCCTGATTAAAAAAATTGTCAGGTTCAGAGTAAAGGAAATTGAGAAGTAGCTTTTCAATTCTCGAAACTATATTCCACCAAACTTTGAAAGTGCCATGCTCGCAAACGACAGCGTTAGAAAAAATCCAAACATATCCGTAATGGTAGTGAGTATTGGCCCCGATGCTAACGCAGGATCTTGTCCAGCCTTTCGCAAGATCAGCGGAATAGTTCCACCGATCGAAACTGCCACAATGGTGTTAAACATTAACGCACCACCCACAATGACGCTGAGAATCATACTCCCTTTCCAAAGAAAGGCAACGCCACCGATGAGCACCCCTAATACAAACCCGTTCAGCAGCCCTACCGAGATTTCCTGAAACCACACGCGCGCCACTTCAAAAGGACGCACAACACCCAATGATAATTCGCGCAAGCTTACCGCGACAGCCTGGTTGCCGCTGCATCCGCTCATATCGGATATGATGGGGAGGAATACTGCCAGTGCTATCAGCGAACTCAGTGTATCCTGATAAAAAGCAATGACGCTGGCCGCGAGCACATTCAAGAAAATATTTACCGTGAGCCACGAGAGCCTGCGCCTTGACCGCAACAGCAATGGCATAGTTCGCAGTTCTTCTCCACCTACGATACCCTGCGTTTCCATCAACTGAATGTTCTCCCTCTCCGACTTGGCTTCCAGTACATCTCTTCGCTGTACGACACCTAATAGAATTCCCGTCTCATCGAGTACGGGTATTCCATAAAAGTCATACTCATTGAATAAATCGATCAATCCGTTCAGTTTCTCTGAATCTTTTACAGATATGATATCGCGATGGACTATTTCACTCAGCACCGTATCCGGCTTGGCCAACAACAAGTCACGCATCTGCAAAATACCGACTAGTTTTTCTCCAGATGTAACGTAGATGTATCTAATATTTAAGTCCTCATACTCTTCAGGATTATCGCGAAGCTGTTGAACCACAAAACTTACTGTTCGATATTCATGAAACCACATAAATTCAGTCACCATGATACCACCAGCCGTATCCTCATCGTACTGAATCAGTTTACGCGCGCTCTCGGCTTCATCCGGTTCCATTTTGGCAATGATCGCTTCAGCCTCTTCATCCTCCATTTCAGTAAGTAAGTCAGCCTGGTTATCACTGTCCAGCTCATTGAAAATGGCAGCAGCTTTATCGGCCTCCATGTCTTCCATGATGTCAGCGGCCTGATACTCCGGAATATCTTCCAGTACTTCGGCAGCGTCTTCAGGAGATAGCAGCGACAAGAGGTGCAATTGGTCATCCCGATCCAGGTGACTGATGGTTACCACCAGGTCTACCGTCTTCATGGATTTGAGGTACTCTTGCAACGGTTCGGTTTGATTCTCTTCCATGAGATCAACCACTTTTTCCCACGGGCGTTTCACATCCTCCATATCATTTTATGTTTGTACTAAAATTAAGGAATAAAATACAGGGTTTATTTAAAAATCAAAGGATTGATTTTTAAAAAATCGCTGTTTACGATTGTCTGCTCTAATGGGTTGGAACTTCCTGTTTGGTTTTCCAACGCTCATGCATCCATACCCACTGCTCGGGGTACTTTCGTATCCGCTCCTCAATGAAATTGCTAAACACCTGCGTATTGAATTGAATATCCTCCTCCTCGTTTCCGGTGTTTCGTAAAGTAATCTCTGGCAATATCTCAATATGCTGCATGCCATCATCCCCCAGGTGACTGAACGCATGCATAACCGCAGCGCCTGTTTTAGCAGCCAGCATAGCCGCACCAAGTGGTGTTGCCGCTGGCATTCCGAAAAAGTCAACGAACGTACTTTTTACTTTTGTATCCTGATCAATCAGCAGTGCTACAGATCCTCCTGCTTTCAACACTTTAAGCATGGCAAAATTCGCCTTATCACGCTCTACATAATTAGTACCATTTCGATTGCGGTGTTTCCACATCAAATCGTTCAGCCGCTTATCTTTTAATGGCGTTCCGATCACCATAAAATTAAGTTTGCGAAGCGCCATGCTGGTAATTTGAAATTCATATGCCCCCAGATGGCAGGCAATAAAAATTACACCTTTACCCCGTTTTGCCGCGTTCTCATAATTTTCAAAACCCTTCATGATCACAAACTCATTGAGTGCGTCAAGCGAATCAATTTTTGAAGCACGCAGTACATCACCGCCATTTTTTCCCAGCATAACAAAGACCTCAATGGCAATTCTCTCTATTTCCTTGGTAGATTTTTCATTCCCAAAAGCAATGGTTAAATGATCAATTGCCATGTGTCGATATTTTTTTAGCAGAATACCAGCCAACCATCCTAATCTTCCGCAAAAAGAAAGCCATGCGCTGCGTGGTATTGAATTGGAGATGAACACCATAAAACGGATTAAATAATAAATCAAGCTGTACTTAATTCTCCTTCTTATGGTCTTGATCATGCCCATGGATTTGTAAATGTACCCTTTTGGCGTAAAAGGTCATGGTATCAGTTTTCCCTGTTCATCACAAGAATGAAAAAAGTTGACAACCATCTTTTTTTTTGCGATATAGAGTAATGATCATAATGCTTAAAAAAATTTCCAGCCTTGCTATTCTCATTCTGACTTTCATAACCACTGAAGCTCAGCGTGAATTGGCGCTCAAACAAGTGAACGTGCCACACCACTATTATTGGCGCGAGATGTATGTCCCGCAGCTCACCACAGGTCCTTCATCTGTGTCCTGGTCTCCCGATGGAACCCATGTTGCTTATGCTATGGCTGGCTCAATTTGGATACAAGATGTCAATGGAACCGCATCTGTTCAACTTACCGACTCACGGGGATATGATTATCAACCCGACTGGTCACCCGATGGTAAAACGATTGTCTTTGTTCGATATGAGCAAGACGCTATGCAGTTGCACCTGCTGAATATTGAAACAAAGTCGACAAAGCAAATAACATCGGGTGGAGATGTTAATGTCGATCCCCGATTTTCACCGGATGGCACTCGCATCGCTTACGTCTCTACCCGAACAACAGGAAATTTTCGAATTTGGATTGGTTCAATCGTGAACAACGTTCTGGAAAGTCAACCGCTATCCTCGCCCCGCAAAACGGAAATACCGCGCTATTATTATGGCGAGCAGGATCATCAACTCAGTCCATCATGGTCTCCCGATGGGAAATCATTGGTCTTTGTCACCAACCCGGATGTTCTTCATGGATCTGGAAATATTTATAGCAGCCGGGTTGACCATTACAATCCTGTTCTTTGCGCGATGAAGAAACCAACTGGCGAACTGCTCCCGATTGGTCTCCGGATGGAAGTCGTGTTATTTATTCATCCTACCTCGGCCGACAATGGCATCAGCTTTGGATTACTCCGGCTCTTGAAAAAGGATACCCCATTCAACTTGGTTATGGAGATTTTGATGCGACACGAGCCCGGTGGTCTCCCGATGGTAAGGATATAGCCTACATCAGCAACGAACATGGAAACACCTCTTTGCGTATTTTAAATTTGCTGACAAGCGTGGACAGGCCTGTAGTAATCAAGGATAAAAAATATTTGAATCCAACCGTTTCCATTACGATTCAAACGAAGAACAAAACTGGAGAACTAATTCCTGCCCGACTCGCGGTAATGTCAAATGGCAAAAGTTTTGCGCCTGATGATGTCTGTATACATGGCAATGAAGCATTCGACAGGAAGTTACAACCTTTTGAATCCTACTATTTTCATTCTTCAGGTAAAGTGGAGGTTGATGTTCCTGTGGGCCAAATGACTTTATCGGCATCACACGGTTTCGAACATGAAATTATTACTTTAAACAAAAACATTGAAAGCCCTGAAACTATTGATCTCGTTCTTGAATCCATTGACCCGCCTGCGGACTGGGGTACCTGGGTGAACGCTGATCTGCATGTTCACATGAATTATGGTGGTCATTACCGAAACACACCTGAGCGGCTTAGTGCCATGGCCAAATCGGAAGACCTTGATGTAGTGTACAATCTGGTTGTAAACAAAGAACAGCGAATACCGGATATTGACTATTTCTCATCAAAACCTGACAACGCATCAGATGATGAGGTTCTGATTGTTCACGGTCAGGAATACCATACGAGTTATTGGGGCCATCTCGGGTTGATTGGGTTGACCAATTATTTTTTACCGGGTTACACTTTCTATTCGAAAACTGCAATGGCCAGTGCTTTTCCTTCCAATGCGGTTATTGCCGATATGACCCATGATCAAAAAGGATTGGTGGGTTATGTTCATCCTTTTGATACCGAACTTGATCTTACCAAACCAACCGGATACTCATTGCCCGTTGATGTAGCACTCGGCAAAGTTGATTACTATGAAGCCATGGGGTATAGTGATCATCACATTACTACGAAGGTTTGGTACCGGTTCATGAATTGCGGATTCCGCCTGACTCCGGTAGGGGGCACCGATGCTATGCCCAATTTTGCCTCACTTAGAGGTCCTGTTGGATTGACGCGAGCATTTATAAAAATTGACGAGCGCGATAAAACATCTTTGCAAGAAAAACTTTTGAGCGCGATCAAAAAGGAAGAACATTCGCCAGCAATGGTCCTCTTTTGGGATTGACTGTTAATGGAAAAGAAATTGGCGAAGAAATTAATTTATCGAAAAAAGGAAAAGTAGAAGTAAGGGGATTCATGAGATCTGCTTTACCTATGGACAAATTAGAAATTATACAAAACGGGAATATCGTTAAGGAGATACCGCTTAATGGTGATCGAAAAAATGCCGACTTTGCGGTTACGCTCCCGGTTACCACAAGTGGTTGGATATTGCTGCGTACGTACAGTAATCATCAAAAAGAAAACCTGGATCTTTATCCCTACGCAACTACCAATTCTATTTTTGTAAATGTGGCCGGAAAGACTCCGAATTCAGCAGAAGATGCCGATTATTTTCTTACCTGGATAGATCGAATTGAGGAGGCTGCGCATCGTGCAACCTCTTACATTGATGATGAAGAAAAATCGAGAATTATTGATGATATCAAAAAAGCAAGGAGCGTTTTTGAAAGAAAAAAATAATCAAAGAGAACAGCGTAAAAAAGTGTAGTCCCAGAATCCCCGCCTGACCGGACGGGCAGGGAACTGGGATCAAAAGTTTATTCCCGATTGCGGTGGTGGTCTCACCGGGAATCGAACCCAGATCAAGAGTTTAGGAAACTCCTATTCTATCCGTTGAACTATGAGACCACCACCGCATATCGGAATATTCTATCCGTTGAACTACGGGACCAGTTTTGCAAAACTATAATAATTTTGATTTACGTTTCAATTGAATCGCTTTGCACGACAGAGAATCCAAATTCGTCTTTCATATAATTTGGAAAAATTCTCACGTGTATTTTCCTCACTTCGTCAATTAACAATTGCCGCACCTCAGTCAGATTAAATTTTGTAGTAGCCGAAACAAAAATGACTTTATCATATCCAGACTCCCGATAATGACTCACCATGTTTTCCAATGAAATTTCAGGCTCTTTCGCTAACAGCTGATCTGTTTTATTTAAAATTAGTATAGACGGAATACTACCCGCTCCAATTTCTGCAAGGGTAGTTTTCACTACGTCAATTTGTTTATGATGAAAGGGATGAGAAACATCTACCACATGCAACAAAATATCAGCTTCGCATACTTCATCCAAAGTGCTTTTGAATGATTCAATTAAATGATGGGGTAGTTTTCTGATAAACCCAACTGTATCAGAGAGCAGAAAAGGAATCTGATCTATAACTACTTTTCGAACAGTGGAATCTACTGTTGCAAAGAGTTTATTCTCAGCTTTGACATTGGCCTTCGTAAGAAGATTCATTAGTGTGGACTTCCCCACATTGGTATAGCCTACCAGAGCTACACGAACTATCTGATTACGATTCTTTCGTTGCGTCTTTCTTTGCCGGTCGATTTTCTCAAGTTCCTTTTTTAACACCGAAATCTTGTAGCGAATATTCCTCCGGTCCGTTTCTATTTCTTTTTCACCCGCACCACCCCGGGTTCCCGTTCCACCCCGTTGACGCTCAAGGTGAGTCCAGAGCCGGGTAAGCCGCGGAAGTAAATATTGATTCATTGCCAATTCTACCTGTGTACGGGCTTGAGCCGTTTGAGCCCTTTTTACAAATATGTCCAATATCAAAAGACTGCGGTCGTAAATTAAAACCCGCTCCTCCCGATCAGCGGGGTTCATCATTTTTTCAATGTTCCGCAGTTGAGAAGGGCTTAGGTCGTCATCAAAAATGACATAATTCACGCTATGAGCGAATACATAATTTTTGACCTCATCAATCTTTCCCTTGCCTAGGTAGGTTCGGACATCGGGCGTAGGCAGGCGTTGAATGAACCGGCTTACAGTATCAATTCGTAGAGTTTCTGCCAGAAAAGCAAGTTCATCGAGATGTTCTTCAATTTCTTCAGTTAAGGTACGTGAGTTCCCAAGCGATACCAATACGGCTGTTTCAGTCTTTTGCATGATTTAAATTGCTACAAACTTAACTCATAATTATTTGGCTTTTCCAGACTGGTTACTTTTTGCTACTTTTGAAGAATTTATTACATCAAAAGTCAATTAATTTTCGACTTTTGCGTGGTAGATTTAACCAAAACCAAACACCCGAATAGGGAATATCGTTGGCTCAATGAAGGTAGCAATAGTGCTTAATACGTCCTGGAACATCTACAACTTCAGGCTCAATTTTATAAAAACATTGATCGATAAGGGGTATGACGTGCATACCATTGCTCCAATGATGATTTTACCCATTATCTGATCGAAACAGGTTGCACACACCATAATGTAAGAATGGATAGTCGGGGAGCCAACCCCATCAAGGACTCGTTATTAATTGGTGAGCTTTGGTGGATTTATCGGAAGGTTAAACCTGACATAATATTACATTATACTATTAAGCCAAACATATACGGAACCCTGGCAGCAACACTGCTGAAAATACCGGTAATTAATAATGTATGTGGACTTGGAACTGTATTCTTAAAAAAGAATCTGGTTTCGTTTATCGCCATACTCCTCTATAAGCTGGCTTTCAGATATCCTAAAAAGGTCTTTTTTCAAAACCCTGACGATTTGAATTTATTCAAAGAAAGGGGTCTAGTTCCAACTCACCGAGCTGATTTAGTTCCGGGGTCGGGTATTGACCTGAATAAATTCAAACCTCTCCAATTTTCAAGAAACAGGAACTTTACTTTTCTGTTAATTTCAAGACTTATAACGGACAAGGGTATTCTTGAATATGTTGAGGCGGTTCGAAAATTAAAGACCGAGGGAATGAATGCCCGCTTTCAGTTACTGGGACCCAAAGATACTGAGCATCGAAGAGGCATTAAAGCAAAGGTAATTGACGGTTGGATTGCGGATAATACAATTGAGTACCTGGGGTCAACGGAAAACGTTGTACGCTTTATAGAGCAGGCTGATTGTATTGTGTTGCCATCCTACCGTGAAGGCACACCCCGTACTCTTCTCGAAGCATCAAGTTCACAAAAGCCAATCATTGCTACCGATGTTCCGGGCTGTCATAATATTGTAGTAGATAATTATAACGGTCTTTTATGCAAACTAAAAGACTCAGATGATCTTGCCCGCAAAATGTTGGAGATGGCTAGCCTTAATGATGAGACGTTAATTCAATTTGGACTTAATGGTCGTAAAAAAGTTGAATTGGAGTTTAACGAAAACATCGTCATTGAGAAATATGTTGAAGCTATGGCCACTTTCAAAAAAGCTTCATAGTCCAAACTTACTGTAATGCAAATCAAAGAGACAGGAATTGAAGGCCTGAAGATTTTAATTCCTGATGTCTTCCCTGATCATCGGGGTTGGTTTATGGAAGTATTTAAATCGAATTTACATTCTGAAATTAATTCTAGTCTTCCTTTTGTTCAGGACAATCTTTCCTTCTCAAAAAAGAACGTTCTTAGAGGATTACATTTTCAAAAACCCCCACATAGCCAGGCTAAATGGTAATGGCAATAACGGGTAAAATCCAGGATGTGGTTGTTGACCTTAGGGAGAATTCAAGCACTTTCCTCCAAACTTTTTCCTGTGAATTGGTGAGTGAGCAACCTTCAGCCCTTTTA
>JAAUQD010000174.1 GCA_012032815.1 Flammeovirgaceae bacterium
TATAGCAGCAGGAATGTCATTTCCATGGATACCTACCGCCACCCGCATCAACATATGTTGCGGACGTTCGACTACCTTTTGATCAATCTTCATCAGGTAGGAGCGCTCCAGTGTTTTAAACCCAAAATAGTCATAGCTGAAATCGCGATCATAGATAATTGCCTGATCCAGTTCAGCCGCATTTTCTTTAATAACTTTCCATGTATCTTTTGAAATGAGCGGGGCATTCTGGCCCGTTTTGGGGTCTACATACTGGTATAGCCGCTTCATTGAATTAGAGAACGACTTACTGGTAGTTTTATGCAGGTTTGAAACTGCGATCCGGGCCGCCAGTTTTGCAAAGTCTGGATGTTTGGTGGTCATTGAGGCTGCTATTTCAGCCGCCAGGTTATCTAATTCCTGAGTCGAAACCCCATCATAAAGGCCATTGATAACTTTCATGGCTACCTCAACCGGATTTACAAAGTGGGGATCAAGTCCGTAACAGAGTTTTTCGATTCGAGCCGTGATTTTGTCGAATTTAACGGTTTCTCTGCGACCGTCACGTTTCAATACGAGCATTCTAAAAGGTTGTTTGGGTTGAGAAAAGTTTAAAAAATGTTGTTCAATGTATTAAAAATCCTCATCCAAAGAAAACTTTGGTGATGATTCTTTTTCTGTGCTGGTCATCACACCGGCTTTTTGGTAATCGCCCACCCTGCGTTCAAAGAAATTGGTCTTTCCGCGCAAGGAGATCATCTCCATAAAGTCGAAGGGGTTCGTGGCACCGTATATTTTTTTGCCGATTAGTTCATGGATAAGCCGATCGGCCACAAACTCAATATATTGGCACATTAGCTCTGAATTCATTCCAATAAGATTCACCGGTAAGGCATCGGTCACAAACTCTTTTTCAATTTCTACGGCATCTTTGATCACATCAATGATGGTTTGCTCATCAAGTTTGTTCACCACATGATCTCGGTAGATGTGACAGGCAAAGTCACAATGAAGACCTTCATCTCTTGAAATCAGTTCATTGGAGAAGCTGAGGCCTGGCATCAAGCCTCTTTTCTTGAGCCAGAAAATAGAACAGAAAGAGCCCGAGAAGAAAATACCCTCTACGGCAGCAAACGCGATCAGGCGTTCCTGAAAATTCCCTTTGTCGATCCAGCGCAATGCCCAATCGGCTTTCTTCTTAACACAATCCATCGTTTCGATGGCATGAAAGAGCTTGTCTTTTTCTTTGGCTTCCTTCACGTACGTGTCGATGAGCAATGAGTAGGTTTCGGAATGGATATTTTCGATGGCAATCTGAAAGCCATAAAAGAACTTGGCTTCCGTATACTGAACTTCCGATACAAAGTGTTCGGCCAGGTTTTCATTAACAATACCATCACTGGCAGCAAAAAAGGCAAGAACGTGCTTAATAAAGTGTCTTTCACCGTCATTCAAATTGGCCCAATCCCGCAAATCCTGGCTTAGATCGATTTCCTCAGCCGTCCAAAAACTGGCTTCCGCCTGCTTATAAAACTTCCATATATCATGGTGCTTAATGGGAAATAGAACAAACCGATCCTTGTTTTCTTTCAGGATAGGTTCCATGGGAAGTTCTTGATTCATCTTTTTCTTTTTCGTTTAGTGTTTGACAAAAACGGGAGCCAGGTTGTTGCCAACCCCAACTTCCAACAATAAATTAAAATTGATCTGTTGATCGGATGTTTATCTGGTCAACTTCACAGCAGAACAAATATTTAAAATGATGGAGTAATATCAAAGGCATTCATTTTTCCATACATGCTCGTTGATCACTCCGTAGTACGAAGTTGATGTGAAAAGGAATTCATTCTCATTCACTTAGCCTGCTTCAACTAAATACCGGTTTGACTGAAAGTTTTTTTAAACTTTTTTCTCTCTCAAATTTGGATAAGTCGGGTCAGTTTTTTTGAACGTTAAATTGACGGGTCATCATTCGGCAAAGCGTTGACAAAACGGAGGCCGATGATTATAAATTTAATCCGGAGCCTGACTGATTTTTGAAATTCAAGAACTCTTTGAATTTCAAATACCTTCCTATATCTTTGCAGTCCATTTTTCAAAAAAACGCTGTTTTTATGTACGCAATTGTAGATATCGGAGGAAAGCAATTTAAGGTAGAAAAAGACCAATATATATATACTCCTAAATTGGAGGGGGAAGCCGGGGCCAAGATAAAGCTGGATCAGGTGTTGCTTATTGACGACAAGGGTGACGTTACCGTTGGAACGCCCATGGTTAAGGGAGCCAAAGTATCCGGAAAAATTCTGGAGCATGTGCGGGGCGACAAGGAAGTCGTATTTAAGAAGAAGCGCAGAAAAGGTTATGCTGTAAAGAATGGACACCGTCAGGGGTTTACAAAACTTTTAATTGAAGGGATTTCAGGAAAATAATATAGAAGACTAAAGAGTTATGGCACACAAAAAAGGAGAAGGTAAAGTAAAGAATGGCCGTGAATCGGAAAGCAAACGATTGGGCATTAAAATATTCGGTGGTCAAAAAGTAATTGCCGGAAATATTATCGTGCGCCAGCGAGGAACAAAACACCACCCTGGAAAGAATGTTGGCATGGGTCGCGACCACACCTTATTTGCGTTGACAAATGGAGTAGTTACTTTCAAAAAAGGTCGTCAGGATCGCTCTTTTGTTTCAGTGGTAGCTGAGTCGTAAAAGTTTTCCTAACTCAGGCGTTTCCTTTTTAGGAGATGCGTTGCGGGAGCAGAATAGTCCGGCTATGATTTACACGTCTGCTCAAGTGGCCCTGTCAATGGCCGAAGCAGTGCTGGATGGCTGGATTCCTGGTAATGCCCAAACGCTTTATGAACAAGGAATACAAGCTTCCTTGAATCAGTATGGTGTTGGCGCAGGGTATGCACAATACATTACTAACAGTGTTGTTGCTTACAGTGCAGCTACAGCAAAGTCTCAAATTGGAACACAGCGCTGGTTAGCAACGTATCTGCAAGGTTATGAGGGTTGGGCAAATTGGAGAAGGACAGGATTTCCTGCACTTGCTCCGGCTGCTAATGCTCAAACTGAAAGCGGACAAATTCCAAGACGTCAGGGTTACAGTTCAACAGAACGCGACCTCAATGGCCCGAACTATGATGCCGCATTGGCGCGTCAGGGTTTTGCACAGGACGATTTGGATGGAAGAGTTTGGTGGGATAATTAATTAGCATTTATTAATCAAATTGTAAGGGTTTAGTGTTTTAAACTAACTATCAAAATTTTAAGAGACATCAACAAGGGGTATATTGAATTTCCGATTTGGGTGAATGATTAGGGAAAAATGAAAACTTCAACATTTTCGACTCAGCGTAAGCCAGCTTGCTAAAATCTTGTGTTCATTATTAATGATTTCTATTTCATTTTTGTGTTGCGCAAAAGCCGTTGATCAGCCATTTACCGATCGCGACAATATTCAAAGAATCGCAAAGGGAACTAATGGATTTCTGGATTCTTTTTCACCAATCAGCAAAGATGAGGGATCACCCTATCTATTTGATTGGACAAATGGCGTTGTTTTCAGAGACTCCAGCGTAATCTTAAGTTGCTATACCATGTATGATGCATCTAAAGACAGGTTTATAATGAAAACAAGTAGTTTGATGTTTGAACTGGACGGGACGAAGGTTGATTCAATTGTTGCTGAAGACAAAAGATTTTGTTTTTTTGCCTTCAGGTTTCTATGAGGTACTTTACGAAAGTCAGATAAGATTTTTAAAGAAATATTCGGCTTCGTTACTTGCTCCTGATTACCAACCAGCGTTGGATACTGGCTCAAAAAATGGAAGATGGAAAATGGAAACAACATTCTATTTGATGAAAAATGAAGAGCTAATTAAAATTAAACTCAATAAAAATTCATTAAAGAAAGCAATCGGATTCGACAAAAGTTTTGAAGCAGAAGTCTCAAAGAAAGGATTTGGCTACTCAAAAGAAGATGATGTTATCAAGATTCTCAAGTTGTTTTGGGGAATGTCATAATTAAAAAATTCCTTCTTTGTTTAAATTAGTTAACCTTACATCAGATATATCCCCTTTATAATGATCTGTTAGTCAGATAGTTGTTAATTTATTCAATCATCTTTGCACTACGTGGAATTATTCGATCCAGGCAGTTAGTAGTTTTTTTCAAGGATTTAATTTGAAGTCCCGTTAAAAGGCGCTATTTTGAGCCCTTTAAACTGATCCCTAACTTGATTTCATATCGAACTCTTACTCAGGAACCAGCTTAAAAAACTAAATCTAAGTTTAACCTAAA
>JAAUQD010000175.1 GCA_012032815.1 Flammeovirgaceae bacterium
TTTCCTGAAGTGAAATTCGCAGGTAAAATTGTGAAAGATGCCAAATCATACAGGCTAAAAGGTCAATTTACGATGAGAGATGTTACAAAAGAGGTAGACTTTGATTTAATCTATAAAGGAAGTATAAACACGGGCCGGGGAATGAAGGCTGGATTTAAAATCAATGGAACCGTAAATCGATTCGATTATGGACTAAAGTGGAACAGAGCTCTAGAAGCAGGAAATCTTGTTGTTGCTGAAGATGTTGTGATCACCTGCAACGTTGAACTTAATATGCAGAAATAGCTTTTTAACAAACACATAAAAAGAAGGGGCGAATAGGCCGCCCCTTTTTTTATTGCAAAAGGTGATGTTATAACAGACTTATTATTATTACTACTATTTTTTCTTTCTTATCCTAAATCATTCAATTCGGATTTGACAAAAGCGATCAACTCCCTAATATAGGTTCTGCTAAAATCAAACTTAATTCCTGCTGCTTCAAAAATTTCAGGGATAGTCCGGGTATTACCCAATGTCAATGCAGCTTTATATCCAGCTAACCCCTCCTTTTTATTCAACCGGTACTTTCTCCAGATAGCGATGGCTCCCAATTGAGCCATGCCGTATTCGATGTAATAGAAAGGAACTTCATAAAGATGAAGTTGTTTCTGCCAGAGATAATTTTTTGCTTCTTCCAGTCCCGACCAGTCCGTTATGGAATCAGAAAATTGATTGAGAATTAAATTCCAGTTTTTTATGCGGTCATCTGAAGTATGGGTTGGGTTCTCATAAATCCAATGCTGAAATTTATCGATGGTCGCAATCCACGGTAGTGTTTCCAAAACATCTTCCAGCTGTTCAATTTTAGCCCGCTTAAGATTTTCAGTGTCATGAAAGAAGACATCCCAATGATCCATTGAAATAAGTTCCATAGCCATTGATGCCAGTTCAGCAACTTCCATGGGTGGTGATTTAAAATCACCTAATTCAAGATCCCGCGTAAGGAAATTATGAACCGCATGCCCGCCTTCATGCATAAGTGTGGTCATATCTCGCATGGTAGACGTAGCATTCATAAAAATAAAAGGTACTCCGATTTCAGCGAGCGGATAGTTATATCCTCCGGGAGCTTTACCCTTCCTGGATTCCAGATCAAGATGGCCCATCGCGTTCATGGTTGATAAGCACTGACCTAAATACGGATCTAACTTTGAAAAAACTTCAATACCTTTTTGAGTTAAATCCTTGCCTCCATCAAAAGCCGTCAAAGGTTCCCTGCCCTCCTCATCCACGGCCTTATCCCATGGCCTTAACCGGTCAACACCCAACTTCTTCTTTCTTCGTTGGGCTACCTCATTCACTATTGGAACTACTTCCCAGGCTATCGAATCATGAAACTTAAAACAATCATCGGGCGTGTAATCGAATCGCCCGTACGCCTTAAACATATAATCCCGAAAGTTTATAAAATCAGCGTTTTGCGCTACCTGATGACGCAGCGTTATGAGTTTGTTGAAAAGTTGATCCAACACTTGCTTATCCTGAAGCCGCCTTTCAGAAATTTTTCGATACACAATCTCTCTCCTTTCACGATCAGTCGACATTAATATGACAGCTGCTTGCTGAAGGGTCAGTTCTTTATCATCGACCGTTACTGTCATTGCTCCGCTGATTTGAGCAAATCGCTGGGTTTCGGTGTTTATTTGCGTGAAGAGTTCAATGTTCTTTTCCCGATATATTTCAATTTCCTTGCGCAAATTCCTGATTAGTATTTCAAATCCCTGATCCGTTAATAGAGATTTTAAATAGGGAATCTCCAATGCTTTCCGATTTAACTGATCCGCTAAAGGAGATATTTTCGGTTGTATGTTCTCTATAAAATCTTTATACGATTTACTGTATTCCTCATTTTCCGTATCAATGGTCATCCTTATGTATCTCCATCCAAGATCTTCACTGATAATTGATTCAAGCTCGCTACGATCCTGAAACCACCGCTTCAGCTCTTCCTCAGAGCTAACTGATCGGTTCATCAGTTCATCATAGAAAGGCTTAATACCCTCCCACGTGGTAACGTTAAAGTCTTCAGGTATGTAATTCCTCTTTGGACGTACTATTTCTTCAATCATGTTATTAGTATATGAACAGCAAAGGTAGTTTTTGAAGCATCGTGAGAAAACAATAACCCAACTTGTTTTAACAACGATAGATTTGAAATACAATTTTCTTTCGAAGTAAAATGGGACCAAATCGCATAGGTTACAATATTAGACGAATGGCAATGGCTAACCTTTTTCAATCGAAATATTCCTATAATGGCCAAATTATTTACATTGTGTTATGAGTTCAACCCCAGGGATTTAAACCGATGGAATTTGTTATTTTCTTTCTTCTTACCCTATTCGCGGAAATTCTTGGAACGATAGGAGGTTTCGGTTCCTCACTATTTTTTGTTTCCTTTTTGCAATTTCTTTACGACTTTCAGACTGTTCTTGCATTGACGGGTATTTTGCATGTATTCAGCAATTCCGCCAAACTCATTTTATTCTGGAAAACAATTGATTGGAAACTTGTTCTTTGGCTTGGGGTATCCAGCGTTGTTTTGGCAATAGGTGGCGCCATACTCACCCGCTATGTTGAATTTGAATATGCCAAAATCCTTCTTGGTATTTTTTTGATTGTATTCCCCATCTGGATGCTGGCCCGGCCTAAAGATCAGGTTAAGCCAACAGTGGCCAACTCAATAGTGGGTGGAGGTATTGCCGGATTTTTGGCGGGCTTTATAGGAACCGGTGGTGCAATACGCGGATTGATTCTGGCAGCATTTAATCTTGAGAAAAATTTCCTGGTGGGTACTTCGGCCGCAATTGATTTTGGTGTGGATTTGAGCCGATCAATTATTTATGTGGATAGCGGATTCCTGCGTCCTACCTACATCGCCTACATTCCCATGTTAATCATAGGCGCATTTCTTGGCAGTTATATTGGTAAAGTACTGCTCAAAAAATCAGTCAGGAGAATTTTCGAAAATCATTTGTCATTTGTACTGCTGGTTGGAATTTCATTGCTGGTAAAAGAAGCTGATGTAATTGCTGCTATCTTTGTATAAGTGAGGTAATTAAAAACTGAAATTAACAACTATGAAACTTTTTGTAGATATTATCGGGTGGATCGGATCGGTTGAAGTCATTGCCGCCTATGGACTGAACAGCTATCAGCGCATCCGGTCTGATTCATTCTTATTTCAATTCCTCAACCTCACCGGGGCAGCTTTTCTGATTATTAATACGGTGTATTATGGGGCTTACCCGTCAACCTTTATAAATATCATTTGGGTTGTCATTGCCATTCCTGCTCTTTATAAAATTTTAAAATCAAATCCTTCTTCCTTATGACTCGTACCGTACCTATTTTATTCTCGCTGATTATTGTTTTTACAACTTCACTGGCCCAGAAAAAAACAAATTCAGATCTCCCTCAAAAGATTAAAGAATTCGATCAGTATGTCGAAGCAGCAAGAAATAGCTGGTCAGTACCCGGCTTGGCCGTTGCTGTGGTTAAAGACAACCAGGTGCTTTTTAAGAAAGGATATGGCGTAAGAGAATTGGGTACGATGGATAAAGTCGATACACAAACCCTTTTCGCGTGTGCGTCTACAACAAAGGCAATGACTGCTGTATGCATGGGTATGCTGGTGGATGAAGGCAAAGTGAAATGGGACGATCCGGTGATTAAACATCTTCCTGACTTTCACGTGTACGATTCCTATGTAACTCGTGATTTAAGAATACGAGATCTTTTTATTCACAACACAGGCGTTGGCAATGCCGACTTCCTATGGACGATGCTGGATATTTCTTCAGATGAAATTCTTGAAAAAATGGAATTGGTGAAACCCTCGTACCCTTTGCGTGGAGGATACATCTATCAAAATATCTTTTACTTAGCTGCTGGAAAAGTAATTGAGAATATCAGTGGAAAATCATGGGATCAATTTATAAAGGAACGGATTTTTACTCCTCTTGGTATGAATCGAACATTCCCATTATTAAAAGATATAAACGATGTGAATCAAACAAAACCTCATTATTTCTTTAATGAATCCATACATGTCATTGAAAACACAAGTGCGGATGTAATTGGTCCTGCAGGATCGGTATGGTCATGTGCCGATGATATGGCTACATGGATGATGTGCATGCTGGACAGTGGAAAGTATGCTGGAGGGAGATTACTGAAGGCATCAACATGGACTGAAATGTTCAAACCACAAACCATAATATCCCAAGA
>JAAUQD010000011.1 GCA_012032815.1 Flammeovirgaceae bacterium
CGATGAACCGGTTGCCTCTGCTCCATCCTGGTTCGATTGTCATACGTCCACTTTTTTTCAGGATCGCTTAGAACATCGTAGGCTTCATTGATCCCTTTAAAATGTTCTTCCGTATTCTGAGTCAGATTTTTGTCCGGATGGAACTTAACTGCCAGTCTGCGATAAGCCTTCTTAATCTCCTCCTGAGAAGCCCCCCGATCTATTCCCAATATTTGATAGTAATCTTTCAACTTGAATTGTATGAAAGTACAAAAAAAAAGCCCGCAGGTGCAGGCTTTATTACCATTGAATTAAAATATAACTACCTCTTGGTTACAAAAGTCAGTACAGGTCGTTTTGAATGCCCAACTACATCCTCTGCAATACTCCCTGCCATGACATGAGCAAAACCAGTACGGCCGTGTGTTGCCATTGCAATCATATCCGCGTTGATACTTTCAGCAAAATATATAACCCCCTCTTCAGTAGATGTATCGTTATACACGTTGACTGTATAATTTTTAAAGCCAAGTTTCTTTGCAAATTTCTCCATGTAATCTTTTACAACCCGATCACGCTGAAAGTCACCCGGAGTGTTAATGCGAACAAAATGAACTGTAGCTTTATAGATTTCCTGTGCTCTTTTTACAATGCGACTAAATACTTCTTCATCCTTGTGCATGCCCGTAGCAAAAACGATGTTTTTAAAATTAAGGTTGGTTGGTTTTTGATGAATTGAAAGTACCGGACTTTTGGCGTGGCGAACTACCCGCTCTGTATTGGAACCAATAATCATACTTTCAAGATTGGTTTGACCATGTGTACCCATAACCACCAAATCAGGTTTTTGCTCACTAATAATAGTGCGCATACCATGGAATGGATTACCAACTCTTATTTCTCCATTGATTGTAACTGATTTATATTTTGGATCTAAAACAACTTTTTCCAGCTGCTTTTTGGCCTTCTTGATCAGCTCTGCCGTAAACATTTTCTCTTCCCATCCTTTTGGAGGTCCCTGACCGGATACACTAAAGGATTCCAGGGTAGCTTCTTCAACTACGTGTAATAAAGTAACGTCAGCACCGGAACGTTTAGCAATGTCTAACGCTACTTCAAGTGCATTTATAGATACTTTTGAAAAGTCGGTTGGTACAAGAATATTTTTCATGATCAACTATTTATGAATTAGATATTTAAATGTAACGAATCAAAAACTAAATTAAAACTATTGACAAATGTTAAATTCGACAGCAGAACTATTTTGTAAATCATTGTGATGCAAGTGGTTGCCACTCCAAAAACTACGTCCGATTAATAACACACCCAACCCAATCAGAACAATGCTGGTTATTCGGCTCAGTCCGATATTCCACTTCGATCGTATCCTGCCAATGATCCACGTAAACCCCACCATGACAGGCCATGTTCCTAATCCAAAAACCATCATAAAGACAAAACCATCCCATGGAATCTCGAAAGTCAGGCAGTAGGTTAATGACGCATAAGTAAGTCCGCAGGGTAATATTCCGTTTATCATGCCAAGCAGTGTTACCGGCAAGAATCCTTTCCTGCTCAAAAATGAACCAAATAGATTTGTTATATAAGAAGTATACTTCCGTACCAATCTGGAAAGCAATGGAATCTGAATGGCGTTTATTGTCCCTACGCCCAAAAGGATAAGCAACAGTCCAAGACCAATGGATACCACATTTTGTATCGGGAGTGGTTGAAACAGACTGCCAAAAAGCCAACGATCAAACCCAAGACACTGTACATGAAAACCCTCCCCGAATTATAGAACAACTTACTGGCCAGGAATGGATTCTTGGCATGAACTGCCACCACCAGAGGGCTGCACATCCCTGCGCAGTGAAGACTGCCTGCCAATCCTAACATGAGCGCTGTAATGTACATTACAAAATTACTATTTGTTCAACTTGATAATCCTGACTGTTCATCGTCCAAATCATGGATATTCTGTACAACCCCGGCTTACGATTCCTCAATTCAAATAATTGGGTGGTCTTGTCAGATGGATTGATTATAAAATTCTGATCCAAATTAGGATCGTTTGGTCGCAATACACGCAGTTCCCCTTTTTCGATTTTATGGAAGTCTGCAAATTCAATTACAATTCTTCTCTCGGTATCCAGTGAAATTGCAGGTCCATCACCAAGTGCTTGCGCATTCTCAAGACGATCCATCTTTTGTGAATGTTTTAGTTCTTCTTCATAATAATCGTTTGAAATCATTCCCACTTCTTCCCGGAAAGCAATCCACATGGCCACACCCAAAAAGCCGGCAAACAAAATCATCGAGAAGACTATCCATTTTCCAAAATTCATAGTCTTAGCATTATGGGGTTTGTTTCTTTACAATTGGCCCGATGAATCGGGCACTCATCGATTCTATTCTTTCCTCACCTTTAAATACACTAAACTGAACTTTTGTCCGCATTACGGTAAGTTGATCCTCAGGAATTTTTACCATAAACGTGCTTTTCAAAATGCCCTCGCTGGGAACCAGCAAGGGTTGTCCTCCTACCTTCATTAAAGAAGCACCCACAGGCTCTTCAATTTTCAAATCAATGGAAATGTCTTCAAACGTTTTGTTGACAAATTCTATGTTGTACAAATTGGTGATCTGCCCGTCATCGGTGCGGGAGTAGAGCGTGCCCGGAACTTTTAGAACCGTGGTCTCTATATCGGCTCGCGTGAAAACAAAAAATGACAATAATCCTATTAAGGCAGTAAGCACAACAGTATAACCCGCAATGCGCGGAGTAAAAAGTTTTTCTTTTCCTTCCTTTATGCTGTTAAACGATGCATAGCGAATAAGGCCTTTTGGTCGGTTCACTTTTATCATTACATCATCGCACGCATCCATACACGCAGTACAATTGACACACTCCAATTGAGTTCCGTTTCTGATATCAATACCTGTAGGGCAAACATGAACACACAATTTACAGTCAATGCAATCGCCCTTCTTTTCAGTTTCTTCGATTCCTTTCTTTATTTTATTCCTCGGTTCGCCACGCAACCAATCGTAAGCCACCACAATTGATTCTTTAACTAATAAGACACCCTGAAGCCGGCCATACGGGCAAACTGCAATACAAGCCTGCTCACGAAATAGAGCAAACACGCCATAGAAAATACCGGTAAATGCCACCAGACCAATAAAACCCGACAGGTTTTGCATCGGAGAATGTTGAACAATTTCAACAACCGCGTCAAGCCCTATCAGGTATGCCATAGCAGTATGTGCTATCAGTATTGAAATGACGAGAAAGATGAAATGCTTGGAAGTCTTCTTCAAAATCTTCTCACCATTCCAGGGTTGGCCGGCAGCTTACGCTGCTTGTTAGCTCCTCCTTCAATCCAATATTCAATTTTCCGAAACACCATTTCCATGAATAAGGTTTGAGGGCAAGCCCATCCACACCAGATCCGCCCAAAGGCCACGGTGAAAAGTATTATAAAAACAAAGAGTGTAACCAGAGTTAACGCAAGAAGAAAGAAATCCTGGGGCCAAAAGACATGACCAAATAAAATGAATTTCCTTTCAAAAAAATTCAGGAGAAGAAATGGTTTTCCGTTCCATTGTATAAATGGACCGGCAAAAAATAAAAGGAGGAGGAATGAGGTAACTACAATTCGTAATCGATGATAGTACCCGGATGGTTTTTTTGGATAAATCCATATGCGCTTACCCTCTGCATCAACAGTAGCTATGGTATCCCTATATTCCTCATCATACTGATAAAGATCCTTTACTTCCTCAGATTGCATAGTTATTGTACAGGCTCTACACGAATTTTCTTTACTTCACTCTCAATTTACAAAGACGCTTTTACTGTCAGCGTATCAACAACAGTCTCTTTTGGCATGGGAATATACTTTTCGCCTTGTGGTTCCTTGGGATTAGGTGGATTAGTGCCTTTTAATGTTAGAATATAACTGGAGACTTGTTGCATCATTTTGGGACTCAACATCGCAGCCCAGGAAATCATGTTCGTGGCAGGCACACCGTTTTTAACAACTTTAAACAAATCTCCAATGGACCCACCATGCAGCCAGTATTCATCGGTTAAGTTGGGGCCAATATCTCCGGCTCCACTCTCTTTATGGCATGAGGCACAATTGCTAATGAAAATCTTTTTGCCCTCCTCCAATGAAACAGCGTCAGTCAGTTCAACCACTGTTGTTTCATCAAGTACAGGCCCACTTTCAGTGGCATTCATTTTTTTCATTTCTGCGTCTGCCAGTGCCAATTCAGTCGCATACTCTTCTTCCTGCATCGGGAGGCTGTCGGTGATGTGATACATTACCATATACACTACAGCAAAAATTATGGTTATATAGAGAAGCCACCTCCACCAAGGGGGCAAATGATTGTCCAGCTCGCGGATGCCATCGTATTCATGGTGCATCATGATGTCTTTTTCTTTTTCAATGGGGGCGATATCCCATAGCCAGGCATTCAGTCTTTCCCAAATCCCCGGCTCCCGAACATACTCAATACCTAATTTTAAGGCCCGATCCTTTGCCTGCTGTTGCACCAGAAAATTGAGCACCTGAAGCAGATAGACTGCAACGGCCAGAATCAACAATACCGTAATAAAAATAAAAGCTACGACCGTATAGAACATGACCATAGGATCATCCCAAACGGAGATGCCGGCATCTTGTGCCATTAGCATGGTGCCTGGCAAACAAAATAATAATAGTAGAAGTAGAATAGTTCTTTTCATTTCCCGTTCGTGTTTTTCACTTGATTTGACGAATCATCCTGCAAGGGCATTTCACCCATTTTTTTTATAAATCCTTTGTCCACGGTCAGCACCCACCAGATTAAAAACAGAAAAACAGAAAAAAAATGGTGAATGAAATGACCGGCCAGATTTCAATATTTTCAATTCCCCGAAGTACGTCTTTATACATGGTTTTTATTTTATTTCAGACCTGAGTCAGCCGTTTTTCCAACTTTACATCTTTGCCAAGCCGCTGCAAATAAGCGATCAAGGCAACGATCTCGGCATCACCAACGGTTTCGTATCCTTCCATCGATAAGTTTTCAGCTATTGTAGAAGCTTGTTTATCCAAATCTTCATTGGCTTTATTTTCATAACCTTCCTCATAAGGCACACCGATCTTGCGCATGGCATTGATCATTTTTGGAGTAAGGGACTTATCAATGAATTGTTCATAAAGCCATGGATAGGCAGGCATGATCGATCCATTCGAAACATCCGCTGGAGTTAACATATGACGATAATGCCAGCTGTCAATGTACTTGCCTCCGGTTCGGTGCAGGTCAGGACCCGTTCGTTTTGATCCCCATAAGAATGGATGATCATAAACATATTCACCTGCCTTTGAATATTCCCCGTCTATCGGGTCATAACGTTGAACTTCGCTTCTGAACGGCCTTATCATTTGAGAATGGCAATAGGAGCATCCTTCGCGGATATAAATGTCACGACCGTGCAATTCAAGCGGTGTATACGGTGTTACGCTTGTGATTGTGGGTACGTTTGATTTTACCAAAAAGGTTGGCACTAATTCTATAACCCCTCCGATAAGAATGGATACAACAGTAAGGACAGTAAAGAGTACGGGCTTTCTTTCCAGTACTCGATGCCAGTATCCACCTGTTTGTGTGGTCTTAACCATCGGAGCAACATCCACCTCTTCATTGGCAACAAATTTTCCAATGCCTGCTGTCTTCATCAGGTTGTAGGTCATGATGCAAGCACCCACCAGATATAATGTACCGCCCACCGAGCGCAAAACATACATGGGTAAAATCTGGGTAACTGTTTCGAGAAAGTTCTGATACCTCAAAAATCCCTCAGCTGTAAATTCTTTCCACATCAGGCTTTGAGTCAACCCGGCTATGTAGAGAGGCAGGGCATAAAAAATGATTCCTAATGTGCCGAGCCAGAAATGAAGGTTGGCCAGTTTGGTAGAATACAATTTTGTTCCCCACATTTTAGGAACCAGCCAGTAGAAAATTCCAAATATCAGAAAGCCATTCCATCCTAATCCACCCACATGAACGTGGGCAATAATCCAATCCGTATAATGCGTTATCGCGTTGAAGTTTTTTAGCGACAACAGCGGGCCTTCAAGCGTTGCCATACCATACGCAGTAACCGCAACGACCATAAACTTCAGAACAGGATCTTCACGAACACGATCCCATGCGCCCCGAAGGGTAAGCAAACCATTAAGCATACCTCCCCATGATGGAGCTATCAACATAATTGAAAAAACCACGCCCAGCGATTGCGCCCAGGCGGGAAGGGCGGTATATAATAAATGATGTGGTCCTGCCCAGATGTAAATAAAAATCAAAGACCAAAAGTGTATGATAGAAAGTCTATAGGAATAAACAGGGCGATTCGCTGCCTTCGGAAGAAAGTAGTACATCAATCCCAGATAGGGTGTAGTAAGAAAGAAGGCCACCGCGTTATGACCATACCACCATTGAACTAAAGCATCCTGAACTCCGGCAAACATGGAGTAGCTCTTGAACAAGGATATGGGCATGGCAAAGGAATTCACAATGTGAAGCACGGCAACTGTCACCACCGTGGCGATATAAAACCAAATAGCCACGTACATGTGCTGTTCTCTCCTTCTTAGAATGGTTCCTATCATATTCCAGCCAAACACAACCCAAACCAGAGCAATAGCTATGTCGATAGGCCACTCGAGTTCTGCATATTCCTTTCCACTGCTTATACCCAGCGGTAAACTTATTGCCGCAGCGAGAATGATCAATTGCCAACCCCAAAAGTGAATCCAGCTCAGTGTGTCGCTGAACATCCGGGCTTTCAACAACCGTTGTAAGGAGTAATACACTCCTGCAAACATGGCATTTCCTACAAAGGCAAAAATAACAGCGTTAGTATGCAAAGGCCGCATCCTGCCAAACGATGTGTATTGAAAATCAAAATTGAACAGAGGATAGTATAATTGAATTGCCGCTAGTAATCCGACCGTCATTCCAACTAAACCAAAAATGACAGTGACAATAACAAACGCTTTAACGATTTTATTGTCGTAACTTATTCTTTCGAGTTCCATAGGCGCAACTACAGGTTTTTGGGTTATTGTAATTAAGTTTTAAAACTAAATATTAATCTCAAAATGATGCATGACCAATGCAACCAGAATTACATGATTTTTATCATACTTTTTTTAAATGAATGTAATTATTGGCCAAATTCATTCACCATAATTAGGTTCGTTTGCTTTCCAATTTACAGCCTGCTCATCTCCGATGGCAGGCTGTTTTTTTTGTACTGATCTATTTCTCTTTTTTCATCAAATAACATTCGTGCGGCAGGACCAAACGGGTCATCAAATTGGCCCGATTTTAAGCTCCAAATGAACAGACCCAGAAAAAATAAGGCTAATGATAAACTAATAGCAATAAGAGCCACAATAATGTTCATAACAACATTCTTTTCTGATAGGCCACATAATTTACAGAAGCCGTTGCAAATGCAACAACACTTATACTGCTCAGGGGCATTAAGATGGCTGCCACCAAAGGCGTAAGATGACCCGTAACAGCAAACGATAACCCAACAGAATTATAGATAAACGATATAATAAAACTTAGTTTTAAAATAAAGGTAGCTGATTTTCCAAGTTCAATAAACTTATCCAGGTTTGAAATGGACTTTCCATGAATAATACCATCACTGGCCGGTGTGAATACTCCTGTGTCGTCAGTAACGACTAGTCCAACATCACTTTGCTTTAATGCCCCCGAATCGTTTAGCCCATCGCCCACCATCATCACTTTGGCAGAATCTTGCTGAAGGCCCTTTATATGATTCAGTTTGTCATGAACTGATTGATTGAATTTCAATTCGGCATTTTTGGGAAAAAGATTCGTCAACCTTTTTTTATCAGCCGCACCATCACCCGACACCAAACTCAAATTTATATTCTTCATTCGGTCCAGCATTTCCCCCACTCCTTTGCGCAAAGATGTATTTAAGGAGTAATATCCTTTCATTTCATTATTTATGGAAACATAAACACGGGGTAACGCTGTGGTCTGAATCTCGATTGCCCCTACAAACTGAGCTGAACCTATTTTATAGAAACATCCATTTACAATTCCTTCAACTCCTTCACCCACAAACTCTTCGAAATTTTCAATTGCCCCAGAAGCTTCAGTAGAGATGGATTTTGAAATGAGTACGCTTAGCGGGTGAATGGATGCTGCGGTTAATAACGCGATGCCATGCTTCTCCTCTTCTGACAATTCACCACTAAAGCTAACATCAGAAACTCCTGAAGTCAGGGTTCCGGTCTTATCAAAAACAACAGTCGATATCGAGGAAAGACGCTCCACCACGTCAGCGTTTTTAAGATACAATCCGTATTTCCCAAATACACGCAACATACTTCCATAAGTAAAAGGTGCTGAAAGTGCCAACGCACACGGGCAGGCAATGATGAGTACAGAGGTTAACACCAGCCACATTTTTGAGGAGTCGGCAACAAACCAATAGGCTGCTGAAGCCGCTGCTATGAATAAGATTATCCAGGTGAATATCCTGGCAGTGCGGTCAATGGTTCGCTGGTAGGTTTGCTCATCTGCTTTTTGAAAAATATCGTTATTCCACAAACTGGTGAGATGACTCTGAGAAGTGGATTTATGAACAATAAACGTTGCCGGTTTTCCAATAAGCTTTCCTCCGGCAAAAATATTTTCTCCTTTCCTTACGGCTGTCTCGGTGGATTCGCCTGTGACAAAACTGTAGTTAATTAATGCGAATTCAGATTCCAGAATACTGTCAGCGGGAATGATCTCCTGATTTCTTATTCGAATCGTATCGCCAGGTTGCAAATCAGAAAGTAAAACTGAAGTCCATTTCTGGTCGCGAAAGGTAAGGATGGCCAGCGGAAAATAGGAAGTATAATCCCGGTCAAACGACAAGCTGGCATAGGTTTTACTTTGAAACCATCGGCCTAGTAATAGAAAAAATACAAGACCAACCAAAGAGTCCAGATAACCCGGGCCAACATGAAAACCAATATCATAAAGGCTGCGGGTAAATAAAGCTATCAGGCCAATCGCTATGGGTACATCTATATTGATTTGCTTTTGCAGAACCGCTCGTCTTGCAGCCGTAAAGTAATCACTGGCGCTATAAAATAGTACCGGAATGGCCAGCAGAATATTCAAGTAAGAAAATGTATCTCTCAAAAACCCTTCATCACTGCCAAGCCCAAAATATTCAGGAAAACTAAACAACATGATATTGCCAAAGCAAAATCCGGCAATTGCTATTTTCAATATTAAATTCTTATCGTGGGTTAGCAGGTGTTGGTCTTGCTTGGCTTGCAGATTTATAACGGGTTTATATCCCAATGAAGTAAGTCGGTTGGCTATTTTACTTAGCGCAATGCGTTCAGGATTGTAATCAATAGTAACAGTACGCTTCCCAAAATTTACTTTTGACAGAAGTACGCCTTCATCTATTCTATTTAAGTTTTCGAGAAGCCAAATGCACGAAACACAATGTATGGCAGGAACAGCAAACTGAACACGCGCAAAATTCGGTGAGTTAAATTGAAGGAGTTTTGATTGGACTGTTGGCTCATCGAGATAGTCATAATGCACATCGAATGTCGAGGAATTATTTATTCCGGGAGAAGAATCAAAACTATAATATTCACATAGATCATTCTCCTTCAGAATCTGATATACAGTCTGGCAGCCAAAACAGCAAAACGATTTTTCTTCCTGTTTAAATTGAGCAGTAGTAATTGTGTCCCCACAATGATAACATCTCAGTTGGCTGGCAACTTTTACATTCATTGGTGTTAAGCTATGAAGTAAAGTTAGTTATTAGAATAAAAAAGCGACATGCCTTCACCCGCTATTCGCTTCAAGAAGGTCTTGCTTTCAATTAATTCAAGAGCAGATTGCCCCATGATCAACAGGGGTTTAGTCGATTTGGAGCCATAGTTGATCAGGTTTTCAATTAAATTTTTATTACTCATTGGTAAAATACCGACATCCTCAAAAAGGTTTTGAACATAATCAATTAAGTGTTTTTCAAAATAAACTCCAGCTTCCTGTTCCGGGCAAACGGTAACTATCGTAATGCGGGTATTATAATATTTGTCACCGAACATGGAAATAAATGATTTCAGTGCAGCCAGGCTGGAAACTGAACAATCAAAAACAAAGACAATTTCCTGAAAATCATTTGTACTTTTTGAAATCAGGTAGAGCGGACAATGGATGCTGCTCAAAAGTTTTTCTGGAAACAAACGATCAAAATAGGCGGCCATTTCAGGAGAAAACGAACCCACCACCATGACATCGGCAAACCGACTTTGATATACCAGTGATTGTAAGTTGCTCTGATAGTCCAGTAATTTGAAAGGCAGGTTTATATGCTGAGCCTCTGCTTCCAATTCTCCCTCCAACTCAATTCGCTCTACCTCAATTACAGGATCTATTTTACTTTTTTCTGATTTTGAAAAAAAATCACGAAGAAAGAAACCCGAAAAGCGCTTAGTTTTTAGATGAGAAAAAGTATCAGAATAATCTGATATCTGAATACCGCCAGGGGTACTGTCAACCGGTACTAGAATTTCAGTGTGCACAAACTTCCTATTTAACTACACTTGTCCAAATTGGGCATTCAATATGATTAACCAAATCTTCGGCAATACTTCCACTTAATAAATGACTTAATCCTTTTCTTCCATGGGTGGAGATGGCGATCATGTCTGCTTTTACAGATTTTGAGAAATTAAGAACGCCAACTTCCTCATGAATGTCATTATAAATATTGAGCGTAAAATTTTTGATCATAAACCGCTTTGAAAACTCCTCCAGTCTTTTCTTATTCTCACCATCGTTTCTAAAGTTAGCCGGTGTATTTACATATAGAATATGCAAGGTGGCTTTAAAGAATTCCTGCAACGCTTTAACTTTCATTACCAGATCTTCCTGATCTCTTTCAAGTGTATTTGGGAAGATTATATTCTTAATGGAAGAACCTTTTACATATTTCTTTATGGCAATGACAGGGACTTTTGACCATCGAACAATCTTTTCGGTGTTGGATCCGATTACATATTCTTTCAAACCCGATGCCTCCTTCGTCCATCACTACCAGATCCGCCTTCTTTGAAGATATCATATCCCGAATAACGATTGATGGACTTCCAAATTCGATAAAGGTCTTTACAACAGGGCCGTCTTTAGCCCATTTGGTTTTCATTTTTCAAAATCCTTCTCGGCCCGTTCCTTCGTCTCTTTAACAAATACCTGTTCAAAGGATATTGAGGGCATCAGCGCAGACTCATGCATAACCGGTAATTCGATCACAGTAAGTAACAATATTTCACCCCGGCTTTGCTTTGCCAAATCAACAGCAAACTTAAAAGCCTGAACTGCCTGATCTGAAAAATCACATGGCACAAGTATCTTCTTCATCTTTTAATTATTTATCGTAAAGGTATTGAAAGGGGCTTGCTCTGCTAATGATAGCAGTCAAAGCAAAAGATGATTTTTGTCAGGAACCCGGGTTAACCAGGAATCAAATCAGCTTGTTTGGCTAGTTTTCTTGCTTCAATGACTCGAATGCGCTTTCCCTCAAAGGAAATCAGTCCGTCTTTTTTAAACTCAGAAAGTAAGCGAATAACTGTTTCAGTTGCCGTACCTACAATGCTGGCCAGGTCTTCGCGAGAAAGTGCCAGATCAATTAAAGTGCTTTCTCCTCCATCCACTCCATAGGTCTCTTTTAGCATCAGTAGATTTGCAGCCAACCTCTCACGCACCGACTTATGGGCTAATTCAGCCATCTTTTCTTCCATAATTCCCATCTCAATACATATTGCCTTTACCACACGTTGCATGAAAAGCGGATTTTTATAAAGCACTCCGAAAAACTGATCTTTAGGAATAAAACAAATCTTAGCGTCTTCCAGCACCGTGGCAGTGCCGGCATAATACTCTTCGCTTAGTAACGAACGGTATCCAAGGAAATCTCCCGGTTTAGCAATGTAAACGATATATTCTTTTCCCTGTACGTTATTTTTAAAAACCTTAACCTTTCCTCCATTAACACAATAAAGTCCCATCGGACGGGTGCCTTCATAAAAGATATTCTGACCTTTTTTATATTGAATGCAGGTTTTATGATCAGATACATTTTCAAGTTCCTCCTTGCTCAACCCATTAAACAATGAGTGTTGCAATTGTTGACAAAGCGAACAATCAATATTAATCTCTTTCTTCCCCATAGCCTTTTAAATAGTGTCTAATCACCAAAAGTCATTAAAAAATAGCATCTCACCAAAGCAATACCCGTCTTAGAGGATCGAATCTCAGAGCAACATGCCTGCTCCAAAGAGAAATACATAAACCAGCGTTGTTAAAGCCATTTGCTTCAAAAATGGATCAAGTTCCAACGCATCTTTTTTATAAACGGCAATACTATTTAAAACCAGAAGTGGGGTTACACTTAAAAACAAAAGCTGATACCATGATCTGAATTCATGCACCACAAAAACAATAGAGCAAATCAATCCCACACTAAGCAGGGTGATGTGATAAAGAGCAGCATTTGCTTTTCCAATACGCACCGGAATTGAATTCTTCCCTGCACTCCTATCTGATTCTATATCTCGGATGTTGTTCAGATTTAGAACCGCAACGGCAAACAACCCACAACTCAACGCGGGCAATACTTCTACCCATCGGAGCGATTTAGTAAATAAAAACAAGGAACCGAGCACACCAACTAATCCAAAAAAAATAAGAACGGAAATATCACCAAGACCTGCATACCCATAGGGTCGCTTACCTATGGTATATGCGATGGCTGCCAGTATAGCCAATAGCCCTATACCAAAAAATATTAAAAATAATTTTAAATCAGATCCAAAAGCGGTCCATAGTAGAAATAAACCAGCGCTAAGACTGAGCACACTAAAAATCAACACACCCCTTTTCATTCCTAAAGGTGAAATAGCACCAGACTGCACCATTCGCACAGGACCTTGTCGTTGGGGTACATCAGCCCCATTTACAAAATCACCGTAATCATTAGCCAGGTTGGAAAGTATTTGCAACAAGAGTGTAGTCAGACAACAAAATAGAAAAATTGATAAACTAAAAGTTCCGGATGATGCCGCCAGAAATGCGCCCATGCTTACGCAGGCCAAGGCCAGCGGCAACGTGCGCAATCTGAAGGCTGTGATCCAGGCTTTCACTGCCATTTTCTTTTCAGGAATTTCTGATTCGATCCAGTGAAAACTTCCCTGGTCCTGTAAACAGAATAACTAAATATGGGATCAGATAAAGCAAAGCCTTTTCCTTTTGGCCAAATGAATCATCACCATGAACAATAAAAACTACAATAACGAAAGTAACAATAAGAGGAATGAGCGCAATGCGGGTAAAACCTCCAAGGATTAATAGTATTGAACAAAACACTTCAGCAAAAATGGCAAGAATGAGTGAAACCTCACTGCCTAATCCCAACGGGTCTGAAAACTTCTCAACTCGCTCCGCATAGTTCAACAATTTTGGTAAACCATGCGTCAACATCCCAAAGCCCAAAGCAAGCCTCAACAAGAGAAGTCCGACATCAATTGAAATCGGCTTGGAACCAAAAATCCATTTTTTCATTTTACTTTATCTTAGATGTTATTTGAGGATCCAGAGGATTTATTTTGGAGGAATAGAATCCTACAACATTTCCTTCTGGATCTATCAGGTACTTATAAAAATTCCAACCGGGAGCTTCGCCTGTTTTGGCGGCAAGCCATTTGTATAAGGGATGCATGTCATTTCCTTTTACAGAAATCTTTTCAAACATCTGGAACGACACACCATAATTCTCCTTACAGAATTCAACTATTTGCTCATTTGACCCCGGTTCCTGCCATAAAAAATTATTGGCCGGAAATCCAAGCACATTTACTTTGGCACCCATTTGCTCATGAAGCTTTTGAAGATCGGCATATTGAGGGGTGTACCCGCATTTACTTGCCGTGTTCACAACTAACAGATAAGAGCCTTTATACTTCTCAAAATCAATCAATTCCCCATCAATTGAATTGATCTTGAAATCATATATCGACCCTTGCACATCCTGTGCAGAAATTTTGTCCTTACAATTAAATAGACCGAACATAATTACAATAATAATGTACCTCATAAAAGTTGATAACACATTACCTACAAATAAGTTTACATACGGTCAGGAACTTGAATGCCCAGCAATCCCATGCACTTGAAAAGTGTACTGGCTACTGATTCTGAAAGAGCTACCCTAAAGCTAAGTTTTGCAGCATCTCCCTCACTGAAAATGGGGATAGACTGATAGAAATGGTTGTACTCTTTGGCCAGGTCGTATGCAAATGCGGCCAACACGGCAGGGGAATATTCTCGGGCTGCCTCTTTTATGCGGGATGGATACCTGTAAAGCAAACCAACTACACTGCGCTCCGCTTCTTCTAAAACTCCAATTGAGTCATACTCCGTTCTATCAATTTTAAGTAAATCAGCTTTTCGTAAAATCGCACAGATACGTGCATGAGTATATTGAATGAAAGGCCCGGTATGTCCCTGCAACTGGATTGACTCGCTGGGATCAAACATCATTCTTTTTTTCGGATCCACTTTCAAAAGAAAATATTTGAGCGCGCCTAGTCCAATGGTTTCATGAAGCGACTTTAATTGAGCTTCTGTGAATTCATCTACCTTACCCAATTCACGGGTCTGCTTTTCCGCCTCCTCTACCATTTCATCCATGAGTTCATCTGCATCCACTACCGTACCTTCCCGTGATTTCATTTTACCTGTAGGCAAATCGACCATTCCATACGAAAGGTGATAACATTCCTTTGCCCATCCATAGCCCAGCTTTCCCAAAATCAGAAACAGGACTTTGAAGTGATACTCCTGCTCGTTTCCAACCGTATATACCTGCCGGCTGATTTTTGGGAAATCACGAAAACGCAAAATTGCTGTACCAATATCCTGCGTCATGTACACGGAGGTACCATCCGACCGCAACAGTACTTTCTGATCAAGACCATCAGCTGTAAGATCAACCCATACGGAGCCATCCTCCTTTTTATAGAATACACCGGATTCCACACCCTTCAATACCTCATCTTTGCCAAGCTGATAGGTTTCAGACTCGTAATAGAGTTTATCAAAGGAAACACCCATTCGCTTGTACGTAGATTCAAATCCTTGATAAACCCAACTATTCATCGTTCTCCAAAGCTTCAAAGTCGCCTCATCTTTTTTTCCCAAAGCCTGAGTAAATCAATTGCCTGTTGCATAATAGGCGCTTCCTTTGCTGCCTGTTCTTCACTTTTTCCTTCAGAAAGCAACTGATTGATTTGTGCTTTGTGCATTTTGTCAAACGCTACATAATACTTTCCTACCAGTTTGTCGCCTTTCATTCCGGTATTGTCGGGAGTTTCATTGGCTGCGCTCTCCTTCCATGCCGCCATTGATTTGCAAATGTGTATGCCCCGGTCATTAATGATCTGCACTTTGTGAACATTATATCCAAGAGCTTCGTAGATAGCGGCCACACTGCCGCCAAGAAAATTATTACGCAAGTGACCAAGGTGCAAAGGCTTGTTGGTGTTGGGCGAAGAATATTCAATCATGATCTCCTCACCTGACTTATCTTCAGTTCCAAAATTTTCATGTGAATGAATGGATGTAAAGACTTCCAACCAGATTTTATCAGATATCACAAGATTCAGAAATCCCTTCACCACATTGAAGCGGGAAACCAGACCTGAATCGTTAACCAACTTTCACCAAGTTGTCGTGCTGTTTCTTCAGGCGATTTTTTGAAAGTTTGGAAAGTGGGAAACAAACCAGAGTGAAACTTCCTTCAAATTCCTTATTGGTTGGCTGAATTTGAAATGATGTGACGGGTTGATTGTAAAGTTCTTGAAAGGCCTGCGTTATAGCAGAAATTAATTTCTCTTCCAATTGCATCTCACTTACCCGGCAGGGTTGATTATCTTCAACTCATAGAGATCTTTCCTCCGGTCTTTTAATGTATTTACACTACCGTGGTTATGTAAATCTTTAAGGTCATCAAGATCAACATCCGCAATAATCACCTGCTCGGTATTTGGAACACCTTCTTTAACTATTCCATTGGTTGGGAACGCAATATCAGAAGGAGAAAAAACGGCTGACTGTGCATAGTGTATATCCATGTTCCTTACTCGGGGAAGATTACCAACACTTCCTGCTATTGCAACATAACATTCATTTTCGATGGCTCTTGCCTGCGAACAAATTCTAACGCGTTGATAGGCAGAATTCATATCCGTAGCAAACGGAACAAATAAAATCTGCATTCCCTGGTCTGCCAGCAATCGACCGAGTTCAGGAAACTCTGCATCATAGCAAATTAAAATTCCAATTTTAGCTACGTCAGTATCAAAGGCAATTACTTTTGATCCGCCTGTGATGCCCCATTCTGCAGCTTCACTTGGCGTTATGTGAATTTTGTATTGTTTTTCATAGGTTCCATTTCTCCTGCATAGATAGCTTACGTTATATAACTTACCATTTTCAATTTCCGGCAAGCTTCCGGCAATCACATTAATATTATAGTAGACCGCCAATTCTGAAAACTTGTTACGGATATCCGTAGTATACTCGGCCAGCTTTCGGATTGATGATGCCGAATCCATCTCATTGAATTCAGCAATCATGGGCATGTTGATAAACTCCGGAAGTAAAATAAAGTCTGCTCCATAGTCGCTCACAGAATCCACAAAAAACTCAACATAATCAAAGAAGGCTTTTAAGCTGGTTACATTTCTCATTTGCCATTGCACAACTCCAATTCTGGCAAAATGCTTTTTACCCCCAAACATTTTAGGTCTGGGCTTGAAGTAAATGTTATTCCACTCAATGAGAGTCGCGTAAGCTTTCGATTCAATATCTTGTGGCAGGTACCCCGTCAGAATTTTCTTAACGTGAAAATCATTGCTCATCTGGAAGGAGAGAACTGGATCGTAAATTTCCCGTTCTTTAACTTTTGCGATGTATTCTTTAGGCTCTAGCTTTTTGCTATACTTATAAAAGTTGGGCATTCTGCCTCCTGCAACAATGCTTTCCAGATTTAATTTCTCGCAAAGTTCTTTTCGTGCATCGTAAATTCTTCGTCCAAGACGCATCGACCGGTAGTCAGAGTGCACACAAATTTCGATGCCGTATAACACATTTCCGTCAGGGTCGTGGGTAGAAAAAGTATAATCTCCGGTTATGGTTGGGTAGTCATGGTCATCCGGATAATCATCATAATTCACAATTATGGTCAGCGCAAAAGCGATCAGCTTTCCTTTGTCTTCAATACCAATCTGACCTTCCGGAAAAATTGATGTTAATTTTTCGATTTGTTGTTTAGACCAAACACCTCCGATATTGGAGTATGCATTTTGCATGATTTCAACGATATCGTCATAATCACTTAGTCTTACTTTTCGAAGTTCTAGATGTAATTTTTTACGTTTAGCCATGCTACCAATCAAGAATGTATGCAAAAATGAGTGGCGCTACAATGGTTGCATCCGACTCAATTATATATTTAGGGGTTTCAATACTTAGCTTCCCCCAAGTAATTTTTTCATTAGGAACTGCACCGGAATATGATCCATAGCTTGTTGTCGAATCACTGATCTGACAGAAGTAACTCCAATAAGGAACTCCCTCTCGTTCAAGATCCTGATGTAACATAGGTACAACACAGATTGGAAAATCACCGGCAATACCACCTCCAATTTGAAAAAATCCTATACCATCGGTTCCGGCTTCCTTGGTATACCAATCGGCAAGCCATACCATGTACTCGATACCGCTTTTCATGGTTGAGGCTTTCAACTCACCTGTCAGCACATAGGAAGCGAAAATATTTCCCATCGTGGAGTCTTCCCATCCGGGTACAACCATGGGAAGGTTCTTTTCTGCCGCAGCAATCATCCACGAATTTTTAGGATCAATTTCATAATACTGCTTTAGATCACCACTGTTCAGCATCCGGAACATAAATTCGTGAGGGAATAATCGCTCTCCTTTATCTTCTGCATCTTTCCAAACTTGGAATAAATGTTTTTGTAATTTCCGAAATGCCTCCTCTTCCGGAATACAGGTGTCCGTTACACGATTCAAATGATTCTTCAACAAGTCCCACTCCTGTTCAGGAGTAAGGTCTCGATAGTTAGGAATGCGCTTGTAATGAGAGTGTGCCACAAGGTTCATTATATCCTCTTCAAGATTGGCACCTGTACATGAAATGATATGTACGTTATTACTTCGAATCATTTCAGCGAAACTGATTCCCAGTTCTCCTGTACTCATCGCTCCGGCCAATGTTACCATCATTTTTTTCCTTCTGCCAGGTGTTTCTTATAGCCTTTGGCGGCATCCACCAGTGCCGCTGCATTGAAGTGCAGATAGTGCTTTTCAATAAATGATGAAATAGGACGGTTAGGGCTCATTTCGTTGATTAAAATTTGGTGCGAAATAGGTAAAACTTATAAAAGGAATGGAGCTCATTTCTCCACGGTCACTAATCTGTTTTTAATGGCTCGTGCTGTTGCTTCCAGTATCTCGAAAGCTCCTTCTGCCATTCGGTTTTCGGTGTCGAGTGTCGGGTTCACTTCGGCTATCTCCCAGGCACAAACTTTCGGATCTTTGGCCAACTCAACGTTCAATGTCTTTGCTTCTTCAAGTGTAAGTCCATTTGGAACTGGGGTTCCAGTGCCACTAGAAACACGGCTATCAATACTATCCACATCAAAAGAAATGTAAATCAAGTCGCAATGATCCAGCATCTTGAGGGCGTCTTGAGCTGCCTTTATAGGTCCTTGCTTTCGAACCTCTTCCGCTGTGATGTAGCCCATCCCATATTTATTTATAAGATAGTTTTCCGGTTTCTCAAGATCGCG
Organism: Flammeovirgaceae bacterium; assembly: GCA_012032815.1. Taxonomy (GTDB): domain Bacteria; phylum Bacteroidota; class Bacteroidia; order Cytophagales; family Cyclobacteriaceae; genus ELB16-189. Next base: position 18,984 of record JAAUQD010000011.1, read on the forward strand.
AACAGAAATATAAACGATGTCTTCCGGATAAATCTTTGCACCGGGCATCCCCACATTTTTCAACTGCTCCCAATACTCAAGGGTTTCTCCCCTCGGATCATTCGCCTTACATTCAAGATTATCAATATCACATGCCATGGCCAGTGTCATCCCATGCATGTTGCCGGAAGGTGTGGTATACGGTGTATGCATATCGGCATGCGCATCAATCCAGATCACGCCCAGCCGTTGCTTTGGATAAGCTTTTTTTATTCCGGCAATTGTTCCATACGCGGTACTATGATCGCCAGCCATAATGATGGGGAAGAAATCTTCGTAGATGGTTTCATACACTTCAAGACAAACGCGTTCTTCCATGATCATGACACCATCTATAAACTTAGCATGAGTAAACTGTGCGCTGTCAAACAACAGCTCATTAACATGCTCCACCTCTACGCTCTCATGTTGCTTGAAAAATCAGATTTAAGATCAAGACTGGCTATTTTCATAGCCTCAACACCCAGGCTGGCCCCGCGTGTTCCTGCACCGATTTCTGATTTCACCTCAACTATTTTTATATCCTTCACACCGTTAATAATAAATACTTACCAATAGACTTTTACTTTATAAGATCATTCGATTTGAATAAGGTCTTGAGTGCCGACCTTAGCGATCCGGTAAAGGGGTAATAAAACCAGAAAATGAAGCTAAAAAACAGTAATTCATGCCCTTCTTGTGATTGCAAAGATGGCAAAATTATCTCAATATTGCACTCTTTAAAATGAGTTGTTGGCTGTTCGGTATACTTTGTTGCAGCCTCATAGCAGCTTAAAGCGAACAACTAAATACAAATGAAAAGTTATCGGGAACTGATTGAGCAAACATTTGAATTTCCTCAGGAGGAATTTAAAGTTTGGGAACATGAACTCTTATTCAATGATGTGCCGGTCATGGACATCATAAAAGAATACGGAACTCCTCTTAAACTTACCTACCTTCCCCGCATCAGCGAAAATATTCGTTTTGTTCAGGCCACTTTCAACAATGCACTGGAGCGATTCAAATACAGCGGAAGTTACACGTATTGCTATTGCACAAAATCATCGCACTTTTCTTTTGTGCTGGAGGAAGCGCTTAAAAACGATGTTCATATTGAAACATCTTCTTCATTTGACATCCCTATAGTCAGACAATTATTTCAGGCAGGAAAAATAAATAAGAACACGTTTATCATTTGCAATGGATATAAAATGCCATTGTACACACAATACATTTCTGAATTACTGAATGATGGTTTCACCAACTGCATCCCCATTCTTGACTCCATGTCAGAATTATCCGCGTATGAAAGCAAGGTGAATGATCCATTTAAACTTGGCATACGGGTAGCCGCTGATGAAGAACCAAAATTTGAATTTTATACTTCTCGTTTGGGTGTGCGCTACAGTGATATTATTCCATTTTATAAAGAGCGCCTTCAGAACAATCCAAAGGCATCCTTGAAAATGCTTCACTTCTTTATTAACACAGGTATTAAAGATACGGCTTACTATTGGAGCGAACTCAGTCGCTTTATTTTCAAGTATTGCGAGCTGCGAAAAATATGTGACACCCTGGACTCGATTGATATTGGAGGTGGATTTCCAATTAAGACATCACTTACGTTCCGGTATGATTATAAGTATATGATTGAGCAGATCATTGAAAATATTAAATGGATCTGCGGCAAGAACAATGTTCCGGTACCTAACATCTTCACCGAGTTTGGAAGTTATACCGTTGGTGAAAGTGGTGCTATCCTCTACTCCATCGTAGACCAAAAACTTCAAAACGACAAAGAGCTGTGGTATATGATTGATGGGTCTTTCATTACCCACATACCGGATGCATGGGGTCTGAATCATAAGTATATTTTGCTTGCACTTAATAAATGGGACGATCCATTTCATAAAGTGAACATCGGTGGGCTTACCTGTGACAGTATGGACTACTATAATTCTGAGGCACATCATGGCGAAGTGTTTTTGCCTATGATCAATGATGATGAAAAATTGTACATCGGCTTCTTTCATACCGGAGCGTATCAGGAATCACTCGGTGGGTATGGTGGTATACAACATTGTCTTGTTCCTGCACCAAAGCATGTTCTGGTAAATAGAAATGAAGATGGAGAAATCTCTACAAAGCTGTTTGCTCCTGAGCAAACGAGCGACAGCATGCTCAACCATTTAGGGTACAACAAATAATCTTCTTTTCAAAAATGCAGATGTCATTTAATTCTATGACATCTATCATTTTTTTCTGTTTACTAAATTCCAATTATTGAATTAATTTGGTTTAATAATTGCACCAGTACCTAAAAAATAATCATTATGAAAAAGAATCATTTTCAATTTTTGCTTTTAATGCTATCTGTAGTTTTACTAACCTCATTCACCATTCAAAACTTTCAGGAGGATTGGGCAGTGCCGGCCAAGTACAAAAACATGGAAAATCCGACTAAAGCAAGTAAAGACAATCTTGATATTGCAAAAGGGAAACAGCAGAATCTATAGAGAAAGCAAAACTTAAAGAACAAACAAGATCTAAGGAAGTGTTAACACCTCAAGCTTCAGGATTATGAAAAGATTATTTTTTATTCTGCTTTTTATTCCACTCGCACTCGCTGCTCAGGAGGATATTCTACCTGTTGAGATGGAATTAAAATACTTGCAACGCGATACTAATTTTGAGTTGACTGCCAGTCTCGTTGATGAGGACGGGGAACCTGTTAAAGGAGTTGATGTACTTTTCACGGCTCATGTGAATGGTTCAAGCAATACTTTGGGCACTGCGGTTACAAATCCAAATGGAGTTGCAATCATTAAAAAAGAATTGAAACACTTCGAGAGCTCGGCCATCAATTCCATCTTGAGGCAGTTTTTACTGGTAATACCGCATATGATGCAACATCAAGTGAAATTGACATCACCGATGTTTCGCTAACTGTCACCACAGAAATAGTGGATTCATTGTATATCGCAGCCATTCAGGTAATGAAATGGAATACGGATATGAGCGAGGAACCGGTTCCAGATATTGATATCCTGTTTTATGTACCCCGACTCTTCAGCTTATTGCCGGTGGGCGAAGCCTATACCAACAAACAAGGATCTGACGAATTTGAATTCCCAATGGACCTTCCCGGCCAAAATGGAGAATTAACAATCGTATCGAGAATTGAAGATCATGATGATTTTGGAACTATCGAGGTGAGTAACGAAACGAATTGGGGTGTGCCCATTGCAAACGGCAATTCCAAACTTCCAAGAGCCCTGTGGAGTCCTGATGCACCCATGTGGATGCTGATCTCATTTTTCATTTTAATGGCAGGTGTTTGGGGTCACTATCTTTATGTTGTCATTAACATGTTTCAAATTCAGAAGAGTGGTAATGTCAACGATGCATTGAACTATATCGAATAAATACTTCACCCATCAGGCTCAGGAATTAAATTTCATCCTCAATAATAGCAATTCCAACAACGTGACCGAATTCGCACCACACTCCGAAAAATTTCAACTCGGGTGGTCGAATATCAGGTAAAAGCCAATCTACAATGGAATGGACCATCCCAACAACGTCCATAATTAGATAACCAATAAATATTTTCTGCCGCTCTGATTTCTCTGATAAAAGTCATTGAGTTTCTCTGTTTTTTAAATTAATTTAAAAGTCCGGTTTTATCCTGCCAACTAAAACGACTGCGTTATGAAAGTATATGACGACAAACACATCAAAAACATTGTACTGCTGGGAGCCCCAAAAAGCGGCAAGACACTTCTTGCCGAAGATATGATCTTTGAAGCAGGCATCACCCACCGCAGAGGAACCATTGAAGGAAAAAATACAGTCAGCGATTACCACGAAATTGAACACGAGCGTGGTAATTCTGTTTTGCGACTCCCCTGCATACCGAATGGCATGATTATAAAATAAACATCATTGATACTCCCGGTTTTGATGACTTTGTAGGAGAAATCGTTTCCTCTCTTCGCGTGTCTGATACCTGTATCATGGTCATCAATGCACAACATGGTGTAGAGGTTAGCACAGAACTGATTTGGAATTATGTGGAAGAATTTGAAAAACCTGTAATCTTTGCCATCAACCAGATTGATCACCCAAAAGCCAGTTTTGAAGACAGTCTTGCGTCTCTAAAAAATCGATTCGGTAGTGCTGTCACTCAAATGCAATACCCTTTCAATTCAGGAGAGAGCTTTGATGCCATCATCGATTTATTAAAAATGACGATGTACAAGTTTCCTGAAGCAGGCGGGAAGCCTGAAAAGCTTCCTATTCCGGATTCGGAAAAAGAAAAGGCCGATAAACTCCATAACGAATTAGTTGAAAAAGCAGCTGAGAACGATGAAAAGCTAATGGAGCTGTATTTTGAGAAAGGCACGCTGGATGAAGATGAAATGCGCCAGGGGCTGAAGGTAGGTATGGTGAACCGGCAGATCTTTCCGGTGTTTTGCATGTCGGCCAAAAAGAATATGGGCAGTGGCCGCATGATGGGCTTTATTGATAATGTGGCTCCTTCGCCCAGCGAAGCCAAAGATGAAATATCAGTAGCCGGAAGCGCGGTACCCTGTGATGTGAAGAAGCCAGCCGTCCTCTTCATTTTCAAATCACACATTGAGCCCAGTCTGGGCAAACTTTCTTTTTTTAAAGTAATGTCTGGTGAAATCAGCACATCCTCAGAATTGATCAATGCACAAACGGGTGCCGTGGAGCGTTTCAATCAATTGTTTATAATGGATGGAAAAACCAGAACACCGGTTGACAAATTGGTGGCCGGAGATATTGGGGCTACCCTTAAACTCAAAGAAACATTTACCAATCAAACGCTGCATTCAAAAGGACATGAAATAATCATTAAACCCATTGAATTTCCGGAACCTCGAATTCGCACCGCAGTTATTGCCAAAACAAAAGGCGATGATGAAAAAATTGGTGAAGTGCTCAGCAAAATTCATCAGGAAGATCCAACACTGTTGGTAGAGTACTCCCGTGAACTTAAACAACTTATTATTTCCGCTCAGGGCGAACTCCATCTCATGATGTGTAAATGGTTTCTTGAAAATGCCTACAAGCTGCACATCGATTTTATTACACCCAGAATTTCATATCGAGAAACCATTCGGAAGCCCGCCAGTTCCAGCTATCGGCACAAAAAGCAATCCGGAGGTGCGGGGCAGTTTGGTGAGGTGTATATGAAGATTGAACCCTATCATGATGGTATGCCTGAGCCAACTGAGTTCAGTGTACGTGGAAAAGAAGTAATCGAGTTGGAATGGGGTGGAAAACTTGTGTTCTACAATTGCATCGTGGGTGGCGTAATCGATACCCGCTTTATACCCTCCATATTAAAAGGAGTAATGGAGAAAATGGAAGAAGGCCCGATTACGGGTTCGTATGTGCGTGATGTACGTGTCATGGTTCATGATGGCAAAATGCATCCGGTCGATTCAAACGATATTTCATTTAAAATTGCCGGTATGATGGCTTTCAAAGACGCATTTATGAAAGCAGAACCGCAATTGCTTGAGCCAATCTATGACCTTGAAGTAGTTTTGCCAGAGGAGATGATGGGTGAAGTGATGGGTGATCTTCAAACTCGAAGATCAATGATAATGGGAATGGATACCAAAGGAAGAAACCAGGTGATCAAAGCACGAACTCCATTAGCTGAACTTGATCGATACTCAACTACACTGCGATCGCTTTCTCAGGGACGTGCAAGCTTCAGCCAGAAATTTGCAGAGTTTGCTCCGGTACCTTTTGAGGTTCAGCAAAAGCTGGCCAGGGAGATGCATGAAGTAGAGATGGCCTAGAGTCTGATTTAATTAATTAGAATTAATCCTAACTTTCTCGCGTTGATTCAAGAACGTGCAGCTAATTATTTTATAAATGAAGCGATTAAAAGATAAAATTAATCCAGAGAAATTAATTCTTGGAGGCCTTAAAACCTTATCAAGTATTAATCTAAATTTTTACTCAAGATTAAAAAGCGATTCAAAAAGACGAACCGACATAACCTTTATAGGTGAAAAGAAAATTCAGAATGTAAAGTCTCAATTATTTGAATACAGCGAGCATGATTGCATTGTCACGGAACAAATCAATTCATTTGAAAAGCTCAAGGACGAGAACGGAAAAGTATTTTGGCTGAATTTTCATGGCATCCATGATGTCAATCTTTTTCAGCGATTAGCCTCAGAAATCAAACTTGACCGGTTAACCTTGCGACAACTGGTAGACACAACCCAACGACCAAAAGTTGAAGAGTTCGATACCTATATTTTCTTCAACGTGAAGTCAATCTTAAAAGACAAGATACTGGGGCTTAAAGTAGAGCAATTGTCATTTGTATTAAGTGACCACTACATCCTGTCATTTCAGGAGGAGGAGGGTGATCACTTTGACTCCCTACGCAGCAAGTTACTCGAAAACATGGGAGTGGTCCGTAAGCGGGGATGCGACTATCTGCTTGCCCAGTTATTAGACGCAATACTGGATAACTATTTTGAAACTATTGATTCCATCAATCAGGAGATTGCAATGCTAGAAAAAAGTACAATTTCGAATCCCTCACAAGACACATTGCTTAGCATTGAAAAAGTAAAAAAATCTACAGAGATCATTAAGAAATCCCTGCTACCATTTAAAGAAGCCCTGGTGCGTATTTTAAATGACAAGACCAGCTACATTAAAAAGGGTAATAAAAAATATTATCGCGATTTAAAAAACAGCTGCCTGAACGCCATAGAAGAAATTGATGCCAGCAATAAGTCGTTGGAAAGTTTAACGAACATCTATTTTTCCTCTTTGAGCCACAAAATGAATGAGATCATGCGGGTATTGACTACTGTAGCTACCATATTCATTCCATTGACATTCATTGCGGGTATTTACGGAATGAATTTCGATTATATGCCCGAATTAAAGTACAAAAACGGGTATTTCATTATTTGGGGAATCATGTTGTCAATACTGGTAGGCATGCTGGTCTATTTCAAAAGAAGAAAATGGCTTTGAACAGAATGAAAATGACCTGCAAAAAAAATCTCATATTAAACCAATTTATTTCCTTTGATCGATTGCCTGTTGAATATCAATTCATTCTACAATGTGGACAACTTGGTTGAAAACATGTTGAGTTCTTTTGTCCCGTTTCTTTTGCAAATGTCCTCCTGACAAATATCTTCACATCACTAAGTTGATCATTGACAGATTGACCAGGGGAAGTCGGTAAACAACGGATTATTTTCTACGGAAACTAATAGCAAAAAAGCCGAACGAGATTGGTCATACATTCGAGAAGGATCCTTCGGGAAACCTGGCGAATCCTGAAACCGGGGCTGTTCATCGCAAGGTGAATAGAGCAAAGTTTCGTTTGTTAGTACAAATTAGCGTTATTCATGAACTACGGTTTATGAACAATGAAAGACGGGAGAAGTCAAGCAATTGAATGTTCTCCCGTTTTTTTATGTCAACTTTTTAGCCATAAAATGGAAGGCGTCAGCCAGTGACTTAGCCACAACATCACTTTTGAATTCAGTGGACTCTTCTCCAATTAAAACGGTTTTAATTCCCAACGATTGAGCAGGTATCAGGTCTCTGTCCCTATCCCCTACCATCCACGATGTTGAAGGATCAATGGAATAACGCGCTATCGCTTTTTCAAATAAAAGCCTTCCGGGCTTTCGCGAAAGTGATGCACTGATGCTGGGATGATAAGGACTAAAATAAAATTGATTAATTTGATTTTGCAATCACGCTGAAGCAAATCATGAATATGATCCATTTGAACCCTGGAATAAATCCCTCTTGAAATACCAGCCTGGTTGGTGATGACAATAACCAAATAACCCAATTGCTTAAAGGCATGAATAGCTTCTGATACTCCGGGCAGAATACGATAGTGTTCCGGCAGATAGACGTAATCGGGCCGGTCGGCAATTAAGACTCCATCCCTATCAAAAAAATACATGATGATTGCTTCACGGGTTTTTCATTTTCGAATCCAAAATACCTTCAAACACCGCGTTTACCAAATTTCAATAAAGAAGCCATTTTGTTAGTTTTGAGTCACCAAAAGGTTGTGAGCAACGCGTTAGTAATTGTACCCACTTATAATGAAAAGGAGAATATTGCCCTGATTGCCGAGGCTGTATTCGCTCTTCAACGACCTGTGCACCTTCTGATTGTTGATGACAATTCACCCGATCAAACAGCGCAGATTGTTCAAGATCTTCAGACTCATTACAATACACAAGAAAAGAAGCTGCATCTTTTGCAGCGTAAAGGGAAGCTGGGATTAGGTACTGCCTACATCGAAGGATTTCACTATGCACTCCAAAACAACTATGAATACATCCTCGAAATGGATGCGGATTTCTCTCACGATCCGAATGATCTCCCCAGGCTGATTGCGGCATGCGAAAAGGGAAGCGATGTGTCCGTTGGATCACGCTACGCCACCGGAGTTAATGTAGTGAACTGGCCCATCGGACGTGTATTGCTATCTTATTTTGCCAGTAGCTATGTTCGTGTCATTACGCGCATGCCCATCCGGGATGCAACAGCAGGATTTGTTTGCTATAAAAAGGTGGTGCTTGAGACAATTCCTCTGAACAAGGTAAAATTCATTGGCTATGCTTTTCAGATAGAAATGAAATTTCTGGCCTGGAAGTATGGATTTAAAATTACCGAAGTACCCATCATATTTACAGAGCGGGTCCGGGGCCATTCAAAACTTTCAGCGGGTATTTTTAAGGAGGCCTTCTTTGGTGTTCTGCAAATGAAAATTATGAGCTGGTTTAAATCGTACAAAAAATAAATTAATCAAACCGTATTGCCTGGATAGGTTGAATACGGCTGATCAGCATGGTGGGTAAAATCAGTACGAGGGTGACAATTAAAAATGTAATCCCATTCAACCAAAGTACGATATCCCAGTTCCAACTGATGGGCACATAACTCATATAATAATCCCTGGCATTTAGCGGTATAAGCTTAAACTGGTACTGGAGATAACAGATGCCCAACCCAATGGCATTCCCAATCAACAGCCCGATGCCGATCAACCTAATTCCCTGAAATATGAAAACGGAACGGATTGTACGGTTCATGGTGCCCATTGCTTTCAAAATACCTATCATTTGCGTTCGCTCCATAACCAGGATTAGAACTACAGAAATCATATTTACACATACCACTGTCAGAATTACACCCAATAATATATTCACCTGGCGCGATATTAATCCGAGCCATTCAAATACCTGAATATATTTTTCCGAAACTTTTTCCAGATAGAAATCATAATCCATCTCCTCATTGATGAGCCCGGCAGTTTTGTCCAGTTGTGAAACATCCCGAACGAATAATTGCAGTCCACCGGCAACGGAATCCGGCCAGTCATTAAGCCGCTGGATGAGGGCCAGATCTCCGATCACAATTTTACTATCAAAATATTCTGAAAGATTGGTTTCGTACAAACCGCTTACCCTCAATTTTCTGAAGCGGGGTGGATTTTGAAAGAAATGAATAATTATATCATCCCCTGTTTTAATATTCAGCTTGTTGGCAATATTCACACTCAGCATAACTTCCTGCGAATAACCGGAGTCTGGAAAATTTATGAACGAACCTTCGGCAATATTTTCCAGAAATCGTTTTTGGTCAAAACTCCTTCCCACCCCTCGAAAAACTACGCCCAAAACCTCTTCCTCAGTCTTAATCATTCCCGACTTGTGGCTGTACTCCTGAATATGATCAATTGCCGGATTGCTGGTCTTATAGCTTCTATATAAATCAATGGGATAATCAAATGGTCGCTCTTCAGGCGAATTGTTCATCGTGAACTTTGAAATCAGCAAGTGACCGCTAAAACTATAAATCTTGTTTTGGACAGTTTCCTGAAATCCTTTCATCACAAGAAATGCCACAATCGAAGCAGCCAACCCTATGGCGATGCTTGCAATAGCAATCCGGTGGATGGTAGATGAAAAGCCTCCCAAATTCTCACGGCTGATTCTTTTGGCGATGAAGTACGACAGGTTCAACGTATATGGCTTAATTTTGGCTTTATCACTGCCAAAATAACGATTAAATGATCAGATCATTTGTATTCCTGCTCTTTTTGCATGTTGGTTCTGCTTTTTCACAATCCACACCAACTCAAATTGCAACCGGAGCGCAACAACTCAATCTCCTGATTCCTCAACTGAAAGGAAAGCAAGTCGGATTGGTAGTGAATCATACGGCTACCATTAACAACACTCATCTGGTCGATTCATTATTGAAACTAAAAATCAATGTTAAAAAAATATTTTCTCCTGAGCATGGATTTCGTGGTACAGCGGATGCGGGAGAAAAGGTAGCTGATGCCATCGATCCTAAAACTAAGCTTCCGGTGGTTTCTTTGTATGGTGAAAACCGGAAACCAAAACCCGAACAAACCAGAGATCTTGATGTTATCGTTTTCGATATTCAGGATGTAGGCGTTCGATTTTATACCTACATCAGCACACTACATTATGTAATGGAAGCTTGCGCTGAAAATGGAAAAAAACTAATCGTCCTCGATCGCCCAAATCCGAACGGCCACTACATTGATGGTCCGGTGCTTGATCCATCATTAAAATCTTTTGTTGGAATGCACCCGGTTCCAATTGTACACGGCATGACCATCGGAGAATATGCTCAAATGATTAATGGAGAGGGTTGGCTTGGAGATAAGAAGTGTGATCTCACCGTAATCGCCATTAAAAATTATACTCATCGTACGTCCTATTCGATTCCAATTAAGCCATCTCCCAACCTTCCTACTGACAATGCCATTGCATGGTATCCTTCCATTTGTTTATTTGAAGGAACAGTCATAAGTGTGGGTAGAGGAACTCAAAATCCCTTTGAAATTTTCGGGCATCCCTTGACACAGAACTTGCAGTATTCGTTTACCCCAAAGAGCATTAAGGGTATGTCTACCAATCCCCCGTACGAAAACGAAGCTTGTTATGGAGTGGATCTTCGTGCTGCCAAAGCTGAAAAGTTCACGATCAAGTATTTATTGCTGATGTTTCATTTATTTCCTGATAAGGAGAAATTCTTCAATACATATTTCGATAAACTAGCCGGGACAAAAAGCCTGCAGGAGCAAATTAAAAACGGACTCAACGAAGAGAAAATAAAAGACTCATGGAAACCCGGGCTTGACGCCTTTAAAGAAACACGAAAAAAATATCTGATCTACCCGGATTAATTCATGCCTCGTATATCACAAGGAGAGAAAATAAAGGATATCCTGAAAATCCTTAACCGTCATTATCCAAATCCGGCAGTGCCACTTCATCACAAAGATGCTTACACACTGCTTATTTCGGTTTTGTTATCAGCCCAATGCACGGATGAGCGCGTCAATAAAACAACACCTCTTCTGTTTAAGCAAGCGGACAATCCATATGATATGATAAAGCTTTCGGTGGAAGAAATCAGGGAGATCATAAAACCATGTGGCCTCTCCCCGATGAAATCGAAGGGAATTGCCGGACTTTCTAAAATAATTGTGGAAAAGCATGACGGCAACGTTCCGGACACGTTTGAGGATCTAGAAGCACTTCCGGCTGTAGGCCATAAAACAGCATCAGTAGTAATGACCCAATGGTTTGGCAAACCTGCCTTCCCGGTAGATACGCATATCCATCGGCTGGCTCATCGGTGGGGACTTTCATCCGGCAAAAATGTTGAACAAACTGAAAAAGACCTGAAAAAAATTATTCCTGAAAAAATATGGAATAAAGCACACTTGCAGATCATTTATTTTGGACGTGAATATTGTCCGGCACGCGGCCATGTTTGGACCAGTTGTCCGATTTGCAAAAAATACATGAGGCAGGAATTACGAGACTGATTTTTTAAACATCGTAAAAAACAGCAGCGGAAGAAAGCCAAAAATAAATAGTCCACTTCCAACCATCAGCAGAATATCTGCTCCCTGCAAATGCCACAGCTTAAAAATGATCGAAAGACCGGCAAGTATACCACTGACCAGACCAAAGAGAAACTTTAGTCTTTCGACCTTTGTCCGTTTAATGGTGCTCTTGAAAAAATCAACGGCTAGCATGGGCAAATAAATAAAGGCAAAGCCCGCAAATCCCCAGATTGACAACTCGCTTCCTCCGGGCCATTGGAGGATGCTAAAAACCCATCCCAATGAAAAAGCAACAGTTGAAATCAGCCCAATAATAAACTTAAGCATCTTCATGTGTAAAATATTTTATCAAAGTAAAAAGAATAACACACATGTCGCTTCGAAAATTGAATGTTTATATTTGACGCTTACTGATATGACTGCATTACGAATCATATTTATGGGTACTCCCGAGTTTGCTGTACCCAGCCTCAACATTCTGATCAGGAATAATTTTAATGTAGTTGCCGTAATTACGGCAGTTGATAAACCACAAGGTCGTGGTCAAAAAATCGGGTACTCCCCTGTTAAAGAATGTGCATTAAATAATTCTATCCCAATTTTGCAGCCCACTAATCTTAAAGACGCTGAATTCATTCATCAACTCAAATCCCTGAAGGCTGACCTGCAAATTGTTGTTGCCTTTCGCATGTTGCCGGAGGTCGTGTGGAACATGCCTCCCTTAGGAACTATAAATCTGCATGCTTCTCTTCTTCCCCACTATCGCGGTGCAGCACCCATCAATTGGGCGATTATAAATGGTGAAAAGGAAACTGGCGTAACGACTTTCTTTTTGCAACACGAAATAGATACCGGTGAAATTTTGTTTCAGGAAAAAGAACCTATTCATGCCCAAGACGATGCTGGTACATTGTACGAACGACTTAAGATAAAAGGTGCTGACCTGATTCTTAGGTCTACTAAAGCGATTGGGGAAGGTCAGTTTAAAACGGTTTCTCAGCCTATTGGAAGTGATTTGAAGAAAGCACCAAAAATTTTTAAAGAGATATGCGAAATTAATTGGGATAGAAAGAGCGAAGCGGTTCGGAATTTTATTCGGGGGCTATCGCCCTACCCGGCAGCCTGGTCAATAATCAATGGCAGGAAGTATAAAATATATCTTGTCAAAATGGTTAGTGACAATAAAGTTTCAGCAGCAGGAGAAATTCAGACTGACCAAAAATCTTTTTTATTGATCAAAACTAAAGACGGATGGGTTTCAATTCTTGAGCTGCAGCTGATGGAAAACGAAGAATGAAGATTGAGGAATTCTTTAGAGGTAATAAAATATGAGAACTGAACAGGGGATATTTTGTCTTTGTATTACTATGCTTTTATCCACATCCTCACGTTGTCAAGTGGTACAAAAAGGCGACTTCACTCTAGGCGGTGGAGTTGACTATATCGAATTCACTTCATTTCAACCCCGGTATGTTGTGAGTCTGAATGGCGAAAACAGGATTGGCCAACATTTCACCACATTTTTTGTGTTGGATGCGGCCAGAGATTACCTGCATTTTGGACCCGGAACTATTTTCCTTCCATTGGGCCTTCTCCTTTTGAATTCAGATGAATCCTCTTTTGGTGATTTCTTATCAGGTTTGCTTTTTGTAGGGACATCATTAGAACACATTGGTTATAGTTTACCTATGGGGCATCATGCCGAGATTATCCCGTATGTAAGTATGCTTCGTTTTCGATTTATGTGGGATGGTCCAACAACTCCAGGCAATGGTAATTATGTATCCGGATCACTCGGAGTAAAACTTCAATACTTGTTTAAGGAGCGTTGGTATACATCCGCTCATGTTGAATATTCGCAACTGTATTATTCAGGAAGGCCAGGTGGTATTGAATCTGGTGTTTCGGTTAATTACATCGTAAAAAGTAATACTGTAAAATGATCATCTCTTTAATAGCTGCCGTTTCTAAAAACCGGGTCATTGGAAGAAACAATGATTTGCCCTGGCATTTACCCGATGATATGAAGTACTTTATGAAAACCACATCAGGGCATCACGTAATTATGGGCCGAAAAAACTACCAATCCATTCCTGAAAAATTCAGGCCTTTGCCCAACCGGACTAATATTGTGGTAACCCGACAATCTATATTTGAAGCTCCGGGCTGCACCATCGCAAACAATATCAATGAATCACTCAACATAGCCAGAGTTGCCGGTGAAAAGGAAGTTTTTATAATTGGAGGTGCCGAAATTTACATTGAAGGAATTGCCATTGCAGAAAAGTTATACCTGACTGAAATTAACGCAACGATTAATGGAGACACGTACTTTCCTGAATTCGATAAAACAAAATGGATTGAAGAAAGCCGAAAACACCATGCACATGATGAGCGCCACCACTATTCCTTTGATTTTGTAGTCTACAAAAGAAAATAGTAATATTACCTGACTAAGCTATGGAGACACACAAACGTATTCTGGGAATTCTTTTTGTTATAACCGGAGCCTTTCAGTTAATTATACTGACCATTCTTTCCATTTTCTTTTCCACCATCTTTTCTTTTGCTTTAAGTCAGGTGGATGGTGATGAGCGCATGATCACAGAGACCATACTTGGCATTGTACGATTTATTCCAATGTTCATCATCATTTTTATAAGTATCCCTTCATTAATTGCAGGCGCAGGGCTGCTGAGCAAGCAAAAGTGGGCGATGATACTTGCATTGATTATTGGTTGCTTAAAACTTTTTTCATTTCCTGTAGGTACGGCTTTGGGAATTTATACCATCTGGGTGTACGCTGAGGATCAAAAGCAATTAAACCCTTCATGACTTACTTTTCGAATAAGGTAGTCTGGCTGACGGGTGCTTCGTCCGGTATTGGTGAAGCTGTAGCCTATGAGCTGGTTACTCAGGGTGCAATGTTGATTATGTCATCAAGAAGAAAAGAAGAACTGGAGCGCGTAAAGGGAAATATGGATTCCACCATGCATGGACGTGTGAAGATTCTTCCACTCGATTTATCGAAATCGGAAACCCTGACCCTCAGCGCTGAGGCTGCCGTCCAATTATTTGGTCGGGTTGATATTCTAATTAATAATGGCGGGATAAGCCAACGAAGTCTTGCACGTGATACCAAACTGGAAGTGGATCGGGCTGTCATGGAAGTTGATTATTTCGGAACGGTGGGACTTACCAAAGCACTTCTTCCACATTTTTTGAAAAGGAAATACGGACATATTGTAACCGTGACGAGTGTTATCGGAAAAATCGGGACACCTTACCGGTCAGGGTATGCTGCCGCGAAACATGCACTTCATGGATTTTTTGATTCGTTGCGTGCCGAAGTTTGGAAAGATAACATTTATGTCACGCTTATTCTTCCGGGATGGATTCGAACTAACGTTACATTAAATGCCTTAACCGGTGACGGCAGTAAGCTCAATGAAATGGATCATTCAACAGATGCCGGACTAAAGCCGGGAGATTTGGCCAAAAAAATGTTGAGAGCAATCGCGGCCAGAAAACGAGAAGTGTATATCG
The DNA here is from genome assembly GCA_012032815.1 of Flammeovirgaceae bacterium. Taxonomy (GTDB): domain Bacteria; phylum Bacteroidota; class Bacteroidia; order Cytophagales; family Cyclobacteriaceae; genus ELB16-189. Next base: position 34,489 of record JAAUQD010000011.1, read on the forward strand.
GTGGAATGAAAGAATGGTTGGCCATAACGGTAAAACGCTTCACACCCGGCTTGTTTGCAAAAATTATTCGCAAGGCTAAGGTACGCTGATCGGCTATTCGCTACACTTCTAAATCATTGATGTTTTTTTGAAAACGGTAATCATTATTGGGGGAGGATTGTCCGGACTGATAGCAGGTATTCGCTTAAGTCGTGCGGGATTTAAATGTACGCTCATTGAAAAGAAAATTTATCCGTTTCACAGGGTTTGCGGGGAGTACATTTCAAATGAAACTCTTGAATTTCTGACTACCGAAAATCTATATCCGGCAGAATTCCATCCCGCTCAAATCCACCGGTTTCAACTAAGTACAACTTCCGGAAAGCAGGCCACTCTTTCGCTGGACCTTGGTGGTTTTGGAATAAGTCGCTACGCCATGGACAATTTTCTGTATGAAATCGCTCTTTCAGCAGGAGTCGCCTGTCACTTAAATGAAGAAGTCATTGAAGTTGCTTCGCACAAAAACACTTTCTTGGTGAAATCCGATAAGAAACAATATACGGGTGATTTGGTTATAGGAGGCATGGGAAAGCGGTCAAGGATTGATGCATCACTAAATCGCAGCTATTTCACGAAACCTTCACCTTATGCTGCTGTTAAATATCATATCGTTTCTGATCACGCTCACGACACCATCGCTCTCCATAATTTCGCTGGCGGGTATTGCGGGGTTAGCAACATTGAAAATAATAAAACCAATTTATGCTACCTGGTGCATCGTGATTTACTTCGACATGCAGGAGATATAAAAACACTTGAAGAGAAAGTACTATTTAAAAACCCTTTATTAAAAAAAATATTCACAACTTCAGAATTTCTATTTGAGAAACCTGAAACTATTAGTGAGATATCATTTGTTACCAAAGAACCCGTATGGAAAAACATAGTAATGACTGGTGATGCCGCAGGTATGATTGCGCCTTTGTGTGGAAATGGCATGGCTATGGCCATCCATTCCGCAAAACTCCTGACCGACATCCTAATTGAAAATGAAACCCGAAGTCAAGCCTATATAGAAAAAATATACAGTCGGGTTTGGAAGCAACATTTCTCCAGTCGCCTTCGATTTGGTCGATTCGTACAAAACAATTTATTCGGCAATTCATGGAGTTCAAATCTCGCTATGCGAATAGCCGTTGATCTGCCCATCATCGCGCGATGGATTATACGAAATACGCATGGCAAATCTTTTTAAACAATGAGCTACATCACATCTATTGGCACAGCGGTACCCGATCACAAATTTGATCAGGCCGAAATCGGTGCGTTTATGGAAAAGGCGATGCAGCTTTCGGAACGCGACAAAAGAAAATTGCGCACCGTGTTTCAAAAAAGCGGAATAGAAACCCGTTATTCTGTTCTTTCAGACTACGGCAAAATGAAGGATTTTTCCTTTTACGCCAATACAAAAGATTTTGAACCGTTTCCCACAACTTCTCAGCGTCTTGATGAGTTCCAAAAAAATGCGGTGTCTCTAAGCAGTAGAGCGATTAAAGATTGTCTCGGCTATCATAAAAAACTAAGCATTCAACAAATCACCCATTTGATTGTAGTTAGCTGTACCGGATTATATGCTCCCGGTCTCGATATTGACCTGATTAAATCTCTTGGATTAAAGTATGATGTACAACGAACCTGTATAAATTTTATGGGTTGCTATGCCGCCTTCAATGCACTAAAAATTGGTGATGCTGTTTGTAAATCAGATTCAACTGCGAAGGTCCTTATTGTGTGTACGGAGTTATGCAGCTTGCATTTCCAAAAGGAAGTCAATGATGATAACATGTTGGCCAACGCGTTGTTTGCAGATGGGAGTGCAGCCATTTTAATGGAATCTACACCACGAAAAGGCATCAATCTAAATCCAGAGGCATTTCATAATTCCCTTGCTGTGAACGGAGCTGAGCATATGACATGGAGCGTGGGGAACATAGGATTTGAAATGAAACTGTCATCGTATGTACCCGATGTCATTCAATCAGGAATTTCTAAACTGACATCCGATCTATTAAAAAAAATACAAATCAAACCATCTGGAATCAGGTATTTTGCCATCCACCCGGGAGGTAAAAAATTCTTCAGGTAATCGAGGAGGAACTCCACCTCACCAAAAAGCAAACAACTTCAGCTCATTCGGTATTAGCTGGATACGGCAACATGTCATCACCCACAGTTTTGTTTGTACTGAAAGAAATTATGAAAAATCTAACACCGGATGATGAAGGGCAAAGAATTCTAAGTTTCGCCTTTGGTCCCGGTCTTACCATGGAAAGTATGTTATTAAAAATACAATTCAACTGATGCCTGATCTTTCCAGGCGTTCGTTGCAGGCGGAACTCATGGACAATCTTGATTGTGAAGGTAAAGTTGTAGAGCAGACGCTCTACGAACTGGATGTTATCAACAAGTGGCTCGGAGGAAATGCCGTAACGCTCAACGGCCTAAAGAAACTACTTGATAATTCTACTGTACCGATACAAATCGTTGATATAGGATGTGGAAGTGGAGAAATGTTGAAAAAAATCAATCACCATTATAATAGCCGCTCCATTTTTCTAACGGGCATTGATGCTAACCCAAACATAGTTGCGCTGGCTCAACGACATACCGGCAATGTTTCCAACATTCAACTTATTTGTGAGAATATTCTTACAGAAAGTTTCTACCAAAAAAATTGATTGTCGTACTGGCTACACTTTTTCTCCATCATTTACGAATGATCAACTCGTAAACATATTTAAAAGACTTAAGCAGCAGGCCCGAATAGGCATCGTAGTCAACGATCTTCACCGGCATGCATTGGCCTACTATTCAATCATGTGGATTACCCGGCTCTTTTCAAAATCGGAAATGGTAAAAATCGATGCGCCTCTTTCTGTACTACGGGGATTCAGACGCAGCGAAATCATTTCCATTCTGAATCAGGCTGAAATAACAAACTATACGCTCCGATGGAAGTGGGCATTCCGATGGCAGCTTATTATCCGTGTGTAGCGTTGCTCCCATTCATCATTTCGCTATTTTGCTTTCGCAATGGAAATGATGGACTCTTTTTTAGAATGGGGAATTATCATCGCAGTGGGGTTCGCTTCCGGTTTTCTCAATACCGTTGCCGGAGGAGGTAGCTTAATCACGTTACCCGTCTTAATTTTTCTGGGCCTTCCGGGTACGGTAGCCAATGGAACAAATCGTGTAGCCATACTTTCGCAAAACTTTTTTGCGGTTGGAGGATTTCATAGCAAAGGCGTAAAAATTCCTATCCGCTACACTATTTATTTAGGACTGGCCTCACTGGCCGGTGGTATTATGGGGGCCCTGATTGCTGTTGACATTCGCGATGAACTTTTCAACCGCATCCTCGCGGTGATCATGGTGGTAGTGGTACTCACCATCATTTTCGATCGTAACGATGTACGAACAATTCGCCCGGAGAAACTTGAAACCAAAAATCAACTAATTGGAATTCTGTCTTTTTTTCTGCTAGGGATCTATGGCGGTTTTATTCAGGCCGGTATTGGATTTTTGGTTATTGCGGTGCTTACACGCGTCAATCATTTCAGCCTGGTAAAAACAAACTACGTCAAAGTAATGGCAGCTATTGTTTACACAGGTGCTGCCGTAGTGGTGTTTGCCATCGAAGATAAAATTGTCTGGACCATCGGATTAATCCTGGCGATCGGACAAGGTCTGGGCGGATGGTATGCCAGCCGGTGGAGTGTAGTAAAAGGTGATGTGTGGATAAAACGGATAATGGTTGTAGCAGTAATCGGGTTGGCTATAAAGCTTTGGTTTTTCTAACTGATTATTTTCTAATCCACAATTGCGTACATCAGTTGTTCAGTTATGAACAGCCCCAATTAAGAATTGATAGTTAAGATACGAGGGCGCAATTAAAAATCAGGAACAAGATTTGTATAAGCTCTGGACAACTAAATAAAAATCCATGAAATTACTTTTACTTCCACTTCTCATCATCCCATTGTATGCGCATGCTCAATGTCCGACAAAAGCAATTGACAGGGAGGACGTATTTAAAAAAATAGCTGCCATAGATAGCTGCTTCTTTGCAACGGCTTACTCCTGCGATGCCAAAAACAATCGTCACCTGTTTACGGATGATCTGGAATTCTATCATGATGTTACCGGAGTAACGCATTCGGCTGAAGAGTTCATGGATATAGTAAACAAAAATTTTTGTGAAACAACCCGGAAAACAGGCCTTAAGCGGTTAGTGAAAGCAGGCAGTATGTCGGTGTTTCCTTTGTATAACAATGGTACGGTTTATGGCGCTGTTCAATACGGTGAACACTACTTTTATGAGGTCTATTCCGATTCAGAAAAGCGCGTAGGCCTGGCAAAGTTCACGCATGTCTGGGTAATTGAGAATGGGTCATGGAAAATATCGCGTATTCTCAGTTATGACCATCAGCCATCTGATTAGTAGCTTTGTTAATAAAATATGAATCGGTTCACCCTATTTGTTTTTCTAAGCTGGCATTCTCTCACTGGCCAATCGATACAGACAAGCCTTCCTAAAACAATTGATAGTGAAAAAACTTACGTTTTTTATCTGCATGGCGGTATAATCCAGGACGAAGGAATCGATGCCACCAGTACCTACTTTGGAAAATACGAATACACTAAAATTCTGGAAACGTTGAAGAACTACAACCTCGAAGTGATTAGCGAAAGAAGACCAAAGGGAACAATTGAACTGGAGTATGCCAAAAAAGTTTCCGCTCAGATCAATACCCTGATGCGTCATTCGGTTCCTGTAGAACGTATTATTGTCGTGGGCGCTTCACAAGGCGCATGGATTACACTTGAGCTGGCCAACATTAAAAAGAATTCAAAAATCAAATATGCCATACTTGGTTTGTGCAACGACTACAATGTCAATTACTTCTCGAAGTATAAAAATGAACTCTGCGGTAATTTTTTATCGATTTATGAAAGATCCGACCAAAAAAAGTCTTGTGAAACACTTCTCAACAGCCCATTCTGCAAATCAGGTTTTAAAGAAATAGCACTGAACATGGGCAATGATCATGGTTTCCTGTACAAACCCTATGATGAGTGGGTTCTGCCACTGGTAGACTGGATAAAAAATGAAAACTAAGAATCTCTTTTTGGTGCAACCTTTTGTTTGTCAACCCGTCCTTACATCTGAATCAACAAAAAAATCATTATGAAACTATCCAGATCCCTTTCCATGGTTATCGCTTTTATCAGTGTGATAGCGTTTTCATCTGCCTATGCACAAGAAGTATCAAAAACCTTTTCCGGAATCAAGAAAATAAAACTACAATACCAGTGCTGGCGATTGCATCCTTAAAAAAAGGCCCCGGCACGGATGTGCAGGTAAACCTTTCCTATACCTACTCCGATGAATCTTTTACACCGGTGATGGAACAGGAAGGAAATACCCTGATTCTAAAAGAGGATTTTAAAAAGGGAAGTGTGTCCGGCAACT
>JAAUQD010000176.1 GCA_012032815.1 Flammeovirgaceae bacterium
TTTGATCCTTTGCCTTCTTTTGTTGTGGGCGGATCATGAAAAATAAAAAACAGCAATAATGGCTACCATGAAAATCATGGAAGTCCATCCGCTTCCTTGCTGTGCTTGCAGTAAAATTGAAAACAACATAAATTAAAATTTAGGGTCGCTAAGTTAGTTCATTTAAAAGCAAACATCCCAAACCCGGTAAGAGTTTGGGATGCTTTATGTTGAGCGGCTGCTCCGATTAATTAGCGGGAGTGGCCGGATCTTTTGGTAATACCATTGCCTTAAAACGAAGGGTAGTTACTTTAGGCCATGTGTTGGCGGTAACAGTGATCGTCTTATTTTGAATGTTTGGCTTTCCTTCACTGTCAAATTCAGCTTTAACAAAGCCTTCACCCCCAACCGGAATCGGCTCCTTGGTCCAATCCGGAACGGTACATCCGCATGAAGGTTGTGCATTTTGAATGATCAATGGTGCTTCTCCGGTGTTTTTAAACTTATAGGTGTACGCCACTTTCTGGCCTTCCTTGATCGTACCGAAGTCATGCTCCATTTTTTCAAAACCAAGCACGGGTAATGGACCTTCAGGCTTTTCTTCTGCCACTGGGGCTGCAGCCTCAGGAGACGCGGTAGCCGTATTTCCTCCTTCCAGTTGAGACAGACGGCCTTCCAGTTCAGCTATTCTTTTTTCAGCGTCACGATCGCGACAGCTGACCATAGCTGCCACCAACATCAATGACATCACTAATCGAAATAATATTTTCATAATTGTCTAATTGTTTGTTTTCAAATTTAATATTCAAATAATCTATTTAGAAATTCACCAGTCCTTTTAACAAATCATTAACTTTTTTTGCCTCTGATTTGTTCCAGCAAAGAATCTACATCTTCCAATAATCGCTCGGCTTTGGTTCTTGCTTCAGAGATAACTTGAGTTCCTTTGGACTTAGCAGCCGCAGTAAGTGGTGTATCTCTTCCGGCTTTGAGATCATCCAGGTATCCCTGCAGTACTTTTTTATATTTATCCAGCTTAAAAGACAGCTTTTCACGCGTATTGGTACCTTTATCCGGTGCATATAGAATGCCGATAAGAGCCCCAATAGCTGCTCCGGTTAAAAATACCATTAATGCATTACTTCCTCTTTTGCTCATTATTTAATCAATTTGGGCTACAAAGATAAGGCATCCACCAAAGATGCCAATGGAAATAAATCACTTATTGTCGATAAGCCCACGACCGCTTTTCTTCATTTCTCCAGATGCTTTCAATTCCCTGGCTATTACATCAAGGATACCATTGATAAACTGCCGGCTTTTCGGAGTGCTGTATTGCTTGGCCAGTTCGATATACTCGTTAATGGTTACTTTAACCGGTATGCTTGGAAACAAGGTCATCTCTGCGATTGCCATTTCTAAAATTATCCGATCGGTAAGTGGCAATCGCTCGACTTCCCAGTTTTTGGTGTTTTTGGCAATCAGAGCGTGGTGCTCATGGTTAAGATTAACCGTTCCAGAAAAAAGCTTTTCCATAAAGTCACGATCATCTTCCCAATCCAGCGTTAACTTTTGAAGGGTCATCGTTGTTCCATCAAAAGACTTTAGCGTACGATTGACCAGCCCTTTAATTATTTCTTTGTCCTCCGCCCACCGAATATCGTGTTCCTGATAAAAATCAGAAATAGAATCTGATCCCAAAATCAGTTTTCGCACGATGTGATTAATGATGGTTTTGTTGTCTTCCTGAGTTGGGGATTCGAGTGAAATAAAGTTGATGTAATCCTGATCCGCTTTAATGGTATCCTTAAACCACCCACGCACCTGATTCATTTTTTCGCTCCAGCCAAAAGTAGTTCTGGACAGCGAACGATTTAGATCATCATGAGATGCCAATGCTTTGATTAATGGGTTTTCAATTAAATTTTTGTGATTGACTTTAGCATCAGCGCGGGCGCAATCCGAGAAGGCAGTCAAGAGCCCCAATACTGAATAGTAAAGTTCATTAATGCGCTCAACCTCAATCACCAGGTTTTGCTTAAAAAACAAAAGATCCTTTCTCACCCGACCTTCATAATTCTTCAATGCCTTTTCCACAGACGAATTCACATCCGGGTGTGCATGATCGGGAGTCTTTGAATTCTTGAAACGTAAATTGAATTGTGCTTTGGATTCCTTGCGAAGGTTTGAAAGTGATTCCCGATCCTGAACTTCCATAGAGGTGAGATCAGGCTGAAAACGGGTGTCCAGTTCTTCAAGACCCAATTGATAGTCCGCTTCCTTGCATTGCGCATAAGCAAAAAGACTTTGCATAATTTTTACTCTGAGTGCGCGTCTGTTAAGCATAAAAAGAACGTAATATAATATGCTTGCCTGCCTGGCAAGTCAAGGGAAAAAATCTATCTGGGTATTCTTACTCTACCCACTTCAGCAATTCGCTTTTCTGCTAATTGAATGGCTGCTTCCTGGCTGCTTATTTTTTCATTTTCTGCCAGATTCAAAATATTTAAACACGTTGAATAAATTTTTTCAGCATGACGCATCACGTTGTCACGATTGTAATTGCCAAGATATTCATTGTATACGTTTATCAATCCTCCCGCATTGATCAGAAAATCGGGCGCATATACGATGCCCCGATCCATGAGCATGTATGCGTGTTTTTTCTCATCCTTCAATTGGTTATTTGCTCCACCGGCAATTATTGAGCATTTAAATCTGGAGATCGTATCATCATTTAAAGTAGCCCCTAATGCGCAGGGCGAGAAAATGTCCATATCCAGGTCATAAATCTTATCCTGATTGACAGCGGTTACACCAAATTTCTTAGCAACGTTTGACATTTTCTCTTCAGAAATATCGGTGATGAATACATTCGCCTTTTCCTTCACGAGATATTCGACCAAATACATGCCCACCTGGCCAACCCCCTGAACACCAATTTTCTTTCCTTGTAAGCTGTCTTTGCCGAAAACTTTCTTCGCGGTAGCTTTCATGCCCAGGTATGTGCCATACGCAGTAACGGGTGAAGGATCTCCTCCACCGCCACGCGATTCAGGCAATCCTGTAACGTGTTTGGTTTCCATGGCTATGTATTCCATATCAGCTGTTTTCATGTTCACATCCTCAGCTGTTATATATTTTCCATTCAGGCTTTCAACGAATTTTCCAAATCTTCGGAGGAATGCTTCCGTTTTCATCACCTTGGCATCACCGATTATTACTGCTTTGCCTCCACCAAGATTCAGTCCACTGATAGCGGCTTTAAATGTCATTCCTCTGGAAAGACGAATTACATCTGTCAGGGCTTCCTGCTCGCTGTTATAATTCCACATGCGGGTACCCCCCAATGCGGGGCCTAACACCGTACTGTGAATACCGATAAGAGCCTTTAGCCCGGTAGGTTCGTCATAACAATAAACGATCTGCTCATGCCCAAGCTGGGTGATTTTTCCAAACACTCCTTCACGTTCTACAATTTTCTCTTCTTTGATTTCCATGCCTGTTTATTTACGTTTGGACGTTGTTTACATTGAGCATCAAAAATGCCTGATTCAAAACACGCGGCAAAAGTATCTTTTTTCTTAAACTATTTCAATCTCAACTTCAATCCGTTACCATAACTCATAATATTCGTTTTTATTACAATAGACCTTCGATTCGATCGTGAAAGAACTTAAATACCTGAACAAATATTTACTTAAGTACAAATGGCATCTCATGTGGGGATTGGTGTTTGTTATAATTTCTAACATTTTTCAAATACTCCCCGCTCAGCTTGTACGGCATTCGATCGATTTAGTTGTTGACAACCTAAAGCTTTACAATGCCTTTCATAATGCCGATATCCAGCAGGACTTTTTTGAAGTATTCGCCTCCAGTGTCCTTTTCTATGTTATCCTCATTTTGATAATGGCATTTTTGCGAGGACTTTTTCTCTACTTCGTAAGACAAACCCTTATAGTGATGAGCAGGCTTGTGGAATACGATTTAAAGAACGAGGTGTTTGAACATTATCAATCCTTATCGCTTAGTTTTTACCGGAGAAATAATACTGGTGATTTACTAAACCGAATTTCAGAAGACGTAGCCCGTGTACGTATGTATGTTGGCCCATCGATTATGTATGGCCTCCAGTTGATCACGTTGTTCCTCATTCTTATTCCCATCATGTTCAGCATTAGTCCAAAGTTGACCTGGTATGCCCTGATCCCTCTTCCTGTTCTTTCGTTTTCCATTTATTTTGTCAATAACATCATTGAACGAAGGTCGGAAGAGATTCAAAT
>JAAUQD010000177.1 GCA_012032815.1 Flammeovirgaceae bacterium
CGTGATGTACATACCATTGTATTCACTCGCAACTTTGCACAATTCAATGAGCTCTTCTGTGGGCGCGTAGTTGGCGGGCGCGTAGATCAGCGAAGATCCGATGCCCATGGCACCATCTTCCATCGCCTGACGTGCCAGCGCTTTCATCCGTTCCATTTCTTCCGGTGTGGCCGGACGATTTTCAAATCCCAGTTCATGAATGCGCAGCGTGGTGGCCCCAACAAACGAGGCGACATTGGTAGATATACCACGCCTTACTAGTGATTCCAGGTATTCATCCAGTGTCGTCCAGTCGATTTCATATTCATGCTCACGCATGTTATTGCGCCCATTTTCTTTCATCTGGTCATTCTGAGGGCCCATGGACCAGCCTTCACCAAACACTTCAAGCGTTACACCCTGCCGGATATCACTTTGCGAATTGCCATCTATGATCAGCGACTCGGTAGACCAGCTCAGCATGTTGATAAAACCCGGAGCGACAGCCTTGCCGGTGGCATCCACTTCTTTTTTGCCCACTGCTGAAGAAAGATCGCCTACAAAAGCAACCGTGTCGGCATTGATGCCCACATCAGTAACTACAGGTGCGTTGCCCGATCCGTCATAGACCGTACCCCCGCGAATGATGACATCGTATTCCTGCTTTTTACAGGCCGAGAAGAAAAGTGCAATGAGAAGAAATGCCAGAATTTTTTTCATAGTCAGATTATTTCAGGGAAGATAAGGAATAGAATGGAATGCCAATTCAACTATTCTTTGGAAGGCTAATGTCTATTTTGGATAGGTGTAATGCCCGATAATTTTAAAGTTAAAAAGGATATCCTCCATCACCTGGCCACCACCAATGTTATGTACAATGAGATTTCGCAACCCGTCAGTTGACTTTTGATTCACTACAATGCCAATATGGGTAATGGCTCCGCCCAAATTCCAGCACACAATATCTCCGGGTACATAATCCGAAGCCCGCTGTGTTATTGGTTTTATTTTTCCATGCCTGGAAAAGAATGCCATGAGATTGGGCACTCTGCGGTGGTCAATGTTTTTGTCTGTTTTCGAAAGATTCCAAAGATTGGGGTAGGCTGAAAAATTCGCCACCATATCGTCATGCACTTCTTGTTGAAGATCAATACCAACCTTGCGGTAAGCGCGGATAATTACATCGGTACAAACACCTTTAGTTGAAGGCACATCACCTCCGGGGTAAGGAATCGAAAAATAAGAAGGATCGTAAACGACCTGATCTTGTGTTAGCGAAACTGCGGCTTCAACGAGTCTTTCGGAAAATGTCGGTTGCCCATGTGCATAATGCACGACACTGAACAAAATAAGCACGGTCAAAAAATTCAGCCCTCTTTTCATTGGTGATGTAGTAACGCAGAAATCATGCTGGAATTGCCACGCGCTATTTGATCTTGCTGGTCCATAAAAATAATGGGAATGAAACATCAATTTTATTCTCATTGAACAACGGTTTAATTTTCTCAAAATGATGGTCAACCGGATTTGATTGGTGAACCTTGATATAATTCTGCACTGCCGACCAGGTGTTCACATACCCGATAAAATCTTCATAGCTCCACGATGTAATAATCTGATTCGTCCAGTATTCTTTTTCCCGAAAAGGAAATTCAAGATTTGCATACCGGGTTTCCACCAGTCTCCGTTCCGTATCCCAGTACGCTCCAATAAATTCTGTATAAAAATGATCAAGCACCTTGTCGATTTCTTTGTCAAGGCGTGGCAGATTATACCCCCAAACCGCCAGGGTTGCGCCTTTCTTCCCAACCCGCTGCACCTCCTTGAAAAAATCATTGAGCGAAAACCAGTGCAGCGCCTGCGCCACGGTGATCAAATCAAACGAGTTGTCGTTGAAAGTAGTCTTTTCAGCAGCTGAGATTGAATAGGTAATCGAAGGGTGTATCGCTGCATTATCAATTTGTTTTTGACTGATGTCCGTGGCTTCAACCTTTTCAAAATGATTGGCTAAATCACGTGCTACCTGTCCATTGCCGGTTCCACAATCCCATGCCGTTTTTCTGCCAGACGTCTTCGATAGAATGTGCTGATACAATTGCTGCGGATAGGTCGGGCGGAAGACCGCATATTTATCCGCATGACCTGAAAACCGATCTTTCGTCATTTAGTTTTTTTACATATCCACGTCCGCATACACATCTGCCCGGATATTTTCAATATAAAAAAGAACCAGATCTGTGTAGTAGCCGGTCTTAATCATCCCGCGTTTTTGGATTTATCATTTTTGCATGAATCTCTTTATACATTTTAGCAGCCAGCGTTGCGGTGATTCCATTCACATCGCGATCGGGATTTAATTCTACAATGTCAGCTCCAATGATATTAGCTTCGAGATTCTGAATCAAAGAAATTACCTGGCGGGTTGTAAAACCACCCGGCTCATGATGAGAGACACCCGGAGCGTATGCTGGATCAAAAGCATCCATGTCCAACGAAATGTAGAGCGGCCCATCAAATTTTAATTTATGGTGATCCGTCCAGTCGCGCATTTCAATGGTCTCAATACCAAATTTTTTGATCTGATTGCGTTGATGATCATTTAGTGTTCTGATTCCAACCTGAACCAGTCGCTTCGCCAGCTTGCTTTCCATGATTCGAGCAAAGGGACAAGCATGTGAAAACTTGTTTCCTTCAAAGTCATCATACACATCGGCATGTGCATCGATGTGAAGAATGTTGAGGTTATCATAATGCGCAGATACCCCTTTGATGATGGGATAGGTAATGGAGTGATCGCCACCCAGACACACGATTTTTGAAGACTTTTTGACAATTTCTTCAACTTTTTTTGAAATTTTTTCAATTATTTTTTGGGTATCCGAAAGATCAAGATCACCCACATCAACAAGTGATAAGTGATCCTGCAAATCAGTGCCTGTCTCAGAAAAATAGTTGGAAGAAGGTGAATGAAAAGCTTTGCGAATTGCAGCCGGCCCTTTGGCGGGTCCTCTTAAAAAGGAAGAATGGTCATCAAAAGGAAATCCAATCGTTGTGATCATTGTAGCAGTAGCCTCGGCAGGAATCGAACCTGCATCTTGAGCTTCGGAGGCTCACGTTATATCCATTTAACTACGAGGCCAAATGTGATTGCAAAGGTATGATAATCCTTGAATTTAGGGTCGTTTATGCTGTTTTTTGTGTATTGATTTAATTTCAATGTAATCGCAGTTTAGGGGTGTTGTCAATACCTGTGTTTCTGATTGTCCACTTAATTATCTCTTCAAATTCGTGTGATGACCACGGTATAAAGAGGGAGTAATTGAAGATTTAATGAGACAGATATAAAACTAAAACTCGTAATGATGCATTGGCATCAAGACTACATCGAGTTTTTTTTCGATCAATACCAACAACAACAATTTATGTTCTCGAGTACGAAAGAAATAAAAATTAAAATCACTTAAACTTCTATACTTCAAGTAACACTTTGAGAGGAACATGAAAAAAAATTATAGGAATTTGCAATTTTCATAATTATTAGTACCTTCATATCATTATTTTTTAAAATTTGTTCAACTAAAACACAAAATGCTATGGCAAAGAAAGCAAAAAAGAAAGCTAAGAAAGCTACTAAGAAGAAAGCCACTAAGAAGAAGGCTACTAAGAAGAAGAAGAAATAGCGAAGTAAGTTTCGAAACAAAAGGTCAGCACGAGCTGACCTTTTTTTATGGATTTTTTTTACATGTATGGCTTTAGGATACCAAGTCTGAATCTTTTAAGTAATTTGGTTTTACTAAATGAAAACCATTCTCCGTCATTCCGTTATTATCCTGATTCTTTCATGTCTGATCACCGTGTTTGTGAACCGCATCATGGGCATGTGGATTTTTAAAATCGCTTTTCCTGAGCAATCTGCTTTACAAAGTTTTGAATTTGAAGATTTCGCCTTTTCAACTCGCCAAACAAACGAAAACAGGGATGAAAACATTGTGCTGGTAAATATTGGTCAGCTTGACCGAAGCGGTATTGCTGAACAGATTAGTATTCTCAGTAAATTCTCTCCAAAGGCAATCGCTGTTAATGTTCATTTTAATTGTGGAGAATATACAGACATTCATAATTGTCCTCAATTGTTAGACTCACTTGCCAATAGACAATTGCAAGAGGCTATAGTAAGTGCAGGCAACGTGATTTTAGCATCAAAACTTGTGTTCAAGAAGTCGAAAGAGCAAAATTCAAATTGGCGTGAATCCCTTGAATTAGCTGATCCAAATTTCAGTAT
>JAAUQD010000178.1 GCA_012032815.1 Flammeovirgaceae bacterium
TGTTTGTAGGTGGATTGGGGTATGAAGAACACGAGCATGGAGAAAGTATTAAATTCATTCAGGCCATTAGCAACATCATTATTGTTGCCATAGAGAATAAAAAGTTGGCCAGAAAACAACTGGAACAGGAAGCTTTCCGAAAGGAGTTGGAGATTGCCAGCGATGTACAGCAGTTTTTATTCCCTGATTCATTGCCGAATACGGATATCCTCAAATTGGAAGCGAGCTATCTTCCCCATGACCTGGTAGGAGGCGATTACTATGATTTTGTTCCAATTAATAAAAACCAGTTTCTTATTTGTGTTGCTGACGTTAGTGGTAAAGGAATTCCGGCCGCACTCATGATGTCTAATTTTCAGGCTTCTTTACGAACATTACTAAGGCAGACTCCAAATTTGAAGGAGATTGTGGAGGCTTTGAATTTTCAGGTTCTGGAAAATACCAAGGGCGAAAAATTCATTACTTTCTTTGCCGGGATATATGACTTGAGCCTCAAGACATTGGTATATGTAAATGCAGGTCATAATGCTCCTTTGCTTTGTACCAAGGAGGGCATACGACTCCTTGAAGACGGCTGCACCGTTCTTGGTGCGATGCACCCGCTGCCTTTTATCAACGAGGGTTTTGTTACCGATCTCGATGAGTTTGTCTTGTTTTGTTTTACTGATGGACTCACAGAGACCCTGAGCGAAAGCGGGGAGGAATTTGGGTCGGCAAGACTTCAGGAATACTTTACCAAGAACTATCAAAAGGATTTAAAGACTATTCATCAGGATATTATTGTAGACCTCGATGGGTTTAAGGGCCGGAATGGATACCGCGATGATATTACGATGTTGTCCTGCAGGGTGAATTTTTAATTCATGCTTATACCATTTTTCAGGTCCCCTTCAATTTTAAGCGCGTTCTATCCAACACTTCTTTGGCGCATGCCGCCTGGTCAAAAAAAATATATCTCACCTTTGATGATGGCCCGGTTCCCGGCCCAACTGAATTTGTACTGGAAGAATTAGCAAGTCGAAATTTTAAGGCAACATTTTTTGTATTGGTGACAATGTAAAAAAACATCAAAATATATTTGAAAGGGTGAAATCAGCAGGGCATAGGGTGGCCAATCATACGTTTCATCATAGCAATGGTTGGAAAACCGACATCACTACCTATGAACAAGATGTTGAAGATTGTCGTAATGTGATGAAGGCAGATAATTTATTGTTCAGACCTCCATATGGCAGGATAAAGAGAAATCAGATAAAGGTCCTATCAACGTATAGAATTGTAATGTGGGATGTACTGAGTTATGATTTTGCCAATCTATCTGCCGAGCGGTGTTTAAAAGGATCACTTGGAGCCGTGCGGGATGGATCAATCATTGTGTTTCATGATAGTGTTAAAGCTGAAAAAAATCTCCGATTTATTTTGCCGCGATTCCTCGATCAGATTGAAGAACGTGGATACATTCCTTCATTGATTCCGGCTAACACGTAGTTTTGTTTGTAGCCAGATGGATAGAAAATTCAATGTATTAGTTGCGCCTCTCAACTGGGGGCTTGGTCATTCTACCCGGTGCATACCCATCATCAAAGGATTGCTCGATCGACAATGTCAGGTGGTGATCGCCAGTGATGGAGATGCCTTACTTGTTTTAAAGAGGGAGTTTCCAAATCTGAACTACACCACACTTCCTTCTTATAAGGCAACGTATTCATCCGGGCAGTGGACGTTTATAAAAATACTCGGGCAGTTGCCAAAATTTCTATTTGCTATAAGGAAAGAACATCAGGTAATAGAACACTTAACAGCTCAACAAAGCTTCGATTTAATAATTTCAGATAATCGGTATGGGTGTTGGAGTTCAAAAGTACAATCCATTTTTCTTACGCATCAGCTCAAAATTCAGGTTCCCCGATCAATGGGATGGGCAAAAGGCATAATCAATTTCTTTAATCGAAGAATGATTAATCGATTTTCACGCTGCTGGGTACCGGATTACAATGGTGAGGAAAGTCTTTCCGGAAAATTATCCGAAGTGATTAATGAAGGAACAGTTTATATAGGTCCAATATCCCGTTTTCAAAATGATATTCCGCAAAAGATAACCTATGATTATTTGTGTATTGTATCTGGCCCTGAGCCACAACGTACAATTTTTGAGGATATAATCAGGAGAGATTTTATAAAATCAGGAAAACGTTGTGCCCTGGTAAGGGGGAAACCCATTTTAAACGCAATAAATAAAATTAAGAACATTGACGAATTTGACTATTTGCCAGCCGAAGAACTGAATCATCTGATCCTTCAATCCGATTTAATTATTAGCCGGTCAGGATATACTACCATTATGGATCTCCATCGATTAGGAAAGAAAGCGATCTTCATTCCCACGCCTGGTCAAACCGAGCAGGAGTATCTGGCTTGGCGATTCCGCAAAAAAAGGATTGCTTACTCGATGAATCAATCTGATTTTAATCTTTCGCTGGCTATCGAAAACTCAATCGGATATTCGGGATTTACTGCAAGGCATGATAATTTGCTTTCAAATGAGCTGGATAATTTTTTTCTGAAGCATGGCAAGCAATAAGGTGGAAAACTGGATAGATACGCATGCTCATGTTTATTTGAATGAGTTTGATAAAGATCGTGTCGAAATGATGGATCGGGCAACGCAGGTCGGTTGCCGGAAGATTTTCATGCCAAACATTGATCACTCATCCATTGATAGAATGCTGGAGGCCGAATCGAAGTTCTCAGGTGTGTGCACGCCTATGATGGGGCTTCATCCCTGCTCGGTAAAAAAGGATTTTGAAAAGGAGTTGTATCTCGTTGAACAATGGCTAAACAAAAAGGAGTTTTGCGCAATAGGGGAGATAGGCACTGATTTATACTGGGACAAAACATTTTGGAACGAGCAGCAGGAAGCGTTTACCATTCAGGTAAACTGGGCTAAAGAGATGAATCTCCCGGTTGTCATTCATTGCCGCGAATCACTTGATCAAACCATTGAGTTGGTCAGGAAACTATCGGATGGTAAATTGAAAGGAATATTCCATTGTTTTCAGGTACGGTTAGTCAGGCGAAAGATATTGTTGATCTTGGGTTCTATTTGGGAATAGGTGGCGTTTCGACATTCAAAAATGGAGGGCTCGATCAGGTACTGCCCGATATAGGTTTGGTAAACATGGTACTGGAAACTGACAGTCCGTACCTGGCCCCTGTTCCTCATCGGGGAAAACGCAACGAACCGTCATTTATCCCTTTAATTGTTAATCGTATAGCTGAGATAAAAAAAGTAACAACCGATGAGGTATGTAGAGAAACTACACAAAATGCTACGAAGATTTTTAAATTGAATTATGAATCATAAGGTTATAAGTTTAAAGACAGTATCATCTGATAAGGCGAACGCTCGGGTTATGATCATTTATACGGGAGGCACCTTTGGGATGGTTCGTGATTCCTCAGGGGTTCTTATCCCATTGGATTTCTCACAAATTGTAGAACACCTTCCTACGCTGCGTAATTTATTTCTCGACCTCACAGTTGTTTCCTTTGATCAACCAATCGATTCCTCAGACATTGATCCGAACCACTGGATAGAAATCAGCCGGATAATTAAAGAACACTATAATGATCAGGACGGCTTTGTGATACTTCACGGAACCGACACGATGGCATATACCGCCTCGGCACTAAGCTTCATGCTGCTGAACCTTCAAAAGCCTGTTATTCTTACCGGAGCGCAACTCCCTATTTCAGATCCACGTTCAGATGCGCGGGAGAATTTAATCACATCATTGGAAATCGCAGCCTCAAAACGAGATGGCAGATCGGCTGTCCCTGAGGTTTGTGTTTATTTCGATTATGAACTCTTTAGGGGTAATCGAACCCGAAAAGTAGAGAGTATGAGTTTTGATGCCTTCAAGTCTGAGAATTATCCTGCATTAGCCAAGGCGGGGGTAAAGATTGAATTTAATCATCCATATATACATCAGTCGAAAGAAAATATGGATTTGATTCTTCGATCCAAATTTGATCGTTCTGTACTCATCCTCAAACTTTTTCCCGGGTTAAGCGAATCTTCAATTGTTGCCATGATATCCATACCGGGACTTAGGGCTATTGTTTAGAGACCTATGGGTCAGGAAATGCTCCTTCAGCAGGTCCGTTTAATGGCCATTAAGAAAGCGGTTAGCGATGGGGTGATCGTTTAATGTATCTCCGAATGTCCAGGGC
>JAAUQD010000070.1 GCA_012032815.1 Flammeovirgaceae bacterium
AAAGGATAACATTTATTTTTTTAAATACATCGGAAACGATGACATCTACCTTAACGGGATTCCACAAAAACCTAATAATGTTCACATTCTGGGTACCGGAGGAACTTTTCGATGGGATTCAGATACACCGGTTTATTATGGAGATATACTGTCGATTTTCAAACAAAGCGACACCGGCATCCGCATAACGTTTGAAGGTCGCAATATCGACTATGAATTTAAAAATGGAAAGCTTGGACTGCGTGAGGTAAATCTTTTTGAAGAATCCGGAAGACTGATTGCATTGATGGGCGCCAGTGGAGCCGGTAAATCCACGCTACTTCATGTTTTGAATGGCACCGAAAGACCTACCCGGGGCGAAGTGCTGATCAATGGCATTAACATCCACAAGGAACCCCATAAAGTAGAAGGTATCATTGGATTTGTTCCGCAGGATGATTTACTCATTGAAGATCTTACCGTATATCAGAACCTTTACTTTGCTGCCAAATTGTGTTTTACCAATAAATCAGAAGAAGAAATCTATTTTTTGGTTCTTAAAACGCTGGAAGATCTAGGGCTTAATGAAATCAAACATCTTAAAGTTGGCTCTCCACTTCAAAAAACAATTAGTGGGGGTCAGCGCAAGCGATTAAATATCGGCCTGGAGCTGTTGCGCAAACCAGCTGTTCTTTTTTGCGATGAGCCCACTTCCGGTCTTTCATCCCGCGATTCAGAAAATGTAATCGAACTTCTCAAGGAGCTCAGCCTTAAAGGCAAACTGGTATTTACGGTCATCCATCAACCCTCGTCTGACATTTTTAAAATGTTTGATAAACTGCTCATCCTCGATACCGGTGGCTTCCAGATTTATTATGGAAATCCAATCGACTCATTGACCTACTTTAAGCGAAGGATAAATTTGGTCAATAGCGAACTGGGTGAATGTAAGGACTGCGGCAATGTGAATCCTGAACAGATATTTAACATCATCGAAACTAAAGTACTCAATGAGTATGGCAACTTTACCAATGAACGTAAATTCAGTCCGGCTCAATGGAACAAACTTTACCTTGAATCGAAAACCGTTGAGAAATTAGAACGATCGCCCGATCTGCTGGTCTCTTCATTGCGCATCCCGAATTGGATTAAGCAAATCAAGTTGTTTTCGTGGCGCGATCTATTGTCAAAAATCAGTAACAAGCAATACCTGGCCATAACATTGCTTGAAGCTCCGTTGCTGGCCTTCATTCTTGCTTTCATTGTTAAGTTTAGAAATATTGATGATCCGTTTCATGCCGAATATCTGTTTAGCAAAAACCTGAACATGCCGGCTTATTTTTTCATGAGCATCATTGTGGCCTTGTTTATGGGACTTACGGTAAGTGCCGAGGAGATTATTCGCGATCGGAAGATTTTGAAAAGAGAATCCTTTCTGAACCTAAGCCGGAGCAGCTACATTCTTTCAAAAATTTTGATTTTGTTCCTGATCTCAGCTATTCAAACAATGTTCTTTGTGCTAGTTGGTAATTACTACCTTGAAATCAAGGGTTTGTTAGTCACCCATTGGTTTATCCTCTTCACCGCTTCATGCTTTGCTAATTTACTGGGCCTTAATATCAGTTCAGCGTTTAATTCTGCCATAACCATTTATATACTTATTCCTATCCTTCTTATTCCGCAACTTATCCTTAGCGGTGTTGTCGTAAAGTTCGATAAGTTAAACCCCATCATTGGCAATACAGCTACTGTTCCATTCATCGGAGATCTAATGGCCTCACGCTGGGGCTTTGAAGCCGCCATGGTGGCCCAGTACAAAGACAATGAATTTGAAAAGGAATTCTATCCGTTTGATAAAATGATGGCAGAATCAGATTACAAAAAGATTTATCTGATACCTGCCCTTGAGTCAAAGCTGGATTTTGCCCTGCAAAATATTTCCAAACCCGAACCTATTATTCAGGATGAAGTATCAAAAAGTCTCAAATTGGTTCAAAATGAAATTGGTAATGAATTAAAGAAAATAGGTGATGAAAATTTCGACTACCTGGAGAAGATAAACCCGGTTCATTTTGATTCATTGGTTTATCAGAAAACTAATTACTTTTTAAGCGTACTCAAAAAATATTATATCAACCGATATAATAAAGCTGAAAAGGAAAAAGAGGCTATAGTAAAAAAACAAACCGATACCGCTGAAAAGGAAAAAGGCTTTTGAAGAATTCAAGGGTGCTTATCAAAATGAAGCCATTACAGAATTGGTTCGAAACACAGCCGAAACACACAGGATCATCGAAAAAGATGGGAGGTTCGTTCAAAAAATATTTCCGGTGTACAAAGATCCTGATCCCGAGCACATCATTGACTTCAATGCACAGTTTTATATGCCCAAAAAGCATTTCCTGAATAAAAATATTGATACGCTGTTTTTCAATACAGGAGTGATCTGGGCGATGACATTAATCATGGCAATCACACTTTATTATGAAGTGCTGAGAAAAATTATCGATGGCCTGAGTAATTTATCAAATCCTCTTCCAAAGCGGATGTAACCATAAAATGTTTTTCTTTCTTTCTAAAACACTGAGTTACCTGATGATGCCCCTCACCATCATCATTATCCTTTTCATTACCTCAATTTTATTAAAGCAAAGAAATGGAAAATAGATTTTTTTCACAGCGCTTATCCTGCTTCTATTCTGGTCAAACGAATTCATAGCCAATGAGGCGATGCGCTTATGGGAAGTGCCGGCCACGCCTCTTGCCGACATGCATAAGAAATATGATTGGGGAATAGTACTGACCGGTGTTACTAAGGGAAATATGGAAATAAATGACCGGGTTTACTTCCAACGTGGAGCCGATCGTGTCACACATACGGTTCAACTGTATAAATCCGGTGTTATTAAAAAAATACTTATATCAGGTGGTAGCGGACGATTAATTGACATCGGAAAACGCGAGGCCCGGGAACTTTCGGATGCATTTATTTTAATGGGTGTTAACATGGAGGATATCCTTATAGAGGATGAATCCCGGAATACATATGAGTCGGCTGTCCAATCCAGAAAGAAGCTGGAAAAAATTACAACTCCGGAAAATTGTCTCTTGATCACCTCCGGATTTCACATGCGAAGGGCAAGAGCGTGCTTTGCGAAACAAAGCTGGAATATGGATGTTTTCAGCGCTGACTTTTTAACCCATAAACGCACTTACAGCTTTGACGTCCTGTTTATTCCAAAAGTTGATGCCGTCATTATCTGGCATCATCTGATCAAAGAAAACGTTGGATATCTATCCTATAAAATCGCAGGTTATATTTAAGTTAGGAAGTGGTAAAGAAGTTCTGGAGAAGACTAATTGGGTATTTAAAATCAGGAACTACCCCTGAAAAGTTGGCCTTAGCGGTTGCACTGGGCGTTGTTGTGGGTATTCTTCCGGTCTGGGGCATTTCAACTTTACTATGTTTTTTTCTAGCCCCGCTCTTAAAGATTAATGTAGCCATATTGCAGATGGTGAATTATGCGGTATATCCATTGCAACTGGCACTCATATACCCCTTTATTAAAACGGGGTCGTATATTTTTAATATCAATCCGCTACCCTACTCCTCCGAACAACTTATTAATCTGTTCAAAATTGATTTTTTTTTCGCCATCAGTGAAGTTGGATTTGCAGTGATTCTCGGTGTCGGAGTTTGGGCCATTTTATCTTTCCCACTATTTATTTTTATTCTGGTTTCATCGCGAATCGTTTTTAAGCGAATCGCCCAAAAACGTCAGCGGGAATTATAGTTCTTATTGCGTAAGATTTTTCCGTCAAATCCCAGAATATCAAACCTAAATAAAGTAGATTTGACAGGGTTAAACCTAAAATATTATTTGAAATAAATGAAAAGACTTCTCTATTTAAACCCAATCCTATTTACCGTAATCAAAAGCTCAATCTATGGCTCTATTCTCATTGGTATTTGGTATTTAATGGTACTTGACTCGTCCTCAGATCCCGCAAAAGGTAAATTCGGTGAATTATCTTATACAGAAATTGCACAAGAGGTTTTTCTACTTCTATTGTGCATCGTTTATGTAATAATTGCTTACAAATTTCCAAAAGTGAAAGGCTTGGCTCTGGCATTTTTAGGCGTATACCTGTCAGCACTTGCACGAGAATACAATAATTACTTTCATACATGGTTTTCTGGAATGTGGCAAACTATTGTGATCGTGATTCTACTTGTCACAACTTACTTGGTTAATAAAAACAGGCTTACACTGCTAAAGCCTTTAAGGAAGTTTGTAGACACCCCTTCCTTTGGCCTAACGTTATGTGGAATACTCATTGTATTAATTTTCTCCAGACTATATGGATTACATACTATATGGTTCAATATACTAAATGCAGATTTAACCGGTTCATATCGTTGGATTAAAAATGCTGCTGAAGAAGGAACTGAACTACTGGGATATAGTTTTCTGTTTTTTGGCGCAATTGATTATTTTTTCTATAACCATAGAAAACAACTAATTAAAAAAAACCGTGACATCATTTGATAACTAGCACTATTAAGTGAGTACACGAGCAAAATTTACAGGATAGGTTAGCTTTCCTTTCTTAAAATTTGCAGCGGTGGTGTTGAAATAACTTCTCTGGAATTAAACCAACCAATACTTACAGTCAAAATCACAACTCCAAGTCCGATCAGGAACAACTCCAGGTAGTTCAAGGAAAAAGTAATTTCGAAAAAGAATTTAGTGAGGAAAAATCCTGCAATGACAGATAAGAGCACACCGGTTAGAGCTGAAAATAGCCCGAGGTAAGTATATTCAATCAGCGTGATCTTCATGATTTGATTAGTGCGGGCGCCAATCGTCCGAAGTAATACGTTTTCCTTTATGCGAACATACTTACTGTTCATCACAGCCCCGGCCAAAACTACAAGGCCGGTTATAATACTGAATAGCGCAAGGAACCGAACCACCATACCAATCTTATCAAATAATTCATTGATGGTGCTAAGAATTAGTCGCAGGTCAATTAATGAAACGTTGGGGAAGCCCATCACCAACTCCTGCTGAAACCGGTTGGCTACTTGTGGATCATCAACCCGCGTGGTGGCAACCCAAATCTGAGGAGCCTGTTCAAGAACGCCACGAGGGAAGACAAAGATAAAATTGGGCGGATCCTGTGACCAATCAACTTTTCGAATGCCACTAATACGAACAGGAATAGGTACGCCCTGAACGTCAAAAATCAACGAATCACCAACATCCACGCGTAAGTTGTCCTGCATACCTTCCGAAATGGTAACCCAAACTGAATCTCTTCCGGTTATTTGATGGACTTTTCCCTTAATAAGTTCTTCCGAAACATGCAGACTATCCCGGTAAGTAACCCGGTACTCACGTGTTAACGCCCAATTCGGCAATCGGTCAACGGTATCTTTCTGGATTACATCAACAGTCCTTCCTTTTATTGAGCTTAGCCGACAAGTGACTATTGGCACGGTTTGATTGGCAGGCAGGTTATGCTCTTTAATCAGCTTCACAACGCCCTCTATCTGGGAAGGCTGAATATCAAATAAAATAGTATTGGATTGATTTTCATTTCCGGTAAACTCAACCTGTCCCAGCAAACTGCTTTGTGTGATGCTCAACGTAGCGATAATGAAAGCTCCCAGCCCGATCGAAACCATCAACACCCGGGTCTGATTATTTGGTCTGAATAAATTGGAGAGCGCGTGACGAAATACAAAACCGGATTTTTTTGGAAAGAACTTCCGAACAACCCATAGCAACGCGATAGCTACTCCCGCAAGGCTAAACAATGCCAGTGCAATACCAATTGTAAAGGCGATGCCCACGAGCCAGTTTGAAGTTTGATAGGCAGCTGCAATAAAAGGAAACAAAATGATTAAGATTATGGCTGTAAGTCTGGTTTTTGAAAAGACTCTTTTCTGCTTGTAGTCCGATCGCAACACAGATAAAGGAGGTACAAATCGAATAATGACGAGCGGAAGGATAGTAAACAAAATTGATACAACTACTCCTAATATGATACCTTCTACAACTGATCCCCACGAAATCATAAAGTCAAGCTCCATCGGCATGAAGTCCTTAAACACATAGGGTATGGCTTGCTGAATTCCCAAGCCGATGAGCGATCCGGCAATGCTGGCCAATATGCCCAAAAGAAAAACCTGAATGAAGAAAATATTAAATGCCTGCCAGCCGGATGAACCAACACAACGTAAGACGGCTACCTCTTCACGTTTTTCTGTTGCATAGATATGCACTGAACTGGCCACTCCAATGCAACCCAGCAACAACGCTACAAAAGCAAGCAATGAAAAAAATCGGTATACTGATTGAAACCCCTCACCTAACTCTTCTTTTCTTTCCTCTACAGTATCAAATCCATGTCCATATTTTCGAAGCAGGGGTCTTAATTTTTTGGTAAGATCCTCGACATCCTTATCCGAATTTGTTTTAAAATATTGCTTATACGAAACACGACTACCATACTGAATCAATCCTGTTGAATCCAGTTCAGCATCTGATATATAAACGGAAGGAGTAAATGTTGTCAATATACCACTGCTGCCCGGCCATTTTTGCACAACACCGGATACAAGAAATTCCCGGTTTCCGATTCGTAAGGTATCACCTGAGCTTACTTCGTATTGTGAAGCCAGTGACTCATCAAGCATCGCATAGCCTCCTCCCTTAATTTTAGAATAAGCATCGGAAGGTAAAGTTCCAACCTCACCATAAAACGGAAAATTTCCCTCAAGACCAACCACCCTGACCAGGCGTGTCTGCCGGGTATGGCTGAATAAAACCATCGAAGCCAGTTCGCGCTCCGATGCTTGCTCGAATTCTGTTGAATCAAATGCAGCCCGTATTTCGCGTTCAAACGCCTTATTGCCATTGGCCACAAAATCTGCTCCCAGCAACTCTTTGGCATTGCGGTCTAAATCATTTCGCAAGGAATAATTTAATGATCCAATAGCTACAACGGCTGCGATTCCGGTTGTTAAGGAAGAAGCAAATAGCAGTAAGCGAAAAAAATTATGGCGGGCATCACGCCAAGCCATGCGCCATACCCATCCGTCCTGAAATATGGATTTCGTCTTGCGCTTTATCTTGATGACGTATTCAATCATACCGTTGACAGAATCTTCTCCTCTACCAGCCTTCCACCCCGCATGGTTAGAATCCGCTGGGTACGCTTGGCCAATTCAAGATTATGCGTCACTAACACCAGTGTTGTTTGCTGTTCTTTGTTCAGTTGAAACAAGATATCGGTTACATGTTTCGCGTTCTCTTCATCTAAATTTCCGGTTGGTTCGTCTGCAAAAAGAATTTTAGGGTCTGTAATAAATGCTCTTGCCATGGCTACCCGTTGCTGCTCTCCACCCGAAAGTTGAGCAGGGTAATGATCCATTCGGTCTCCCAACCCTACCCGTGCTAAAAGTTCGGCTGCCTTTGGCTCCACCCCTTTATCTCCTCTCAATTCTAAGGGTACCATAACATTTTCCAAAGCCGTCAATGTTGATAAGAGTTGAAAATTCTGAAATACAAAACCGACAAATTGATTTCGGATGTAAGCTCGGTCATCCTCATCCATAACATTTAGCTTAAAACCCATTAATGATACGGTCCCTCGGGTTGGAACATCCAGCCCGGCACAAAGGCCCAACAGCGTGGTTTTACCGCTCCCGGAGGGGCCAATAATGGAAAGGCTATTGCCCTGAGTGGCACTAAAACTTACACTGTCAAGAACAGTCAGGTCCTTTTCACCTGATTTATAAATCTTTGTTAATTCTTCAGCTTGTAATATGATATCTGGCATGATTTTGTACTAACGTTTTGGAAACTAAATCGTTTCTTGCAAGCGCAAGATACTTTAATGACGTATGAACACGTTTAATTATTCTTTTGTTTACAACATACTGCTATGATAGGAGCAAAAAAAATCCTTCTTATAGTACTGGCAACAATCCCCCTTTCATCTGGTACTCCACCTGTTATTCTCTTTTTTGGCGACAGCCTCACCGCGGGTTATGGCCTGTCGATGGAAGAAGCGTTCCCTGCTCTGCTTGAAAAGGAATTACAAAAAAAAAGGTAAGCAGGTAAAAGTAATAAAATGCCGGTCTGAGTGGTGAGACGTCAGCCGGGGGGCTTTCACGAATAGACTGGATAATTCGTCAACCTATTGATGTCTTTGTTTTGGAATTAGGTGCCAACGATGGTCTTCGTGGTCTCCCCTTAGATCAAACGCGAACAAACCTCCAATCCATCCTTGATAAAGTAAAGGCAAAGTTTCCTCAGGTAAAGATTGTTATTGCCGGAATGATGGTACCTCCAAATTTGGGAAAAGAATATACCGATGAGTTTAAAAACATTTACCCAGATTTAGCTAAAATGAATGATGCCGTATTAATACCTTTTTTACTCGAAGGAGTGGCCGGGGATGAGAAGTTAAATCTGCCGGATGGTATTCATCCGAATCCGGATGGTCACCGCATTGTAGCCAAAAATCTGGAAAAAATAATTGAACCGCTTCTCGGTAATTAATTTGATGTAAGTCCCTTCACTATTCTATCCACCCACAGGCGGTACATACTTCCAGAAGGATGAAGTCCATCCGATGCAATTAGATCGGGTTTTTCTAATCCCTCTCTGGATATATCCGTGATATCAAAATAGCTAACTCCCCGGTCTTCTGCTATTCTTTTATTAATCTCGTTGAACAAATCGATATCCCTTGAAATCTCTTTTTGTTTAGCCTGACCAAAAGGAGTGAATCCATAATCCGGAATTGAGACTACAAAAGTCCCCTCCTTCTTTTTACTTAGTTGAATTGCTGAATCCAGCAATTGCACAAACTCCGTTTTATAGTCATCCGAAGATTTCCCCTGATATTGATTGTTAACCCCTATAAGCAGGGAAACCAGGTCATAGCCCGGTTTCAGATTTGCTATCTCAAGAGCAACCCGAAGGTTGTCAGTTCGCCATCCTGTAGTGGCGATAATGGTAGTTGATTCAATTTGCCAGTCCTTTTCATTCAGCCTTTGTGTAAGCCGGACCGGCCACCGCTCATTAACTTGTACACACTCTCCTATTGAATACGAATCTCCAAGGGCGAGATACCGCTTCATATACTATTGCTTCTCAAAAGTGTATTTAACCAAAAGTGTTTGTTGATCATTAATGTTCAGCTCAAGTTCAAAACTGTCTTCAGTAAGTTCAGTGACTTTGCCAGGCACCGGAAGCCAGTAGTACGAGAACAAACCATTACCGGAAAATATTTCATCACTGGAGACAATCACAATTTCTCCATCAAGAGTGAATGCCCAATTTCCGCGTTCAATCAGATTAGGATCAGCAGGGTCGCACTTAGCAGTCCCTTCGGTGGCTTCGTAATCCTGACTGGCATTGTTAGTAAATTTATATAGGTTATCCAGAGTACAGGCACTAAATCCAAAAGCCTGAATTGGTCCTCCATCGATTTGAATAGTCCCAAGCGTCAGCTTCCATGTTTTGCTCTGTCCTGGCTCTCCAGCCAATAGTTTAGCATTGGTTTCTGCACCAAGAGGTACGGGATCATCTTCCTTACATCCGGAATTGAAGACTACTATAGCTGATAACAATAATGCAACTGAAATTAAACGCGATACCTTCATTGTTTATTTGGTTATACTCAAAAGTGAACATTTAAATTGATTTATAAAATACCGCATTTAAACATCAACTCAATTTTTATAAAGAACCGGAAAATGGTTTTCCTGATAATTTTGGAATTCAATTACTGCTTACTCGAACCTTAGTGATTCTATCGGATCCAAACGCGATGCCTTTTTGCCGGATAGTAGCCGGAAAGTAATCCCACAATAATGCAGATCACCATGCCTAAAAACATCCATAGCCAGGGAACAACGAAAATATCAATGCTCATTGCCCGATTAATTAAATTGCCTACCAGTATACCGAGGATTACCCCTCCAATTCCTCCCAAAAGACATACAACAATAGCTTCAATCACGAATTGTTGCCTGATTCTCAAAGGAGTTGCTCCTAATGCTTTCCTCACGCCTACCTCCCGGGTGCGTTCCGTCACTGAAACCAACATGATGTTCATCAACGCGATGGATGCACCCAGCAGTGTAATAAACCCAACACCAAATCCGCCCATACGCAATGCACCTGTAATGCTTTCCAAGTTCTCAGCCAGTGTCTCACTCTTCTCCACATTAAATGAATTGTCTTTTCCAACGGGGTCCATCCGAATGGCACGCATAAGACCGGTAGCTTCACCCATCGCATGTTCCATTTTTGTAATGTCAGTGAGGCCCACCGTTAACCAATAATCAAGCCCTCTTCCACTGGCCATTTGGTTGGCCACGATGATTGGAATGAAAATCATGTTATCGTAATTGTCCTCAGCCAGCTGACCTTTCTCTTCAAGAACTCCAATCACTCTGAATTGTGTTCCTTTAAACGAGATATCCGTGCCCACGGCATTTTCTCTTTCCTCATAAAGGGCATCAAAAACTTTTTTTCCAATAACCGCGGCCTTTGTGCCGTACTGAACTTCTATGGTGGATAAATTTCTTCCCTTTTCAATATTCAAGCCTTTGATGGCCAGGTATTCTTCATTAACTCCAATAACCCCAACATTGGGATTAGTCTTCTTTGACCCATGCTTCACTTCTGCAATGCTGGTTAAATCTGCCGAAAGGCTGATACTTGCCGGATAATCAAAGCGATCAATAAATTTTTGAGCGTCACCCAGTGTAAGTCTTGGGTACGATTTTTCCTTAACACCCTGCTGGCTTCTTCCACGGTTTATCTTAGATGAGATATCAAACGTATTTATTCCAAGGTCTGAAAGACTTGCAGTAACCGAGTATTCAATCCCATCGATAGCCGTTAGAATTCCCACCAGTGAGGTGATACCTATAGCTACAATAAGAGCGGTTAATACCGATCGTAATAGATTAGCTTGCACGGAACGCAGGCCTTCTTTTATATTTTCAATTAAATTCATAAGCTATAACTGCCAAAATTACGCTTCATTCGTTGTATAATGAGTGTAATTAATTGAATATTTTGCGGAATCATCACAACTAGTACTCTAACGATGCGATTCATAATTTTGTTTTGTCTTTTTCTGGTTAGCGGTTCAGCTCTAGCTAACTACCTGCTTATACCTATGGACAACAAGCAGATGAACCATCTGAAAGCCTATGGAATAGCCTATTGGATACTTAAAAAAGATATTGAAGTAGACTGGCTACTCAATTACAGGGGCGGCAGTTTCATGTGTAAATTCAATTCGGTTATCCAAAATGAGTTGATTGTACGGGGTGTCAGTTATGAACATATTTCTGATGTGCATGCCAACAACATAATCACAGAGATTGCAAGTCCGGCACTCAATTACGACCTGATGAAACTGGAGAAATACCCGCGTATCGCTGTATACTCTCCTAAATCAAAGCAGCCCTGGGATGATGCGGTAACATTGGTGCTGACCTATGCTGAAATTCCTTATGACATCATTTTTGATGAAGAGGTAATTGATGGAGTCCTCCCAAAATATGACTGGCTGCATCTTCATCACGAAGACTTTACTGGGCAGTATGGAAAATTCTATGGCACATATGCCAATTTTCCTGGTACATCGAACAACAACGTGAAGCTGAAGAAATTGCCAGGAAGCTTTCTTTTCAAAAAGTCTCCGAGCTTAAGCTTAGCGTGGCAAAAAAAATACAAGAGTTTGTAAGTGGCGGTGGTTTTCTTTTTGCCATGTGTTCTGCTACCGATTCTTACGATATCGCACTTGCGGCAGATGGAGTTGATATTTGCGAACGTATGTATGATGGCGATCCGGCCGATCCGCGTGCTCAGGAAAAACTCAACTTTGGTAATACATTCGCCTTTCAGGATTTCAGACTTTCGCGCGATCCATACCAATACGAATTTTCAGATATTGATAATCAACAGTCAGAACGCGGACTCAGGCAGGACAATGACTACTTTAATATTTTTGAATTCTCGGCAAAATGGGATCCCATTCCCACTATGCTGACTCAAAATCACACACGGGTAATTAAAGGTTTTTACGGACAGACTACTGGCTTTAAAAGCAGATATATCAAAGCCGATGTTGTTGTAATGGGAGAAAACAGCGATATAAAAAGAAGGAAAGTATATCCATGGGGTTTTTGGGAAAGGATTCTGGACTTTTTATGGAGGGCACGATCCTGAAGACTATCAGCATACGGTTGGTGAAGAGCCCACGGATTTAAATTTACATCCGCAGTCTCCGGGCTACCGACTTATTTTAAACAACATCTTATTTCCGGCAGCTAAAAAGAAAAAACAAAAAACATAGTTCAGTGTATTCTGTCTCCTCGGACTTCCATTTCTTGAATGATCAGGGCCTCTTGCTTTAGTAATTCCCGCCATCTCTTCTCTACCACATCAGGATCAGAATATATTTTAGCCAAATCGAGAAAATTCCGGTAATGACCTGCTTCGGATATCATTAGTTCATGATAAAACATGCTTAATTCCTTATCCTTTAATCCATTTGACAGCATTTTAAATCGCTCACAACTTCTGGCTTCGATCAGAGCGTTCATCAACAGCTTTTCAGTTAATTGCTGCTCCCGGCTTCCGCCTTTTCGCATCACCCGATTTAATTTTTCGATGTATTCATCCTTACGCTGAGGCCCCATTTTCAGTCCGCGCTTTCTCAATTCTTTAATGACTCTGTCAAAATGTTCCCACTCTTCGGCAACAACCGGTGTAAGTAAGTCCACGAGCTCATCCCTGTCCGGATAGAGCATTATTAATGAAATGCAGGATGATGCCGCTTTCTGTTCGCAGTACGCATGATCAATCAGGATATCATGTATGCTTTTCTCGGCCACGTTTACCCAAC
>JAAUQD010000071.1 GCA_012032815.1 Flammeovirgaceae bacterium
CCGGTTCCATAGTTGCGCACTTCAAGGTTAGGTGTAGACATTCCGGGACACAACTGGGAACCTGGCGTAAGTATTGACCGTATGCCAAGATCGTTGACTACAACAATGGGATCTAAAAGTCCCGGTGAAGTTGTCAGACTTTTTCTTCTTGGGCTGTTAGCCAAAACGACATCCATTCTTGATACCTGACCTTGTGTAATTAGATTCATACAGGCATCATTAGTATAGTCCATATAATTCTGAAACATCTTATTGGTCGAACAGGAAATCTGTGGATGCGATGGACAACTAGAGGTGGATCCGTTCTGAACGGGTGTGTCGCTCACATAATCTCCCGGTTCATTACATCCGCTGTCATCACCCCAGATGTGTCGCAATCCAAAAAAGTGACCGACTTCATGCGTGCCTGTTCGCCCTTTATTATAAATGGATTGGACATTGAAGGGACCATCATCAACGGATCCGACAACATTGTATTTCAATACAACTCCATCGGTTAAACGATCATCGGAGGCATCTTCAAGGCCGGGCAGATTTGAAACCGGGAATTGGGCGAATCCAATATAGCCACCAACCAGGTTGATGACCCATATATTTAAATAGTTTTCAGCCGGCCAATAACTTAGCGCTTTGAAATCATATTGATCGGAATACTCCCAGCTGCTTTGTGTTCCAAATACTCTGTTAATACCCGTGGTCGGGAGGCCCTCCGGATCTTGTTTTGCGAGCACAAACTGAATGTCCATACTTCCGGCTACGGGCAAAAACTCAGCGGGTGTTAGATTAGCATCGGCATTCAGCCGTTGAAAGTCTTTATTCAATACACTTATTTGAGAATTAATTTGTGCATCCGAAATATTGGTTCCTGTTCCAATTGGTTCACCATTATGAATGACATGAACTACAACGGGAATCATAAGAGTCGTCTGGGTACGCATCTGAAAGAGCGTATTTCGTGGGTCCACCACTCGTTGTTGAATCCAGTCCTCAAATTGTTCAGCATTTTCAAGTTTTGGATTTCTTTGTCTTCGCAGTTGTTCTGTGTATTCAATGGCACATCGTTCCTGTGCCTGTAGAAAGTAGCCAGCGCCAATAAAAAACAGAAAAACAAAAAACCCTTTCATTTATTTGACGCGCTTAACATAAATACAGCTTTTCAGAGCATTCTCTAAGAACGAAATTAGTTCTTATTTATGATTTAATGGATGAAAAAAGGCAGCAGTAACCTGTCAGGTTACCAGGTTGACGACTTCAATGGATTTGACTTCCGGCACGGATCGTCTTATGGCTTCTTCAACACCGGCCTTAAAGGTCATGGTAGACATGGGGCAGTCCCCGCAGTTACCAAGGAATTCAAGCCTAACCACATTTTCAGTATTGACATCTAACACGCGTACGTTTCCACCATCGGCTTCAAGGTAGGGTCGAATGTCATCCAATGCGCTTTCGATGCGTTTGGTTAAATCAGACATGACACTTGGTGCGCTCATTACATTGTTTTTATTTCAACCTTTTTCGTTTCTGCCAGGGATGCATTGCGGATAGCCACTTGTCGTGCCAGTTCCTCAGCAAGATTGGTAAATGCTATTCCTGCAGGTCCTTCTTTTAATACAGCGGGCAATCCACTGTCGCCACTTTCACGTATACTTTGTACCAATGGAATTTGACCCAGAAATGGAACGCTATGTTTTTCAGATAAGTTCTTTCCTCCGTCTTGTCCAAAGATATAATACTTGTTTTCAGGAAGCTCTTCCGGTGTGAAATAGGCCATGTTTTCGATGACCCCTAATACGGGTACATTTATTTGAGGCTGCTTGAACATAGCTAATCCTTTTGTAGCATCGGCAAGCGCAACTTTTTGAGGCGTAGTAACGATTACTGCACCGGTAACTGGAAGTGTTTGTACAAGGGTGAGGTGTATGTCACTGGTGCCGGGAGGAAGATCAATAAGCATATAATCCAACTCACCCCAATCTGCATCCGTTATAAATTGTTTTAATGCCGAGCTGGCCATAGGTCCTCTCCAAACTACCGCATTGTCGGGAGGGGTAAGGAATCCAATTGACATTAGTTTCACTCCATATTGTTCAAGCGGGGTAATCAGATTTTTCCATCTACTTTCTTAACGATGGGCTGTTCGTGCTCGCAGTTAAACATAACGGGAATCGAGGGTCCAAAAATATCGGCATCCAACAATCCCACTTTGGCACCGGATCGTGCCAGGGCCACAGCCAGGTTGGTTGTAACGGTGGATTTACCAACGCCTCCCTTACCGCTGGCAATAGCAATTATGTTTTTTACCTCCGTGAGCAAAGGGGCCTGATCGCGTGTGGACGTGACATTGGAAGTAAAGTTTATCTCCACCTTTGTTTTTTCACCTACTACCGGCCTAAGGGCTTCGAGACAATCATTCTTGATTCGTTCTTTTAACGGACACGCAGGAGTGGTGAGCTGTAAGGTGAATAACAAAGTGTCATCGGATATTTTGATGTCTTTGATCATCCCTAAAGAAACCAGATCTCTACCTATATCAGGGTCATTTACGTGGCCCAGGGCCGAGAGAACGTCAGATTCAGAAAATTTCATAGTATAATTTGCGGTGCAATTTAGGGAAACTAGTCTGTTTGTCGGGTATAGACATAACTTTTTTGGGATTCGAGTTCATGTAAACATTTATCAGGTATTCCTAAAAGGTTTTAGAACACAAAAGTTGATAAAAAAGTATCTTTGAAGCCCAATACGAATTTTGTGATTCCACACGAAACGATAGAAGAAGTTAAAAGCCGCATTGATATTGTCGATGTGATCAGTGATTTTGTTTCGTTAAAAAAAGCGGGTCAAAATTACAAAGCACTCAGCCCGTTTACCAATGAAAAAACACCTTCATTTTTCGTAGTTCCGTCCAAAGGAATTTTTAAAGACTTCAGCAGTGGCAAAGGAGGGGATGCGATTTCATTTCTGATCGAACATGAAGGAATGACGTACACTGAAGCGATCCGGTTTCTCGCTAAAAAATACGGTGTAGAAATTCAGGAAGAAAAGTATTCCGATGCGCAGCAGGCAGAAGCCAGTGAGCGGGAGTCCATGTTTATCCTCATGAACTTTGCGAAGAACTATTATCAGGATATTCTGAATCATAACGATGAAGGACAAAGTATTGGATTAAGTTATTTTAAGGAGAGAGGGTTTACCAAAAAGACCATCGAGAAATTTGAACTGGGATATGCACTTGACGAATGGGAGGCATTTCAAACCGAGGCCATAAAGAAAGGGCATAATAAAGACCTTCTCACAAAAACAGGTTTAGTGGTTTCTAAAGAAGATGGATCGACCTACGATCGTTTTCGCGGACGCGTAATATTTCCTGTGCATAGTTTGGCCGGTAAAATTGTGGCATTTGGTGCCCGGATACTGGGCAAAGAGAAAGATGGAAAGAAAAGTCAACCCAAATATATCAACTCACCGGAGACAGACATTTACCACAAGAGCCAGGTATTGTACGGACTGTATCAGGGTAAAAATTCCATCCGCCAGGAAGACGAATGTTTTTTAGTTGAAGGGTATACCGATGTCATCAGTTTGCATCAGTCGGATGTTGAAAATGTAGTGTCCTCTTCGGGTACTGCGCTTACTGAGGATCAGATTAAACTAATCCGAAGATTTTCTGAAAACGTTACTGTACTTTTTGATGGCGATGAGGCCGGAGTAAAAGCCGCTCTACGCGGTATTGATTTGATTTTGAAGGGCGGACTCAATGTACGGGTTGTGTTATTTCCTGATGGGGAGGATCCCGACAGCTACTCAACCAAACTGGGAACAAGTGAATTCAAAAAGTACATTAGCGAACACAAGCAGGATTTCATTTCCTTTAAAGCTGATCTGTATGCCCGTGAAGCAGCCGGTGATCCTATTCGAAAGGCTGAATCCATCAAAGAGATTGTTTCGAGTATCGCGTTAATACCGGATCCGGTTAAGCGATCGGTTTATACACAGGAGACCAGTCAACTGCTAAAAATTTCTGAAGCCGTTTTATTAACGGAGTTGAATAAGATACTAATTCAAACCAGGCGAAAGAAAGAAAAAGAGCGGAACCAATATCCGGAAGAATATCCGGTAACGGTTGATCCCGTAATTGATGTAGCGGAAGCCTCAAAAACTGATCCTGTAAGTCTCATTCAATTTCAGGAAAAGGAGACCATCCGATTGCTCCTGAACTATGCCGAAAAGGATTTGGAGAATCAAAAGCTTTCCGATTTTTTGATTCATGAATTGGAGGATGTTGAATTCAGCAACCCTGTGTTTAAATCAATTTACAAAGAGTTCAAAGAACACCTTATCAATGGCAAGGCTGTTGATTCAAAATATTTTACCAGCCATAAAGATCCGCAGATAAGAAATATGGTGACAGAAATGATAACCAGTCGTTATGAAACCAGCGATCACTGGGCCGATAAGTACCACATTGTATTTCCAAAAGAGAATGAACTGCTGGATAAGTTAGCCTATACGAATGTGCTCAGGTTAAAACTGAGGGTACTTCAGAAAATGATGGAAGAAAACCTGTTGGTAATAAAGGAAGCGGAGTCGGGCAACGACTGGGATAAGCTGGATAAAACGCTGACCGATCAGGAAGGTTTAAAACAGGCTGAAAAGAATCTCGCTGATTTATTGGGGATAGTTGTTTCAAAATAGGAACATCAATGATGTTAAATTTGTTGGAAAGAGGAATTGATAAAATATGAAGAGTGAAGAAATACGGTTAGACTTAATTGATTCGGCTTTAGAAGACATTCGCAATGGAAAAGTCATTGTTGTTGTAGACGATGAGGACCGCGAGAATGAAGGTGACTTTGTGTGTGCGGCCGAATGTGTGACGCCTGAGATTATAAATTTCATGGCCACCCATGGCAGGGGATTAATCTGTGCACCGCTTGAGGAAAGCCGATGCGAGGAATTAGGTCTTGATCTTATGGTGGGGAAGAATACCGCTGCCTTTGAGACACCCTTTACCATATCTGTTGATTTAATAGGGCATGGTTGCACTACCGGTATTTCAGTGCATGACCGGTTTCGTACCATTAAAGCGTTGGCTGATCCTGAAACCAAGTCAACAGACTTAGGCCGACCAGGTCACATATTTCCTCTAAAAGCTAAAAAGGAAGGCGTACTCAGGAGGGCAGGACATACAGAGGCCGCCATTGATTTTGCGCGATTGGCCGGATTTCGACCCGCGGGTGTTTTGGTAGAGATCATGAATGAAGATGGGTCAATGGCGCGACTGCCCGATCTCGTCAAGGTGGCAAAACGGTTTGGACTCAAGCTGGTTTCAATAAAAGATTTGATAGAATATCGGATGCGTCAAGAATCACAAATTCAACGGCATGTGGATGTGAATATGCCAACCGAGTTTGGAGACTTTAAACTTATCGCTTACGAGCAAGTCAATACAGGCGAGGTTCATATGGCCCTGGTGAAAGGTACCTGGATGAAAAATGAACCCGTTATGGTCAGAGTTCATTCTTCATGTGTAACCGGAGATATTTTCGGTTCGTGCCGTTGTGACTGCGGTTCACAATTGCATCATGCCATGATGATGGTGGAGAAGGAAGGCAAAGGCGTTGTCCTCTATATGAAGCAGGAAGGAAGGGGTATAGGATTGCTGAATAAGTTGAAAGCGTACAAACTACAGGAAGAGGGAATGGATACGGTGGAGGCAAATTTGAAGTTAGGTTTCGATATGGATAATCGGGATTACGGAATCGGAGCCCAGATTCTTCATGATTTAGGAATCTCCAAAATCAGGCTCATCACCAATAACCCTAAAAAGAGAGTTGGCTTAATGGGTTATGGCTTGGAAATTGTTGAAAATGTAGGTATTGAAATATCCCCTAACGAGCATAATGAAAGTTATCTTAAAACTAAAAGGGATAAGTTGGGTCATACGATTTTAAAAGGTTGATGAAGTTTCTGTTCACTTTTATTTTTCTTGTCGCGTATGTGTGCTCGTCTGCGCAGGAGTTTGCATTTGAGTTTTGGCATACGGGTAAAATTGTTCTTGAGGAAGGAGATACACTACGAGGAAACATTAAGTACGACCTGCAAAATGATCTGGTTCAGTTTCAGATTACCAACAATATCGAAACGTTTACCGCGCGAAAGGTATTGATGTTTGATATATTTGATGAAACCATAAAGCGCTACCGTCAATTTTATTCACTGCCGTACGCCAGCGTTACCCAATACAAATCACTTATGTTTTTGAGTTGCTGGAAGAAGGAAAACTTACCCTGCTTTGCAGAGAGCTTTTAGAGTACCGATCAACCACCTCTACTTTTTATTACTATGGTAGTTATTCCAGGTTAGTACTGGTGTACAACTATTTCATTATGGATGAGAAAGGCGAGATCACCGAGTTTAAAGGAAAGAAGAATGACTGGTTGGATTTGATGGGAAAGCATGCGGGAGAAGTTCAAAAGTATGCTAAAGTAAACCGACTTGATTTTGATGATAAGTTTGATCTTAGCCGGATCGTTGAGTTCTATAATTCATTGTTTGAAAAAAAATAAGTTATGACAAAGCCCTTGATTCTGGTTTCAAATGATGATGGTATAACATCGCGCGGAATTTATAATTTGGTTCAGGTGATGAAAGAAATTGGTGATGTGATTGTTGTGGCGCCTGACAGCCCGCAATCGGGAATGGGTCATGCCATTACCGTTGGTGATACGCTGCGGCTGGATGAGTCGTTTGTCTTTGAAGGTGTTAAGGCGTATGAATGCTCCGGTACACCGGCCGATTGCGTGAAGATGGCGCGGCACTTTGTTTTACTCGGTAAGCGGCAGCCCGATGTAGTAGTGAGTGGGATAAATCATGGAAGCAATACCTCCATCAGTGTTTTATATTCAGGAACGATGTCAGCAGCTATTGAAGGCGCCATTGAAGACACACCTGCCATTGGATTCTCATTATGCGACTACAGCTCGGAAGCAGACTTCACCCACACGCTTCCCTATATTAAAAAGATTACACAACAGGTTCTTGATAAAAAATTACCTGCAGGAGTGGCACTCAATGTCAACTTTCCGCCTAAGCGAAATGAGAATATTAAAGGGATCAGGATTTGTCGTCAGGCTAACGCAAAGTGGGTGGAGGAATTTGATCAACGGTTTGACCCTAACGGACGCAGATACTTTTGGATGACTGGCAATTTTGCAAATTTTGATAAAGGCGAGGATAATGATGAGTGGGCTATCGCCAATAATTACGTTTCAATAGTTCCTTGCCAGTTTGACCTTACCGCTCATCATGCTATTCCTGCGCTAAATAACGATTGGGATATTTTTGGTTAGCGATCGGAATATCTTCGTAATCCTTTTTAAACTTACTATTGATCTTATCGTTAGAGCAAGGATGTTTCGCATTTCTTTTCTTTCATTGGTTTTTTCATTCCTCGTAATTGTTGTCACCGCTCAGGATGACAAAAAGCTTTTTATAAAAAGGGCAAATACTGCGATTAAAATTGACGGTATACTAAACGAATCGGATTGGCTGGAAGCCGACTCTGCTATTAATTTCTTTCAACAATTCCCATTTGATTCATCGCGAACAGTAGCTCAAACGATGGTGAAAACGACTTATGATGATCGGTTTATTTATGTCGGTGCTGTTTGTTACTCGAAGGATCCTTCAAAATTTGTTATCCCATCGCTTCGAAGGGATTTTTTTGGTCAGGGCATTGATTTGTTTGCAGTGATCTTCGATACGTATCAGGATGTAACCAACGCCTTTACTTTTGGCACCAATCCTGCTGGTGTGCAACGCGAAGGATTAGTTGCCGGTGGAGGTACTTCTTTTGAGCGGGGTGGTGTTGATTTTACATGGGATAATAAATGGTACAATGAAGTTACTATTACTGAAGACGCGTGGGTAGTAGAGATGGCTATTCCTTTTAAGTCGATTCGATTTAAGGAAGGATCAAAAGAGTGGAACATTAACTTTTA
Organism: Flammeovirgaceae bacterium; assembly: GCA_012032815.1. GTDB lineage: Bacteria > Bacteroidota > Bacteroidia > Cytophagales > Cyclobacteriaceae > ELB16-189. Next base: position 8,001 of record JAAUQD010000071.1, read on the forward strand.
CCGACAGGATAGTAAAGAGAATGAACGGGGACATTGGGCAGGTGTACCGCGCAATTTCATGAGTTTTGCGTTAAACTATCATGGAAAACTGGTTTGGGATGAACCGCTAAAAAAACCGGGAGCAAATATTTCTGTTATCCCGTATGTATCAGACCGTGTTTCACGGGATTTTGAAAATAGTGGAGAAACTGAAAACCAGTTTAATATCGGAGGTGATGCTAAAATTGCGGTAACTTCAGCACTCAACCTTGATATCACGATCAACCCTGATTTTCAAATGTAGAGGTTGATCGTCAGCAAACAAATCTTAATCGTTTTGAACTGTTCTTTCCTGAGCGTAGGCAATTTTTTATTGAGAATCAGGATTTGTTCGCCACCTATGGCGGACCTTTTACCAGACCTTTCTTTTCCCGAAGAATTGGTTTAGCATTTGACTCCTCAACAGGTCAGTACATTCAAAACAGGATCATTTATGGAGCACGACTGAGTGGCAATGTTACGAATAAATGGCGGGTAGGATTATTGAATATGCAGGGTGCGGCTGATGACGAGATTGCTCTACCCAGTTATAACTATACGGTGGCTGCCGCACAAAGGAGAGTGGGAAGTAACTCAAACATCCGAGGGCTATTTATAAACAAGCAGGATTTTCAAAATTCAGATGACTACGATCGGGTTATTGGAGGAGACTATAACTACAATTTTAAAAGCAATAAATACACTGGAAGTGTTTATTATCACCAGCAACTCAATAACCAATTCAAGGGACATGAATTGGACTCAGGACTTTTCAGTCATGGATTTGATTTTAATTATAACACACCCGAACTAAGAGCCAGCTATTATCATACTATCGTTGGAATAATTATAACCCACAAGTAGGCTTTGCTCCGAGAGCAGGTTATAAAAGGATGGGTCTAAATGCGGGGTATTCATGGTATCCACAATCTGATGTTATAAACAACCACGGACCGGGAATAGATTTTTCAGTTGTAAATGATAACTATTTTGGGCTATCCGATACGGAAACAGTTTTGTTTTACGAATTCCAATATCAAAGCAGCGCTCGGTTTAATTTTGGTATAGGGCAAACCTATACCAAATTAACGTTTGACTATGATCCATCCGAATCGGAAGGACTCGAGCTTCCTGAAGGGTCTGATTATCTAACCTATGGTGCCGGGATAGAATTCCAAAGTGATGCGAGAAAGAAGTTTAATTTTAGAATTGGCGGGTTGGGAGGTCAATATTATAACGGAAGTATAATTAATGTGAGTGGATCTATAAATTACCGAATGCAACCCTACGGAATTTTTTCCATTGACTTTGATATCAATTCTGTTCGATTACCCGATCCGTACAACAGTGCCGATATTTTATTGATCGGTCCTCGAATTGACCTCACACTTTCCAAAAGCGTTTTCTGGACAACATTCTTCCAGTATAATAGTCAGTACGATAACCTGAACATTAACTCACGACTTCAATGGAGGTTCAAGCCTGTGTCTGATTTATTTATCGTTTATACTGATAATTACTTTTATGACTTTGAGCAAACAGCCGGGAACTTTGGCGTCAAAAACCGCGCACTGGTTATTAAACTTACCTACTGGCTCAATTTGTAACTAGACCGGGTCAACATTAAAAAATTATTTTAACGTTTCTCAGATTTTTATTCTTTTGAAGTACCTCCGTCTTTTCAGTTAATTTATTTTAGTTGATCCAGTACTCCCAGCCCCCGTGGGATTTTAATTAAAATAGTTCGTAGGTACTCATTTCTTACTTTGGAAATCAATGGTTCTCCCGGCCCAAAGATTTTGCACGGTCCAAGTTGTTTATTGATTTGATCAAAATACATTTTACTTGCCTCCCTACAGATTTTCGGATCAGTATGTTTAAAAATAATTTCAATGAGCCTTGAAAAGGGTGGATAGAATCGTTCCTCACGATCCTGAAGTTGCAACTGCATAAAACCTGTGATGTCATGATTGAGTACATATTCAAAAAGCGGGTGATCCGGACTGGATGTTTGGATAACCACCTTTCCCTTCTTTTCACGTCTCCCGGCACGGCCGCTGACCTGCACCATAAGCTGAAAGGCACGCTCGTAGGATCTGAAGTCCGGGAAATGCATCATGCGGTCCGCATCAAAATGCCAACCAGGCTGACCCGATCAAAATCGAGGCCCTTAGTCACCATCTGAGTCCCTACCAGCAAGTCGGTTTTTCCGGTTTCAAAGTCATCTATAATATTTTCATAGCCACTTTTAACACGTGTAGTGTCCCAATCCATCCGCTGAACAGAGAAATCAGGAAACAGGAGATTGAGTTCTTCTTCAAGTTTTTGTGTACCCACTCCCATAGTCTTAATTCGTTTGGAAGTACAATCAGGGCACGTCTTTGGCATGGCTTCGTGGTAGCCGCAGTAATGGCAAACGATAGCATTACGGTATTGATGGTAGGTAAGACTTACAGAACAGTTCATGCACTTGGGTACCCAGGAGCAATCTTCACATTGAATAATGGGAGAGTACCCTCTCCGGTTTTGAAAAATGATAGCCTGTTCATTATTGCTCAGTGACTTTTGAAGTTCCTGATACAAGAGAGAAGAAAACTCACCCTTATTCAGTTTTCTTTTGCGTTCCTGGCGCATGTCTGCGAAGAGAATTTCCGGTAGTACGGCTTCACCAAATCGATCGGTGAGTTTTGTGTATCCATATTTATCTTGTTGTGCATGATAATAGGATTCAACAGAAGGGGTAGCGCTACCCAATAAAAACTTTCGCATGATGAATACTTCCCATCATAAGCGCTACATCCCTGGCGTGATAACGGGGAGCAGGCTCATGCTGTTTGTAAGAAGGATCATGCTCTTCATCCACGACAATAAGTCCAAGATTGTCAAAAGGTAAGAAAACCGAAGATCGCACACCAACCACAAATTTGAATCGGCCATCCAATACACCGTTCCAAACTTCAACCCGTTCGTTATCCGAGAATTTAGAGTGATAGACACCCATCTCAGTCCCAAATATTTTTTGTAGCCGAAAAACGATTTGCGTTGTGATGGCAATTTCGGGCAAGAGATAAAGGACTTGTGTGCCACTTTCAAGCGCTCGTTTTATCAGATCAATGTAGATTTCAGTCTTTCCGCTACCAGTTACTCCTTGAAGTAGAAATATTTTTTTTGATCAAAGTAGGAGAGAATCTCATTGCGGGCCTTTTCCTGCTTTTCGCTAAGCAGGGGTGGATGAGTGGTTGGCGTATCACCCAAATCAAATCGCGGTACAATTATTTCGAATTCTTCGAGAATTCCTTTTTTTATCAGTGTGTTCAGAGAGGAAGCAGAAAATTCATTACCGGCAAGTATTGATTTTGATACACCCTTCTCATTCAAATCCGCATGCTTAACTACGGGTACATCCTGAAGGTACCTGAGAAGAATAGCTTCCTGCTTTGGTGATTTGGAAAGTTTTTCAAATAACTTCTCCAGTGTTTTCTTTTGAAGAAATTTATCAGAAAGCCTGATTCGCTTTTGTGTTTTGGGTTTATATTTTTCTTTAACAGTTTCAAACAGGATGATGGCTTCTTTTGCCGCCAGTGATTTGAGAATACTGTACAGATTTTTAATTCCCAGGAAATGGGAGACCTCGGAGTAATCCATGGCATCAGTTTGAAGCCTCTTTATGAGCATTTCTTCTTTGTCCGAGAATTCATTGGGAGTCTTTTCCATTGAAAAAGCGGGGTTGATCTGTACCCGCGATTCACTTGAAAGTTTCAGCCCTGACGGGATAGCAGCATTAATTACTTCACCTATTGTACACATATAATAGGAGGCCATCCAATCGTACAATTCAAATTGTTGTTCAAAGAGGACTTCATTTGTGTCCAGGATTTCAAGGATGTACTTGGCCTCAAAGTCGGTGGGTGGCGTTTCGTGCAGTCGGGCAATGACCCCGGTGAGAATTTTCTTTCTCCCAAATTGGACAATAGCTCTTTGTCCGACTTTGGCTAGCTCATTTAACGCTGTAGGAACCCGGTATGTAAACAGCCCTGCTACCGGTATGGGAAGAATTATCTCTGCAAATAAAGTTCTGTGATCTTCCGTTATTGGTCGTTCCATTACCGGTAAATATAAAAGCTAATTCCATCAACCTGAATTATCGGTTGTAATGTTTGATTTGTTGCAATGCTTCAGCTACCGTGTGTACAGGAAGTTTGCAGGTTTTGTTATAACAAACATAAATCGTGGTCTTATCGTTTGGGCTTGTTTTTTCTTTGATCAAGGGTAAGTCGCTTGTCGTGGTTGTTCCCATAAAGACCGTAAACGGTAAATACTCTTTGACCATTTCCTGCCGGATTGATGCAGCATCCTTACCCACAATAACTACTTCTGCAAAATCACTGACATTTTCTGAATAAACAATTCCCCAATTCGAAAGGTAAGCCGGCTCGGTACGAATAGTAGCTGAAAGTTTAAGTACCATTTCGCTGCTGATTTTTTTCCATTCATCATTGTCCATAATCACGCCCATGTAAAACAGGTTTTTGGCCATGACTCCATTTGAAGATGGAATAACATTATCAAAAATTTCCTTTTTTCGTGCTATAAGTTCTTCAGCTTGTTTACTCGTATAATGGAAATAGCCATCCTCATTATCATAGAAATTTTCAATGGTATGCTGTAGCCAGTGATTCGCTTTAGTTATGTACCCCTTATTA
>JAAUQD010000072.1 GCA_012032815.1 Flammeovirgaceae bacterium
AGCGGTCTGGCGGGGGATTCCGGCCTCAGGTACAAAAAACGGAATATCCCGGGAGGATGTGCTGGTTCCCTGTCTGCCGAAGCGGCAGTGCAGGCAGGGACAACGGCTCCAGGTACAAAAGTCAGCTCACAAGGCTGACTTTTTTGTTTATTGGCTTTCTTAAAATTGATAATTAACGGGTAGATTACACCAGATCCAAATTACGTAACTATTGAAATATCTAAATCTTATATAATGAGTAAACATGAGACATGGAGAACTAGAAAATATTGGGACAAAATCGGTGGCCTTTTAATAGAAGAATTTGTTGCTGTTGAAAAGAATCAAACTCAAGGTAGAAGACCAATAGATGGACTTATCGTCTTAGGAGAAAAGAAAGCAATTCATCATGAAAATCATTTCGATATTTCAGGGAAAGATGTAATCATAATTCAAACTAAAGCAAGGCGATTAGGAATGTATCTTTTAGGTCAGGCTTATTTCAGTAAGTTTCTAATTGAAAAGCATAATCCAAGAAGCATCAAATGTGTAGCTATTTGTGGTCGTAATGACTCATTAATGTCCGAACTCGCATACAATCATGAAATCGAAGTTGTGGTCATTGACAAAAATGAAAAAACAAACCCCATGTTATAGTTGGTCGCCTGACCAACTATTTTTATATGAAGTCAGGTGTGTTACGACCTTATTTTAGCTGTGTTGGTGTTATATTCGACTTTGAACAAAAAGAGTAAGAATTAGTAATATGACGGACCGCAGCAAATTGGTCACAATCAAAATAATCCATACAGCGATCTGGATATTCTTCAATATTGTGATTTTTTATATGCTATATGCAGTCACACTGGGAGAAATAAATATCTGGTTGTGGATAGGCTTTGGGCTTATTGGAATCGAGGCTATTGTACTCCTAATTTTCAAATTCTTTTGTCCCCTCACCCTCATCGCCAGAAAATATTCCGAATCTCAAAATGACAATTTTGATATTTATTTACCCAACTGGCTAGCCAGGTACACCAAAGTGATTTATACTTTACTGGTATTCGTTATCCTTTGCTTAGCCATTTACCGGATTATTTAGAACTTAGTTGTGAATTAACTTCAAATTAGATTCCATATCCAATGAACCTCATCGCTCGAACAATCCTGTTACTGTTTTGCTTGATTTCTGTTGTATCGCTGGCACAACAAAAGAATTACGCCCTTACGAATGTTAACCTTTACAATGGGTTTGAAAATAAAATTCTTCCCAACAGTGTCATTTTAGTTAAGGCAGGTAAGATTGAAAAGATAGGAAATGCAGGAGATGCCATTCCAACCGGATATGAAACCATTGATTGCCAAAACTATTATCTCATCCCCGGAATGATTGATGCGCACTCTCACCTTGATAATCTGGCGTCAGCCAAGCGAGCATTAGAAACCGGAGTGACCACTGTGCGCACGGCTGGGGTTTCTGCATTTCAGGATGTCTCCATTATGAATCTTGCAAAAAAGGGACTGATACCGGGACCCGATATTGTGCCGGCTGGCGTGTATGTTACACCCCATCTAGAAGAAACCGTTTTAGCTGATGAGCGATTGGCTCCTCTCATAAAAGGCGTTAACACCGATGAGGAATTGAAGCTTCTGGTCAATGTCAACATTGACCGTGGAGCAAAAGTGATAAAAACCCGTGGCACGGAGCGCGCAGGAAGACCTGACACTGATCCACGCCAGCAAGTGTATACGGAACAACAGATTAAAATAATTGTAACGGAGGCCGCCAAGCGAAATGTACCTGTGATGATTCACGCGCATGGTGATGAAGGGTCACGCGCGGCAGTTCTTGCCGGAGCGCGAAGCATTGAACATGGAACGTTTCTTAGCGATGAAACCCTGAAGTTGATGAAAGAGCGTGGAACATTTCTGGTGCCTACATTTATCACGCTGGAAGATCTCACCCAGCCGGGTGGTGATTATGATGGGCCCGTATTGAACCTTCGTGGAAAATTTATGATGCCCCAGGCAGAAGATGTTTTCAAAAAAGCACATGCATTGGGAGTAAAAATTGTGACGGGTGCCGATAACGGTTACACTGCGCAAACCACCAGTCGCATCTCGCTGGAAGCAGCACATTTTGTACGCATGGGCATGACTAATTTTGAAGCGCTGCAATCGGCTACCACACTGGCAGCTGAATTATTGGGTGTAGAAAAAACTACCGGACGAATTGAAAAAGGATTTGATGCCGATATGGTATTGATTCCAGGTAATCCACTTGAAGAAATCAGACACTTGCAAGACGCCTTGTTGGTCATGAGCAATGGACAGCTGGCGTTGAAGCGAATTCCTTTTGGGAAGTAATCGTGCTAAAATTCTTCGCACAATCAGGTTATCTGCTGGCTTTCCTGGCAACAATTATTTGGTCTGGTAATTTTATAGTAGCCCGTGGTCTAAACGAAACCTATTCAGCCATTACCATAGCTTTTTTCAGATGGGGAATTGCAGCGATTGTGATCACTCCGCTGGCATATCGCGCTATCAAACGAGATCTTCATCTACTTCGCAAACAATGGAAGCTTGTGCTCATGCTTGCTATAATCGGTGTCAGCATTTTTAACACATTGATCTACCAGGCTGCCCACAGTACACCGGCTCTTAATCTTTCGCTTATCGCGATAACCGCACCACTCTACGTAGTTATTCTTAATCGAATTGTCTTTAAGGAATTCCTGACCAAAAGGCAGATTTCCGGATTGATCATTCTCTTTTTTGGCCTTTTGCTTTTGCTATCCAATGGCGACCTCTCAGCGCTTTTAAGTCTTTCGTTTAATATAGGCGATTTACTGATGGCGATGGCAGCCAGCCTGTTCGGTGTGTACAGTGTACTTGCAGGTAAAAAATTGATGGGGAACTTATCTTTGTAGCCGTGACCATCATCATCGGTGAACTTCTTCTCTTGCCGGTATTTATTGGAGAGCAATTACTTAGTTCACAGCCTTTCGTTTTCACAACATCGACCGTCCTTCAACTTCTGTATATCGGTATCGGGCCGTCTATCATTTCCTTTTATTTGTGGAACCGGTCCATCATGACGATTGGCTCAACTAAAGCTGCGGCCATATACAATACCCTTCCCGTGTGCAGTGCTTTCTTTGCCTTCATAATCCTTGACGAACCCATTACTTTTATCCAAATAATCAGTTCGCTGGTGATTGTGGCCGGAGTGCTTCTAATTCTTCAATCCCGAAAATGACAAAATCATTCTTTTAATAGCTGACTCACCTCAACGTTCGTTTGGTTCATCACCCGGGTCTGTACCTGAATTGATTCGTGATGGATTAATCGCAGGAGATCACGCGTGAACCCTTCTTCCAATCCCATCGCCTGCCCTAAGGCTGCCCGGGTTTGAATAATTTCCTCCCACCGGTTGACTTGCAAAATGGTCACGTTATTCTCTTTCTTGTATTGTCCAATCTGTTTAGAAATTTTCATCCGGGCCGACATTTTGTTCATGATTTCATCATCGATCTGATCAATCTCTTCGCGAAGAATGGCCAACGTATCCTTAAAGGACTTGTTCACAGAAGAGGGCGTACGTACGACAAGGTCGCCCAGTAGTTTGCCGAGTGCTCCGGGAGTGATCTGCTGACCAGCATCGCTCAGAGCCGCATCAGGATGAAAATGACTTTCAATCATCAATCCTGACATATTGAGATCAAGCGCTTTTTGTGCGACAAACGGTAACAGGTCGCGCGTTCCACAAATATGACTGGGGTCACAAATGATATCCAGTTCGGGAATCCTTCTTTTTAGTTCAATAGCCAACTCCCACATCGGAGCATTCCGGAACGGTCCTTTTTCAAATGAGGAAAAACCCCGGTGAATGGCCGCCAGTTTTTCGATACCCACTTTATTTAGTCGCTCCAGAGCACCGATCCATAATTCGATATCGGGGTTTACCGGATTTTTCACCAACACCGGAATATCAACACCCTTCAAGGCATCAGCCACCTCTTGTACAGAAAACGGATTGACCGTAGTTCGGGCACCGATCCATAAAAATCGACTTGATATTTCAAAGCCAACTCCACATGACCTGCATTGGCGACTTCAACAGCAATGGGTAATCCGGTTTCACTTTTTGCCCGGGCGAGCCATTTCAGTCCTTCTTCTCCTGATCCCTCATATTGGCCTGGGCGGGTGCGGGGTTTCCAGATGCCCGCGCGCAATACATCCACTTTGGCCAGTGATGCCAGTTGCTTTGCGGTGTTCAGCATCTGACTCTCACTTTCAGCGCTGCACGGACCGCTGATGACAATCGGTTTCTGTCTGGCCATGAGCCAGGAACTTGTGGGTTGAATACGTAAATTATTTTTCATGTGATTTTTATTCTTCGGTTGTTATTTTTTCCTTACTTATCGGTGTATCACTCTCTTTATCTTTTAGTTCTATTCCCTCCAGCACTCTCCTAATTTCGTTAGCACGCTGCATAATTGATTTTACTTCCTGCGTTTCATTACGCACAAGATGCCGGTGAAATTTTTGAAGGTGCTCAATATATTCTTCCAGAGCCTGCTTCAGGTAGTAACTGTTCTGTTCAAAAATCGGAGCCCACATTTCCGGTGAACTTTTGGCTAGCCGAACCGTAGACGCAAAGCCACTGCCGGCCAGATTGAAAATGTTTTTTTCATTTCCTTCAATGTCCAAGACCGTTTGACCCAACAAAAAAGAACTTACATGCGAAAGGTGCGATACATAAGCCACATGTTTATCATGCTCCCGGGGTTCCATAAAGGTAATTCTCATACCAAGAGAAGTAAAAAGGTTCTTAGCAGCAGCCAAGGCATCCTCAGATGATTTTTCAGCCTCACAAATGATACTCACTTTTTTCTTAAAGAGACCCTCGATAGCCGCAGATGGACCAGAGTTTTCAGTGCCCGCAATTGGATGTGCCGCTATAAACCGGCCGCGCTTTTTATGAAACCGTATCACATCACAAATCATAACTTTCGTGGAACCGGCATCAATGACTGTTGTGTGCTCCTGAATGATATCAAGGATACCCGGTAACAATCGTTGAACAACATTTACCGGCACTGCCACGATTACCAAATCTGCTATCGAACACGCAGCATCCAGATCAAGTACAGTGTCAACGAGGCCGAGATCGACTGCCTGTCGGGCATGCTCTGCATTACTATCGACACCCATAATCTGGCTGGTCGCCCATAGCTTTCGAAGATCCTTCGCATATGATCCGCCAATAAGCCCTAACCCAACAATTGTAATTTTCATGGTGCAGTAGTTTTTAATTTTAGTTCCTCAGGCACTATCCCGTTTTGCATAGTCTTTATCCGATCAAGGGCAATGGACAATTTCTCCACTGAATTGCACAGTGAGACGCGCACAAACCGTTTTCCATTGTTACCAAAAATTAAACCCGGAGCAATGAAGACTTTTGTGGTGTACAATATTTCATCAATCCACTTTTCTACGTCCGGAATAAGTTCTGGAACTTTCGCCCACACAAACATTCCGGATTGGTTTTCTGCATAGGTACAGTCTAACTCATCCAGAATTTTATGGACTAATTTTTTTCTTGAGTGATATGAAGCATTCAATTTGTCAAACCAATCTTTTCCCAGATCCAACGCTTTTGCTGCCGCCAACTGCATCGGCAGAAACATTCCTGAATCCATGTTACTTCTCACTTTCAAAACCAAATCGATGTATTCCTTTTTTCCTGCCACCCAACCGAGTCTCCAACCCGCCATATTGTGCGACTTACTCAGGGAGTTGAGTTCAAGAGCCACATCCATTGCTCCTTCAATCTCAAGGATGCTGGATGGATGATCATTCAATATCATGCTGTAAGGGTTATCATTGACGATTAGGAATTGATGCTTTTGTGCCAACGCTACAAGTTTCACCAAAGCTTCAGGAGCCATTTTTTGGCCGGTAGGCATGTGAAGACTGTTTATCCACATCAGTTTCACTTTTGTAAAATCAATTTTCGAAAGCTGATCAAAATCTATTTGCCAGTTCTTTTCCTCAATGATGTCGTACGTTCTGATCTTAGCTCCGGCCAGTTTTGAAGCAGATGAATAAGTCGGATACCCCGGATCCGGAATTAATACTTCATCACCATCATTTAAAAAAGCCAGTGCGATGTGAATAATTCCTTCTTTCGATCCCATCAGCGGCAGAATCATCTCTTCGGGATTAAGTGACACGTTGTAGTGTTTCTGAAAAAACCGGGCTATGGCATTTCTAAATTCCGCCACGCCCTTGTAGGTTTGATAACCATGACTATCCGATGCCGTGGCTGCTGAAGTTAGTTTATGGATTACGCCTGGTTCAGGCGCCTGATCGGGGTTTCCAATACCCAGATTGAGAACGGGATAGTCGGGCGTATCCAAAGCCCTGACTTCGGACAATTTTTTTGAGAAATAGTATTCGTTGATGTGATTAAGTCGTGTCGCTGCTTTTATCATAATTAAAATTTTATTTTGGCTTTCGCGTACTCGCCAAGAATGGTTAGTTCATGAACCTGTTTATGTATTTCTTTCAAAGTCTGATTGTACTGTTTCTTTTGTTTCCACTCCACGTCAACGTGAATCGTGTATTCACTGGGCTTACCGAGAATGGGTATCGATTGAATTTTCGAAAGGTTTAGATCATTACGCTTAAAGGTTTGCAAGGCATCAGCAAGACTACCCACCTTGTTCGCCACTTCAATGATAGTGATGCTTTATTGGCTTTTTCATTTTTTGGATTTTTACTCAGCAAAAGAAACCGGGTAAAATTCTTCTTGTGTGTTTCAATTCTGCGCTCTAAAATTCTCAGGCCATATTTTTTGGCAGCCTGTTCATTTGCAATGGCTGCTGTATTTCTTAGTTTTTCTGACGCCACCCGTTTTGCCGCCAGTGCGGTGTCATCGCACTCGCGTATTTCAATACCTTTCATGCTATGTAAAAATTCAGAACATTGTCGTATAGCCATAGGATGCGATTCCACAATTTTAATTTCAGAACGCCTCACTCCCGGAAGTGTCAGTAAATGCATGTGAATAGGCAGATACACTTCTGCTGAAATTGAAAACCTATATTTTTGCAGAAGAAAGTAGTTGGGCAGAATACTGCCGGCAATGGAATTTTCTATGGCCATCACAGCATAGTCTGCCCTGCCGGCTTTCAGGGCTTCGCAAAGCTCATGAAAGCTCATGCATTCAACTGTGGATATAGGTTTGCCAAAAAACAAACCGGCCGCAGCTTCGTGAAAGCTTCCGCCTATACCCTGTATAGCAACTTTTATTATTTTATTCATCTCTATAATCATCTTAAAACAAAAAGAGTCCCGGTTTTTCCGGGACTCTTTTTGTGTGTTCTTTATCTTTTTTAAGCTAACAACATACCACGTTTAGAAGTCCCGACCGGCACTTAAAATAGTAGTAATAAAAATAAAAGAAAGTGTTGTTGCTCATTGCGTTTCTAATAAGGACGCTAAGAAATATGTTTTCTATTGATTATGCAAGCCTGGTGTTTAGAATTATTATACATTTTCCAGATAATCCCCGTTTTGGTTTCTAATTCACAATTACTATTCTCCCGGTTTGGGTGATTACCTGGCCTCCTGAAGAAATAATAGTTTTATAAATATATAGCCCGTTCGGAAGGAGATTACCAATAGAATCCCGGGCATTCCATTCAAAATAATTAATGCCGGATTGAAATTGATCAGATGTTAAATCGTAGTGTTGTACAGTCCTTCCATCCAGAGAAATAATCTGCAAGGCAAACTCGTCAGGTACCTCATCCCCGGCTACCTGGAATTTAAAAATCACCTTTCCGGAAGTCGGATTGGGATAGGGTGGGAATAACACAATATTTTCTTCATCGGAAACAACAAAAGAAACGGAATAAAAATCATCACCGCTCAGGTTTCCACTGGCATCCATCGCCTGAACCAGCAACGTATAGTGACCGGTATCCAGCTGTGGCAGGTATTCGACCTGGAAAGGTTGTTGCGGGTCAGCCGGAGTCCAGGTGAGGTCCGGATTACTGAAATATATCGGCTGAAGGCAGGGCAATGTTCCGCATTCTCTCGCAACGAACAGGACTACGCTTGTTGTGTCTTGCATCAATAAAAATTGATTTTCATCAACCACGCTAATTAAAATTATAGGAGAAGTGGACACGAAATCTCCGTTTTGCACATAACGCCCATCAATGGTGACGTCAAGAACAGGAGGGGTAATATCAGCAATGACATTCAAATGGTTTCCCAATTCAATCACATTGTTATCATAATATTGCTCTGCAATTATTCTCGGATTTACAAAAACCAGTAAATCATTCAACCCTGACTTTCCGACTGTGTTTGTTGTCACGTCAAAAAAAGCTGTATCTCCGGGCAAAGGCGAGGCTACTTTAAATGATGTAACATCGAGTATACTTTTTGAATCATTGAATACTTCAAACTTCACAGTGAGCGAATCCGTAAAAAGACGTGAAGAAATGTTGGTAAACCCGTACGTTGATTGCCACAATTGCCCTTCAGCTACGCTTTCCTGATTTGAAAGTCCCTTATAAACCAGTAATCCTTCTGCGGGTGACTCATAAAAAACAAACCACTTTTTTAGCTGAACAGGAGTTTGCATAACATCATCCGTCATGGTCATCCTGATTTTTATATAAGGATATTCTGCGGCACTGATACCACTAAGGTTGTAAGTACTTGTAATACCCGATTGCAGATTTGTTTCCAGCCCTGACTGATCAACTCCGATAACCGAAAAACTAAATTGATCCGAAGGATCAGTTTCGTCTAAACGAAAAACAAACTCATCCCACGAAATTGCGGGACCGATTGATGGAGAGTACAAACTGCCCGAAGTGGGTTGGCCGGTGATCGTACCTGAATCCAGTAGCTCTTGATCCAGGGCGGGTATCATTGAAGTTTTCTTTAACGATGCCGATCCGGCAGGTGCTCCCTTTTTAGCATAAATGACTAAAGGCTCACCATCAATAAGTGATGTGATTTGAGCCTGACCGATTCCAATTTCACCCAGCTTAGTCAGCACATTGGGTGACCAACTGCTGAATACCGGATTACCAATTGAGAATAGAATCACCGAGTCACTGACATCGAGATTATCAATGTAGGTAAACAGATCATCTCCATTACCTGTTTCTAATTCGGTAACACTAAAACTGTTAATCAATTGGGGAGTCCGGCCACACGTACGCGGATCCTGAAAGACAAACGGTATGCCGGCATAGGGTACCGCAGTGGCTTTATCAAAGGCAACAAGATTAATGGTGTTATCGCGGCAGGGCACTCCCTGAACCGATAAGTTATACTCTGAGTCATTGATTTTTATGGAAACACTTGTGTGCGGCTCGGGATGATTACTCCCATAAGTGTGAATGTCGACCTGCGTTATCGTTTCCAGAAACTCGATTCTACGAGAAACTGTGTCCATTTCTAACCCACTGACAGGATTTTCATTCAACTGAGGAAAATGAATTTGAGCCCACCCTTCAGGACTGTTATCGATGTATGTAAAGGAGGAAACTGTCCAAAGATCACTTTCCCCGGGTAATGGATTCTCCAGTTTTGTGCGCCAGTAAAAAGCTAATGAGTCAATGTTAGGCAATGAAATAGTTTGTGACCGAACAACATCCCCACTTATTGTCTCCTTCATCACAAAAGGACTGTCAAATGAATTGATTGTATCAAGCTCAAGCAGGTAACTTCGGGTTGATGCAAGAAGATCCGTATTTTGCCAGACCAGGTTTACCACAGTTGAAGAAACGATGTCAAACGGTTTTGGAAATAAATTCAGTGTTCCGTTTGAAGGAATAAAAATATTCCGTTTTCCTGAGTTATTTGTTTTGTCGAGTTCTTCGATCCTATTCTCAGGATCAAGAATAATTTGAATTTCGTTGTTACCAAAAGAAGCAGGATCGTTATAAACAGTCAATATAAGGGTGTCGCGATATAAAACTCCCTGAAAAATCGAATCAAACGAAACGGAAGTGTTATCACTAAAGGTTCGTGTAAGCCGGACAATGAGTGTATCCTGAGGAGCAATTCCGAAATTTCTAACAATGGCTTTCACCGCAAATGAATCCGTAAATGTGGTAATGGGTGTACCATCGAATGACTCTATGGTTACCGCACCGTCATTCGTTTCATAATCGGGCTTTGATGCGCCAAAAAGTTTCACAGCAGGATCTCCCAACAAAACCATTTGCTGAACCTGCGTGATGTTGGACATGGTGGTGGCTACACTGGACATGTACCGTCTTGCCACTTCTTTCTGCACATCACCCACTCCTTTTTTCACATATACCGAATCAGCATAGCCTACTTCATAAAAAAAATCAGAATACAATTTCAGGGTGCTTGAAAAACCATACGAACTGTGCGCAATAAATGACTTGGCTCCTTTCTCATTGGCCAGTATCCAATCCTCTCCGAACAGGGTTCCATTTAGAAAGAACAACCCGGCATTACATCCATTGATCAGGAAGGAAGGATATTTGCCCTTGTTGTTATAGCCCATGGTGGGATCCGTAACAAACCCAATATCAATATCAATGGTACTGGGTGATGAATGTCCAAAAAAAGTAATCAGGTTAAGTCCCTTGTTCACCTCTTCCGAGATGTTGATCAGTTCAACAGGATTAGCTTCTTGTTTCGCAATGGTAGATACATTTCCTCCCAGATAACGACCTTCTGCAATCTCCTTGAACCCATTCATGTACCCTAAAAATGTAGTTAACTCATTAGGTAGAATCCCCCCGCTGAGATGAAGAAAATCTCTTCGCCACAATTCATTGAAGGGAAGGGCTTCGTGCTCCTTAATCTTGTTCAGATAGTGGGCTACATGGTCAGGATTGGAAGCAGTAATCCGACCGGTAGGTACAGCTGGCTCATAGGTTGTACTGCCTAGCCCCGCGGAAAAAGCTATATCCGATCCAGGATTGCCTGCTGTAGGCACAAGATCATGCAGGTCGGTACTTGTGAATGAAGTTTTGCGATGATAGTTGTAATAGACGCCTAATCCTTTCCCAATTAAAAAGAGATACAGGGGATCACCTTGTTCAACCATGTACTTTGCGAATTTGAAAATTGCTCGGGGTGATTTCTCACCATAATTAAATTGATTGTACAGTTGATCTATCTCCACCACCAACGTATCGTATCCTCCACCTTCTGTGCTGGCCCGATAGCTCCCATATGCTTTAACAGGATCCGCATAGCCGAGTGCGGGCTGCATTAAAATCCTGTTGGAAATAATAATATAGTCGTGAGCTGGAGCGTCAATCTGCCTGAAACTGACCGGAACTAATTGGGGTGTTGAGAATGAATTGGTGACATACAGTTTTCTTGATGTCTCTGTGTTGGGAACTACAGCCGACAAAACACTGGTCGACACTGTACCAATGGCCGTAATGTTTTCTGTATCGGTAACATCCCAAATTCTGGAACCTGGGGCAGGGTTCACTATTTCGATGTATGACTTCACATCGCCCGCATTCAAATTCAAAACTTTTTCTGTCTGAGCTGCCATGTTAAAGTCCTGAGGAATGCTCACCTTTATGTACATCACGCTTAACCAATCTCGGACGCCTCCAACTCCCAGTGCCCTAACCCTGACCGTGACCCGTCCATCCACCCCGATGTCCGACCAATTGATGGGAACATTGGATGTTGAAGTTTGATAGTTTGTAAAAAACTTAGTATCCACAAGTCTTAAGGAACTGCTGTTTTGACCCACCCACACTTCGGCCTGATGATTAAGTGCATCGCGTCCAACCAGCAGTACTTCGAGCTGAGGATTACCGGCCGAGGCAACACCCCCGGTAAGTTGTTCAATAACATAATCAGCAAAACCCGTGCATCCGGAATTACCAACACAAATGACCGGCCCGGTCCATCCTTCCCCTTCATCAAAATGTGTAAACTGTTGATATACATTCAATGTATTTCCGCCTGAGTAATCATTGGTCAGGACAGACACTCTGGAAAAGTTATGAGATGCTTCCTTTGGAATATTCGTGACATTCACTTCGGAAAATGAACTCACGCGCTTCCCTGGAGTAATGGAATTATTCCATGTTAAAAAATAACTGGTCGTATCGGAATATAAATTATAATAAGGATGAGGCTGCAACGAAGCAGGTACGTAAAGATCTTTGTCTAACGTACCATCATTTCTTTTTCCATAGAACTCCAAATAATCGGCAGGATCAAAAGTTGCATCAGCCTGACCTTGTACTAAAATGCTTTGCTCAATTCCCCTATGAAAAATTTGGATCCTTCGTGGGTCAATTGATGCGACCGGGACACCCGCCTCAACCAGATTGGTGTGTGTAAGCCGGTAAATACCTTCCTGCCCAATCGGGATTTTGAAATAAGACTGCGAGAAAACAATCCATTCATTACCATATTGACCAGCCACCAAAAACGGAATATTGATAAGCCAAACGATGACTGAAAGTCTTCTAAGCCACCTGGTCATCGGAAAATAGTCTCCCACATTTAGGTATATACAACTTCTTTTTGCCTTGTAACAAGGCTTTATAACCCCGTTTTCAGTCACAAAAATACACTTTTTAAAGTTTTTTTAACTTTTTTTGTTTTAGTACTTGGCCAT
>JAAUQD010000073.1 GCA_012032815.1 Flammeovirgaceae bacterium
CTCCCGCTAATTAATCGGAGCAGCCGCTCAACATAAAGCATCCCAAACTCTTACCGGGTTTGGGATGTTTGCTTTTAAATGAACTAACTTAGCGACCCTAAATTTTTAATTTATGTTGTTTTCAATTTTACTGCAAGCACAGCAAGGAAGCGGATGGACTTCCATGATTTTCATGGTAGCCATTATTGCTGTTTTTTATTTTTTCATGATCCGCCCACAACAAAAGAAGGCAAAGGATCAAAAGAAGTTTATTGAAGAAATCAAGAAAGGAGATCAGGTGGTTACTATTGGAGGTATACATGGACGTGTGGCGGAGATAGAGGGTGACACCTTTATACTGGAGGGTGAACGTGGAATTCGCATCAAATTTTCCAAATCTGCGGTTTCTATGGAGTCCACCAAGACTGCCCTGACTAAGAAATAAGGATGTTAATAGTGATGTCATGAGTTTTTTTCGTGTCATCGTAAGGCTTTTCCACTTTAACCGTACCAACTGGAAGGCGGTTACACTTTGTTTTTTCGGAGCTATTATTTTCTGGGTTTTCAATTCACTCAATAAGACGTATTCCGCCAACATACGCTTTCCTGTTAGTTTCAATTTTGATCAACAAAAATACAGTTCAGCGCAGCCGCTGCCGGAGGCCGTGGTCATGAATGTTAGCGGTCTTGGCTGGGATCTTTTGAGAAATAATTTTGGAATGAAACTTCCAGTTCTTGAAATTCCAATTGAACGACCATTAGAAACAAAGAGAATTTCTGGCAGCACCCTTCATGGTCTTCTTGCCGGTCAGGTGGGATTATTACAAATAAACCTTGTGGTTACTGACACATTGTATTTTAAAATTGAGCCGAGGTACATCCGGAAATTTGGCCTGACCATAAATCTTGATGAAGTTTCCTTTAAAGATGGCTATGGCATAACCGGTTTTCCCATGGCTATTCCCGATTCTGTATTGTTGGAGGGGCCTGAGAGTATTATAAACTCCATCTCTGAAACTATCCCTATTAATGTAAGTGGAAAACGGATTGATGCAGATCAAATTGACGAAATAGAAGTAATGGTTGAGCAGGTTGATCTGGTAAAACGCGATCCTCCAGTAGTTCAGGTTAGATATGAGGTAGGTCGTGTAGAGAATATTTCAATGAAGGTTAGAGTTAAATATGATTCTCTCGAAAAGGGTATTGGTGCTGACAGTACTTCCTGTACGTTTAGTATACCTGTTCAATTCATAAAGCGACCGGGTGAACTTTTCACTCATATACACGGATTAGTTTCATCAGCCAAAAGGAATACAAAGGTGTTGCCCGACATGGTGGGCCTTCCCCCATTTGTAAAAGTCGTACACGTTGATTCGGTTCAGATCGATTAATTGAAATGGATCATCCATTACAAGTTGGTATTACCGGAGGGATTGGAGCCGGTAAAAGTATGGTTTGTAGGATATTTCGTCAGTTGGGTGTTCCTGTATACGATGCAGACAGCCGAGCGAAAAATCTAATGACCACTGATAAAATACTGATCAGTGAAATACAAAAGAATTCGGAATGTTGTCCTACCATAATAATGGTGAACTGAACAGGGAATACATAATTGAACAAACATTTGGCAACCCTGAACGATTGAACATATTGAACAAACTGGTTCATCCGAGAGTTGCGATTGATTACAAAGAATGGGTGAAAAATAATAACGCCAGGTATGTAATCAAGGAGGCGGCACTTTTGTATGAATCCGGATCTTTTGAAGAGTTGGATAAAATGATTGTGGTTACAGCTCCTGAAAGTGTTCGGATAGAACGTGTTCTCCAGCGTGACCCTTATAGAACCGAGGAGGATGTTCGTAAAATCATTATAAACCAGATGGACGAAAATGAAAAGAAAAGAAGGGCCGACTATGAAATCATTAATGATGAAACAGTGTTAGTGATTCCCCAGGTATTGAAATTGCACGGGATTTTCTCGAAGGTTTAAATTTAGTCTGATGATGAAGAAAGTAGTAACGGTTGTAATCATTTTAGCCGTTGTTTTTTTGATAGCACTTCCAAAATTGAATCTCTTCAAAAAGGAGAGCGACCTGAGTAATCAGGCGCAGGGCGGTGGACAGCGGGGTAGTAAATTACCCGTTGAAGTTCTGATCATACAGTCATCCATCCTTGAGAACAAAGTTATGGTTACAGGTACAGTAACAGCCAATGAGTCCCTGGAGATAAAAAGTGAAGTTTCAGGCAAGATAACATCCATCCTTTTCCAGGAGGGGAAGAAAGTGGCGAAGGGAAATATATTGGTTCAAATCAATGATGAAGAGATTGCAGCCCAATTACAAAAGGAGCGGCATAATCAAAAACTAAATCAAAGCATTGAGTTTCGGCAAAGAGCTTTGTTGAAGAAAGATGCTATTAGTCAGGAAGAATATGATAATGCTTTGAACCGGGTAAATACAACAAGAGCGGATATCAGCTTACTTGAAACACAACTGGCACGAACAAAAATCAGAGCCCCGTTTGATGGTATCATTGGACTTCGAAATGTAAGTGAAGGCGCTTATGTCACTCCCAATTTGGTGATTGCCACACTGTATAATACTTCGCCTGCGAAGATTGAGTTTTCAGTGCCCGGACGGTACAGTACTCAGATTACAGCCGGAAAGAAAATTAAATTTACCATTGAGAGCGATGATCAGGTTTTTGAGGGTGAGGTATACGCCATTGAGCCACACATCGATCCGGTAACGCGTACATTAAAAATCAGAGCACTGGCCAATAATCAGGAAGGGAAGCTAATTCCGGGACAGTTTGTAAAAGTTGAGTTGATTCTCGAGACGATCGAAGATGCGTTGCTTATTCCAACCGAAACTGTTATTCCTGAGCAAGGAGGCAAGAAGGTTTTTATCGTAAAAAACAGCAGATGTATGGAGGCTAAAATTGAAACCGGCTTACGCACAGATACACATCTTGAGGTCATTAGCGGGTTAAGTGCCCAGGACACGCTGATTACTACCGGAATATTACAATTGCGCGAGGGCATGGCACTTGATATCACTAAAGTGAGAAATTAACATGGCCAGTCTTTCCACCATTAGCATTAAGCGACCCGTTCTGGCAATGGTGATGTCGTTGGTGATCATCCTGCTGGGAGTAATAGGGTTTAGCTTTCTTGGAGTTCGCGAGTTTCCTAGTGTAGATCCACCGGTAATAACAGTCCGCACCAATTACATAGGTGCAAACGCTGATATTATAGAGGCTCAAATTACCGAGCCCCTGGAGGAAGCAGTGAATGGTATTGCAGGGGTACGAACTATTACTTCTGTGAGCCGAGAAGGAAACAGCAGTATCACCGTGGAATTTGAGCTTGGCGTAGATCTTGAAGCTGCTGCCAATGATGTCCGGAATAAAGTATCCGGTGCACTGAACCGACTTCCGCCTGATGTTGACCCTCCGGTAGTTTCAAAGGCTGATGCCGATTCGAGTCCGATTATGTACATGGGTGTATATAGCGACAAACGCGATCTCCTGGAGATGTCTCGAATCGCTGAATTATATTTTAAAGAGCGATTACAAACTATTCCGGGTATCAGCACTGTAAACATTTGGGGTGAGCGGAGGTATTCCATGCGCTTGTGGATGGATCCTATCAAGCTCGCATCCTTGCAACTTGCGCCCAGCGATGTACTTCAAGCGGTAAACAGAGAAAATGTTGAGCTTCCATCAGGACGTGTTGAAGGGCAAAACACTGAGTTAACGGTTCGTACACTCGGCCGTCTTACTACTGCAGATGATTTCAACAATCTGATCATTAAGGATGATGGTAATGTTGTTGTACGATTCAGCGATGTGGGCAATGCTGTACTGGGTCCGGAAAATGATCGCACCATACTTCGAAGAAACGGCTTGCCGGGTGTTGCCATTGTTATTGTTGCGCAGCCAGGAGCAAACAACATTGATATTGCCAATCGATTGTATGCAAGGCTTGATCAAATCAGCAAAGATCTTCCACCTGATATTCAATATGAACTAACATTTGACTCCACACAGTATATCCGTGCTTCCGTTCAAGAGGTAGAGGAAACCATCATCATTGCTTTTTGCCTTGTACTAGCCATCATCTTCCTTTTCCTGCGCGACTGGCGCACAACCTTAATACCGGTGGCCACTATTCCAATCTCTTTGATCGGTGCATTCTTCGTGATGTATCTGCTCGGCTTCACCATTAATGTATTAACCCTGTTGGGAATTGTTCTAGCCATTGGTTTGGTTGTGGATGACGCCATTGTGGTGCTTGAAAATATCTATGTTAAAATAGAGGATGGCGAAGAGCCGGAAGAAGCAGCCCGGAAAGGATCCATTGAAATCTATTTTGCTGTAATCTCCACGACCATTTCTGTAGTTGCCGTTTTTCTACCGGTAATATTTTTGGAAGGATTAACCGGGAGGCTATTCAGGGAGTTTGGGTTAGTAGTGGCTAGTTCGGTCGCAATTTCCGCATTCGTTTCACTTACACTCACCCCCATGATGAGTTCAAAGATTCTGAAACGTAGAGAAAAACAACCCTGGTTGTATAGAAAAACAGAGCCATTCTTTGAAGGAATGGCAAAGGGGTATTCAAAGGCACTTACCTCATTTATGAAATATCGGTGGCTCGCTTTTGTTATTTTGTTGGGAGCTGGAGGACTGATTTACTATTTAGGAACTACCGTACCCTCTGAACTTGCGCCCATGGAAGATCGTAGCGAATTCAGATTGCAGGCTCAGGCACCTGAAGGGGCATCATTTGAATTTATGGATTCCTATGTGAATGAATTGAACGATTTCGTGAAGAATGAGGTGCCTGAAGCGGCCAGCACGGTTAGCGTAACCGCGCCAAGTTTTGGCGGAGGAGGTGTTAATTCCGGATTTATCCGTGTCACTCTGGTGAATCCTCAGGATAGAACAAGAACCCAGCAAGACATTGTAGATGAAGTAACCGTTAAATCAAGGAAATACAGTGGAGTAAGAACATTTGTTTCACAATCTCAGACGATTGGTGATCGCAGAGGGGGGTTTCCAATTCAGTACGTTATCCAGGCTACCGAGTTGGAAAAACTTAAAGTGGTCCTGCCGGAGTTCATGGTCAAAGCTTCTGAAAGTTCCAAGTTCTCCTTTGTGGATCTTGACTTAAAATTTACTAAACCTGAAATTAACGTTAGTATAAATCGTGACAAAGCACGCTCAATGGGAGTTAACGTGCTGGATGTTGCTCAGACATTGCAACTCGGATTAAGTGGAGCCCGATTTGGGAATTTTATTATGGATGGAAAACAATTTCAGATTATTGGTCAGGTAGATCGTGGTGATCGAAACGAACCGCTTGATTTAAAAACACTTTATGTTAAGAGTAGAGGGGGGGAATTGATTCAATTGGATAACCTGATCACCATAGAAGAAATGAGTAGCCCTCCGCAACTTTATCGATTCAATAGATATTCGTCAGCAAAAGTGAGTGCTCAGTTGGCGAAAGGAGTATCCATGGGTGAAGGTATTAAAGAAATGGATCGCATAGCTGCAGAGGTATTGGATGAAACGTATTCAACAAGCCTTGATGGAGCATCCAGAGAATTTTTTGAGAGCTCATCAAGTATTTACATGGCATTTTTAATCGCACTGGCAATCATTTATTTAGTATTAGCAGGACAGTTTGAAAGTTTCATAGACCCATTAGTTATCATGTTTACTGTACCCCTGGCGCTGGCGGGCGCGTTGCTCTCGCTTTGGTATTTCAATCAAACGTTGAATGTATTTAGTCAGATTGGCATTATTATGTTGATTGGATTAGTTACTAAAAATGGAATCCTGATTGTCGAATTTGCCAATCAACGCAAGGAGCAAGGCAAAAATCTTTTTGAAGCTGTTATTGAGGCCGCGGAATCCCGTTTCCGTCCAATACTAATGACCAGTATGAGTACCATTTTGGGGATTCTGCCCATTGCTCTAGCCCTGGGAGCCGGCTCTGAAAGTCGCGTATCAATGGGTATAGCCGTTATAGGAGGAATGATCTTCTCCACCTTCCTCACACTGTTTGTTATACCTGCGGTGTACTCTTATTTTAGTTCTAAAGAGGCTCGTGTGGCCGTTGAGAATCTTTGATTTTAGCAGGATGAGGAATTATTTTTTCCCTTTAGTTTTCTTACTCAGCAGTTCAGCTTTTGCTCAGGATACTTTAAGTCTTGCACGGGCAATATCCCTTGGGCTGAAGAATAATTTTGATGTTCAAATAGTAGAACAGAATGTCGAAATAGCCCGAAACAATAATACCTGGGGGCAAGCCGGTCGTTTGCCAATTATTAATTTCAATGCAGGGCAAAATAATCTTATCATTCAACGAAAACCGGCCAATCCATTTGCAGTAGCCGGTCGAAATATTTCCAACAATGTTACGGGCCAACTTGATGTCCAGTTCACCTTGTTTGATGGATTTGCGATAAAATTTAACAAACACCTTCTTGGCGAACTTGAAAAGCTGAGCCTTGGCAATGCAGTTGTCGTGATGGAGAATACGATACAATCAATTGTACTTTCATACTATCAGTCCGTACTGGAGAAGGAAAGATTAAACGTACTGATACGAAATCAGATTTTTTCTAAGGAACGATACGAGTACGTGAAATTGAAAAGGGAGTTGGGTAATGCCATCACGTTTGATGTATTACAGGAGCAGAATAATTATTTGACAGATTCATCAAATGTTTTGCGTCAGGAGATATTACTCAGAAACTCATTGCGTAATCTCAACCGTCTGATTAATGAGGATTTGAATACAACGTACTCACTTTCCGATTCCCTCACCTATGATTTAGAACCCTATGATTACAATGAATTGCATGAAAGGATGATCCGATCAAACTCAAATTTGATCAATCAATATACCAATCAGGAAATTCTCCGGACCAACACAAAATTGTTTCAGTCTAATCAGTATCCTTCGCTGGTACTCAGTACAGGAGCGAATGGAAGCTATGATCAACTTAATGCTAATTTCAGAACCAGTACAGGCAATACAATAGAACAAACGGTTGGATATGTAAATCGAGACACAAGTTTTCCTGTTTATAACGATGTAAACGAGATAATCACTCAGCCATTGACTCAGGTCGGAAACTCATATGGCGCTTATGGTAATTTTGCGCTTCGGTTTACGCTTTTCAATGGTGGCCAGGTAAGGCGATCTATTGAGAATGCAAGGGTTCAGGAAAAGATTGCACAACTGGGAACCGATCGGTTGAAACTTTCGCTAGAAAACGATCTGATGGCAACGTTTGATTTATACAATTTAAGGAGGCAGCTGGTAACTATTTCTGAAGTAAAGCTTCAGGCGGCTGAACTTAATCTTGATCTGGCCAATGAGCGATACAGAAACGGAGCATTAAGTGCAATTGATTTGCGTATTGTTCAGGAAAATTACCGAAACGCTGCGCTGGAATATACGTTGGCTATTTACTCAAGTATTGAAAGTAAAATTGAATTGATCAGGATGTCGGGAGGATTAATCAGTCAGGCTGATATAGAAAACTAACTCAAATCCTGATTTGCATTTTCATTTTCAGGTAACGATACCCAAAAATTATTATATCCCTCACCAATATTAATTTTCAACAATCCAAGCGCAAGCATTTCAAGAATGGACAGAAAATTAAAGATGAGATAAATTCTTGATGGAACCTTTCCTGCCAAATCTTCAAACGATAACTTCGTCTGATTTTTTAATTCAGAAAGTATAAAATGCTTTTGCCCATCAATAGTATACGGATATTGGATTACCTCATGAACCGGTTTATTTTTTTCCTCTTCCTGTC
Organism: Flammeovirgaceae bacterium; assembly: GCA_012032815.1. Lineage (GTDB taxonomy): Bacteria > Bacteroidota > Bacteroidia > Cytophagales > Cyclobacteriaceae > ELB16-189. The sequence goes on from JAAUQD010000073.1 coordinate 7,826, forward strand.
GCTTAAGAACTTTTTCAAAAACCGTCATTAATTTAAATAGATCAACGTCCTGAAGTTCGGCTTCTACATTCGTGCTTTCCGCAAGCGCCTTTATTTCTTTGTATAAATTCCCCCGAGGTTCTTTCTGCAATTCCTGTTCTTCCATTTTAGACAGGGGCTCCACAACTGACTTATACTTTTTGTATTCAAGAAGATGCTTGACTAATTCTTCCCGAGGATCAATCTCATTGCCTTCTTCGTCAAGTTGTGGTCTGGGCAACAGCATTTTGGCCTTGATGCGCATTAGTGTAGCTGCCACGAGAATGAACTCACTGGCGATTTCAACATTTAATTTTTCCAGCTGCTTTATATATTCAAGAAATTCCTGAGTGATCTTAGAAATGGGGATATCGTAAATGTCTAATTCATCACGCTCAATAAAAAACAGCAAAAGGTCGAAAGGGCCTTCAAAAAGGGGCAAACGGACTTCAAAATTCTCGGTAGCGGATATACTCATAGCAGGCTGCAAAACTATCTAAAACCAGCCGAATAACCTTGATTCATAATGAATTACCTATTTTTACAGTCATATTAATTTTATTTGAAACACTTTCAGCGGTAATCTGTTTTATTAGTTAGTAAATATCTTTGTAAATGCTCATCACTCCCGGCAAACTCCTTTCCACCATCAACCAACCGGCTGATCTTAAAAGATTGAGCCAGGCGGAACTGGTTCAATTGAGTCAGGAGTTACGTCAATTTATCATTGACAACGTGTCGGTGTATGGAGGTCATTTCGGTGCCAGTTTGGGCGTGGTAGAACTTACAGTAGCCTTGCACTATTGCTACAATGCTCCGTATGATCAAATAGTGTGGGATGTTGGCCATCAGGCGTATGGTCATAAAATACTGACAGGACGCAAAGAAACTTTTCATACGAATCGGGTCTATAAAGGACTTTCAGGTTTTCCGAAACGTTCAGAAAGTGAATATGACACGTTTGGTGTTGGTCACTCTTCTACGTCTGTTTCTGCAGCGCTAGGAATGGCCGTAGCATCGCACTACAAGGGTCTACATGATAAGCACCACATTGCCGTTATTGGTGATGGAGCCTTAACCGGGGGCATAGCCTTTGAAGGATTAAACAATGCCGGAGTTTCAGATTCAAATATTCTGATCATCCTTAACGACAATTGCATGTCGATCGATCCTAATGTTGGGGCTTTAAAAGATTATTTGGTTGACATCACAACCTCGGGTACATACAACAAGTTTAAAGATGAAGTGTGGAACCTGCTGGGAAAATTTTCCAAGTTTGGTAAAAGTGCTCAAGAGATAGCATCTAAAGTTGAGAATGCTATCAAGTCAGCTGTACTCTCACAGAGCAATTTCTTTGAGTCGTTAAATCTTCGATACTTTGGCCCGGTAGATGGCCATGATGTCGATCACCTGGTAGCTGTATTAACTGACTTGAAAAAATCAAAGGGCCTAAAATACTTCATTGCATCACGACTAAGGGAAAAGGGTATGGCCCGGCCGAAACCGGCAACAAAACAACGTGGCATGCCCCAGGAACATTTGATAAAATATCCGGAGAGATTCATAAGAAAGTTCATGACAAGCCTCAGCCACCTAAATACCAGGATGTATTTGGACACACATTAGTTGAGCTTGCAAAAACAAACGATAAAATTGTTGGGATCACACCGGCTATGCCGTCTGGGTCATCCATGAACATTATGATGGAAGCGTTTCCTGATAGGGCATTTGATGTGGGGATTGCGGAACAACATGCGGTAACGTTTTCTGCCGGTCTTGCCACTCAGGGATTAATTCCATTTTGCAACATTTATAGCTCGTTTATGCAGCGTGCATACGACCAGGTAGTTCATGACGTTTGCATTCAGAATCTTCCTGTGAACTTTTGTTTGGATCGGGGAGGATTAGCAGGAGCAGATGGGCCTACACACCATGGCGCCTATGATATTGCGTATTTCAGGTGCTTGCCCAACATGATCGTTTCAGCACCCATGAATGAAACTGAACTTAGAAATCTAATGTTTACGGCACAATTGCCAAGAACGGAATCGGCATTTTCAATTCGATACCCAAGAGGACAAGGAGTTATGCCCAATTGGAAATTGCCGATGGAAGAAATTAAAATTGGTACCGGACGTTGCGTTCAGGAGGGAGAAGATGTAGCAATTTTAACCTTTGGACATGTCGGCAACTATGCGGTGAAGGCAGGAGAATCCCTCGCCAAGAGAGGAATTTATCCGGCTCATTACGATATGCGTTTTGCAAAACCACTGGATGAGGAATTACTACATACCCTATTCAAAAAATTTAATAAGATCATAACGGTTGAAGACGGCTCAATTCAGGGAGGCTTCGGTAGTGCAGTTTTAGAATTTATGTCTGACCATGGATATGTTGCTGAGGTAAAAAGACTCGGTATTCCTGATAAAATTATTGAACACGGTGAACAAATCGAACTACAAAAAGAGTGTGGATTTGATCCGGAAGGTATTGAACAAGAAGTTCTTCACATCTTACAACTAGCCACATCCTAGCCAGCCATGGCATTGGTTCACTTTGTTGAAAAAGGAAGTGGACCTCCCATTATTTTTCTCCATGGTTTTTGTGAGTCGCTCGAAGTCTGGAATGATTTTGCATCCCAGCTTGCACAGAATTATAGAATCATCATGCCCGATCTGCCTGGGTTTGGTAAAAGTGTTCCACTTCATGGACCTTTCGAGTTACATGATGTCGGGCTCGCATTGTTGACCTGGCTGGACGCTCTCGGAATAACCTCATGTTTACTGATTGGTCATTCCCTCGGAGGATACGTTACATTAGACATGGCGAATCATCAACCCGAACGATTTGCAGGTATAGGATTAATCCATTCAACGGCTTATGCCGATACCCTGGAGAAAAAATCCGGTCGTGATTTGGTTAATGATTTTGTAAAGCGAAATGGAACGGAGCCTTTTATCAAATCCTTTGTTCCCGGGCTATTTGCTAATCCCGGTCATGAGGCGGCCGTAGTGGTAAAGAAAATTGCCAACCAAACTAATCCTCAATCCATTATAGATTATAATCTGGCCATGAAGAACAGAAGGCCTCAACTGGATTTTCTGACTTACAATCAAAACCCTGTTTTGATTGTAGGCGGGGAGAATGACTCGATTATTCCGATTGCTACACTTCACGAGCAATCCCGTCTGAATTCCAGGATACAATTTCATTCACTAAAGGATACGGGGCATATGGGGATGTTTGAAAGTCCATTAATAATGAGTCAAATCATTCAAAATTTTGCGGATTTATGCAATTTTAGGTGAAACTAGAATGTTGAATATTCCAAAAACGGTAGTAAATTGGAGGTTAATTTGATTTTAATTTTAAAGGTTACATTTTACGGGTTGAGCGGATTATTATATTTGTTTTTCGGACTGAACTAAATGATAAATAATTAACAAAATGGAAGTATTACCCTCGTACGATTATTGGAACAACTTGGCATCAAACATTGCCTTAGCTTGCTGGGCTTTAGGCTTAGTGATTACCCTGTTGTATGTAGCTCGGTTATCATTAATGTCCGATAACAAAGCCTCCTATGATTTTATAAATCGAAATGAGATAAAAGTCTTGTGGATTTCTTCAGTTATAATGGTTTTAGGAGCATGTTTTTATGCGAATTCAAATATTGAGGTGTTGGATACCCTATGGATAACCGTCCGTATTTTCATGACTTTTGCTATGGGGGTAATGGTAGCATTGATTGTTCAAAACCTTCTCAAGTTTTACTATCCGTTTTTTATTGAGAAAAGACTAAAGGTTTTACGATACAAGCCAAGGATTTCTCCTAAAACCGGCAAGCCAATGAAGCTGCTGAGTGAAGAAGAGGAAGATGCCTATCTGGATGAGGGCATGCAAGCTGAGGAAAATATTTTTTCTACCGATTATGATGTATGGAAGGATGAAGAGACGGGTTATGTTAAGATTGAGAAGTATTCTGGTCATCTTCATGCCATTCAGTGTCCTGAATGTAACTACCAAACGTTTAAGGTCCAGCGTGAGGAGATATTGAAAGCCCCTTCACCTACCGAAGAAGGAGAGTTGATGAAACATTATCAGTGTGGATACTGTGGTCATAAAGCAAGGAAAACAGTTGTGCTTAAGCAACAGGCTAAGGTTGAGCAATCTGCCGCTACAGTATAAACTTCATAATCTTTTATAAAATAAAACGCCTCGTATAGAGGCTTTTTATTTAGTGAGATAGAATCTGATTGGGAAGTTTAATCTGGTCATAATAAAAATTCATTCTGCTGTGATTTGAATCAAGCAAGGTAACTTTTTCAATTCGATCTATTTTAGGGTTGTAGAATACCTCTACATAGTAATTATTCAGTAGGTAGAGATTTACTTTGTGTGCGTAATATCGTATAGAAGTAACAAATGAGCCTTGCTCATACAAGACTTTAACCCGCTCATCCAGATCCATACTTTGAAATTCACGCCAGCCAATCATAAATTAAACTTATGGAAAAATCATCGATCCTTCAAATAAGAAAATTATCGGTCTGGTCTAATCTTGAATTGTTGAATTCTGCCGGGAACAATTCCATGACGTTCACAGTAGTAAAAAAGTGTGATAAGGTAAATGAGATTTGAAGTACCACAAAGAATTGGATAGTTGTACTTGCTTTTGGTTTTTACCACTACATACCTAAATTTGCAATCCTTTTTACGGTGAATGTAGCTCAGTTGGTTAGAGCACCAGATTGTGATTCTGGGGGTCGCGGGTTCAAGTC
>JAAUQD010000179.1 GCA_012032815.1 Flammeovirgaceae bacterium
GGAATTCATTGCGAATGAATATGCCGGCTACATCCATCCGGGATTTAGTGATTCATGAAGATGATCTTGTAATTGGTACGCATGGGAGGTCAATATGGGTGATGGACAATATCAGTGCTTTGCGCGAAATGGCCCGGGTTGTTGAAACAAAATCGTCTGCATTATTTTCACCGGTGCAGGCAACCAGGGTTCGCTTCAATATGTTTACTGATACACCCTTTCCACCTGAAGAACCGACCGGACAAAATCCACCCGATGGGGCTATTCTTGACTACTACTTCAGCCATGATGTTGAGAAAGTGATCATTGAAATCTGGGATGAACACGATAAACGAATAAAAGTATTTTCAAGCGATGATCAACCGGAATGGGTTGATACCACAAGAATTCCACACCCTACTTATTGGATTCGCCCTTTCAAATCCTTGTCTGCCAAAAAAGGTCACCATCGATTGGTTTGGGATTTAAGGTACCCTTCACCCAGGGGAACTCAACGTGAGTTCGCTATTTCTGCGGTGCATAAGAACACACCAACCGGACCGCAGGGCCCATTTGTAAAACCAGGTAAATATAGGGTGCGACTGATTGCGTGGGAGACCATGATTGAGAAGTTCATTGATGTTCGTCTTGATCCTCGCGTAGTAGCAACCGCAGAGGACATCGCTGAGCAAAGTAAATTTTCCTTACATTGTTATGATCAGTATCATAAACTCCAGGAAATGAGAGAGTCTTTGGATAAGAAACTATCAGACCCAAAAGCGAAATGGAAAAAAGGAAAGAAAGATTTGGCCACTGAGTTAATGGGTAGTGGGCAACCCGGCAATCCTGACGTTACCTATGGCAGTATTTATGAGGCAGACGGTGATAATGAAACGATTGTAGATTTACAGGAAAAATATCTTTATATCAATACGGTATTGCAAAGTGCGGATGTACGACCAACCCGACAGGTTTTGGAGGGCATTAAAAGACTGGATTTACATTTTGAAAAAGTAAAGGCCAGGTTTGTTTATATCAATGAATGAGTTGTCTTTTTTGATTTAACCTTCAACTTCGGTAATGACGACTTTATTCATGACATCACCTTGCTTTATTTGATCGATGACTTCCAAACCTTCAAAAACTTTACCGAATACGGTGTGATTCCGGTCCAGGTGTTTGGTGTTTTCACGGCTGTGACAAATAAAGAATTGTGATCCTCCAGTATCGCGACCGGCATGAGCCATGCTCAATACACCCCGGTCATGGTATTGATTCTCACCGGAAAGTTCACATTTGATTTGATAACCGGGACCGCCACTACCTATACCATCAGGACAACCACCCTGAATTACAAAATTGGGAATAACCCGATGAAAGGTTAGTCCATCATAAAAATTATGATCTGCCAGGTCAACAAAGTTCTTAACTGTATTTGGAGCGTCTTTTTCAAAAAACTTGATCTTCATTACTCCTTTACTGGTGTGGATTTCAGCAATCTTCATTTCTGTAATTTTATTTGAAACGCGAAATAACAAGAAAAATAATAATGAGGCAAAAGATGTTTGAATTAATGGAATAATGGATTGAATAAATTTTCACTAAATAGTTCTTTTTAAATAACGGATTTCGGTAAACCAGAAATCAGGTTGTTATGGCAGTGACGGGATAGTTCAGTGTAACGCAGCTCGAATCGGTAATTCCTTAATCACTTCTCCCTCAAACTCCATCATTTCATGAAGGCGGTCATAAACTGTTTGGTCATCGAAGTAATGCAAGGCCAGTTTCACAAAGACATTTCCGTGTTTTGCTTCTGATGTCCATAGATTTTTGTAGAAGGCCTTTAATTCCGGGTCCTCAAGCCTATCGGCTATCATTTGAAACGTTCACAACCGCGACATTCAACAACAGATCCTAACAGCAGTCGAGAAAGGAACCGCGACTCGGGTGTTCCGCCATGGGTGAGTGGCATGAGTTGTTTAATATATAAATCTTCTTCCATTTCCATATTCAAAGAAACACTCCGTTGTTTCATTATGGAATAAACTTGTTGGAAATGCTCAAGCTCTTCGATTGCAGTTTCTATCATTTCAGGAATAATTAACTCCCGATCAGGGTATTTGGCAATCAGTGAAGTGGCCATTGCTGAGGCTTTACGCTCGCAATCGGCATGATCTTTTAGAAATGAATCAAAATCCAACATAACTACTTCCAACCAATCGGCAGATGAGCTTACTTTAAGATCAATCGAAAACTTCATAAAGCAAAAATAAGGATTGAGGTAGATATAGCAGGATAACTAATTCTGTAGTTTGGGCGATCAATGGCAATAGCAATATCAGAAATTGTAGAAACGTATAAAAATCGATTTCAAGTCGGGCTGCCGTACGTTGTGGAAAAACCAGTTGATGACCTTTCCTTAATTATCACTATTCCTGCGTTTAAAGAGCCAGATATTGAAAAAATACTTCAGTCACTTGCTGAATGCGAGAAGCCTGCTGGTATTGTGGAAATACTTTTAGTCATCAATGCACCGGCCGAAGCAACAGAGGATGTGTTGAAAATAAATCAGAAAGCTTTTGAAACGGCTCGCATGCTGGAGTTACCCGAATTTTTACAGCTGCGTATAATTCGTTCAGAAAATATTGCCAAGAAATATTTTGGAGCCGGAATGGCGAGAAAGATTGGAATGGATGAAGCAGTCCAACGCGTGGGCTGCTTTAAAAAAAGATGGTCCGATTGTTTGCCTGGATGCCGATTGTACAGTATCTCCTGATTACCTGATTAAGGCAAGTCAGGCGTTCGCAGATCATTCAGTTAATGTTGCCCATTTCAAATTTCAGCATGATTTATCATTACAAGCAGATGATAACTTGCGAGCAGGGATTGTAGCGTATGAACTTCATCTCAGGTGTTATGTGCAAGGGCTTAAGAAGGCTGGTTATTTCTTTGCCATACATACGATTGGATCGTGCATGGCCGTGCGGAGTTCTTCTTATGCCCGTGCAGGCGGTATGAATAAAAAAACTGCGGGTGAAGACTTTTATTTCTTACATAAACTGATCCCCCACGGAGGATGGAAATACATTGATGCAATGGTGTATCCGTCATCACGAATTTCTGACAGAGTCCCGTTTGGTACTGGTAGAGCTCAGTTAGAATGGCTCGAGAATTCGACAGGTGGATTTACCTACAACATTGAAGTTTATAAAGTGATGGAGGCCCTATTTAAGGCAACAAAAAAGTGGTTTTTGAATGAAATAATATTGGATGAATTTCATCCCATTTTGCAGCGGTTTTTAACAAAAGTGAATGCCAGGCAGAGAATATCAGAGTTGAGGAGGCAATCCACTTCATTAGAAACTTTTGAAAAACGCTGTCGGCAATGGATGGATGGATTTTGGGTTTTAAAACTGACACACTACCTGAGAGATAATGGATTTCCCAACCAACCTGTGGAACTGGTAGCCAAATCAATTTTGAATATAAACTCTGAATCCAGAGAAGAACTGCTTAATCAACTAAGAAGCATTGATTACTTAGAACCTTGATTTGGCCAAATTTTATTTAATGATACCATAAATCTTTCTGGGTGAATTGGTGAAATATAATAGACAGATTCGTCTCTCATGAAAAGGACAATCATTCCACCCTTGGTCTGTTCACCTTTAAGCCTTGGGTCAATTGGCTTTACAGTAAACGTGAAGTATCGATATACCGGTGATCTTTTTCGTATCATTTTAAAGTAGCCGATAATGTCTGCGGAAGTTGCATAGGAGTTTTGCTCTTCCATGGTGTGATTGATAAGTTCAGCGGCTTGTTCCTGGGTTACAAGTTTAGCATCCAGGAGGTCACTATACCGAAACAACTTCTTATGGAAGGGAGGCCTAAAGGCTTCAATTCCATCATGTTTAATCTGATAGGAAATGAACATCTTGAAAAAAGATATCCAGATCACGTATAAAAAAAGAGGGTAATTACTCCCGGAATAATAACACCTATACCCAGGTTGGACCAGGATATTTGAGAGATCAATGCAATCGCTGAGATCAGAACAATTAAAAAACCTATGCCAATGCCGATGAAAGTAGTAACTGGACGGTAGGCATTAAATTTCATTTTTATTA
>JAAUQD010000180.1 GCA_012032815.1 Flammeovirgaceae bacterium
ATCCAACTCCCGAAGGTTCCGCCTTCTCGATTCCAACCCGATCGATAACCAGGTACTCCCTCTTGGAAACCGATTGAAGCGTAATCATTTCGGCCAGAAAGCCAGTGAGAAAAAGTTGAACGCCAATAACAACGGCAACTAAGGCAAGGTAAAATAGTGGCTGCTCGGTGATGTCGCGTTTCATTGGAATTTTTGAGATAAACAAAGCATCTATTTTAACCCAAAAAAGTTTAGCTGTGAATAGCACACCGGCCAAAAATGAAAGGATGCCAAGTGTCCCAAAAAAGTGCATAGGATTGCGCCTGTACCGACCGACAAAGGTGATGGACAACAGATCAAGGAATCCCTTAATAAATCGACCCATACCAAATTTCGTCTTTCCGTACTTCCTTTCCTGATGCGCAACGGGCTTCTCAGTAATTTTTTTAAAACCCGCCCACTTTGCAATCAGGGGGATATACCGGTGCATTTCTCCATATACATAAATATTCTTCACTACGGCCTGGTCGTAGGCTTTAAGTCCGCAATTGAAGTCATGAAGTTTGAGGCCTGAAATTTTTCGGGGTAACCAAATTAAAAAACTTTGAAGGTATTGTTTTTGACAAGGGATCTTTCCGTTTCTGCTTCCATCCGGAAACCAGGTGATAGCCATCCTTTACAATCATTTTATAAAGCTCAGGGATCTCATCCGGGCTATCCTGAAGATCGGCATCCATGGTCATGACAACCTTTCCTGAAGCCGTGCGAAAACCTGTTTGTAAAGCCGCAGACTTTCCAAAATTTCGATTAAACCTCAATCCTTTAAAACTGGAATTGGATTGACCCACCTTTGCAATTTCCTTCCATGTATTGTCTGTGCTGCCGTCATCAATAAACAACACTTCATAAGAAAAGCCGTGCGTTTCCATCACACGGCTTATCCATGAACTTAATTCGGATATTGACTCTTCTTCGTTATAGGCTGGTATTACAACCGAAATATCTTTTAACATTTTTTATACTACAGCGTCTGGATTCTTGTTTTGAGTGAATAAACTCATCACTAAACCCAGGAGCGTGATAATAACGACCCCTCCAATCAAGCCAAATACAAGCATCATTTCCGGAGTAGTAAACTTTTCGGTCATGGACATCGCCTGGTCGATCTGATCATCTGACATTCCGCGGGTTTCAAATTCTTCCCGCTGTTTGTCAAGGATTTGTTGAATCATAGAATTGTCAATAAACTTTACGTAAATCCACATAAATATGCTTGACATGGCTGAACTTACCAGGATATCCAGAAACTGATACCTGTGCCCTGTCCAATGGACATAAAACTATCGCCATCATCTTTAAACGCCTTATGGGCTAAAAATATAATTATGACATCAAATACTAATCCGCCCCATCTGCCAATCCCACTTTGCATGTCCATTCCCATTACACTCATAACTGTGAAGTAGGCAATTCCGATAACTCCTAGATATAGACCGTATTTCATTCCAACAGAGCGTGTTGTTGGCATCACCATAGGTTCATTTTGATTTTCCATTGTTATTGGGTTTTAGGTTGTCGTCTTAAAATTACAGATAAAATAATGCTTATAAAAAGGCTAATCATAAAGCTTTGCCAAAGATAAAGGAAGGTAAGATCCCATTTTGTGGTGTCAGGCAGTTTATTCACGTTCATTTCAAAAGTCTCTTTACCAATACGTTCAACTACTTCCGGGGGCAATCCTTCAAGCTGTTGCTCCATCAGGCTGATGTATGTACTTAAAAAATCCGGTTCAAGCTGCATGAAAATAAAAAGGGGCAAGGAAGATAGTACCGCAAAAACAATGGTAAATAAAAAACTCGCGATCATTCCTTGCCAAAAAAACAGAATTCCCTGAAACTGATCCTCCCGTAATTCTTTCAGGGTAAAGAATATAAACACAAGAAAAAGGAGAACCCGGAAATCGAAGAACACGGGTATGAGGAAGGGATGACGACCAATATAATAAAGAATCAGGAGCAGCACGAACCCCAGTAACCCCCCTACTATTCCATACTTTCCTGAAACAAAAACCAATGGAGGCAATCTGCCCTTTTCAGACATCCAGCTTGTACTTTGAATTGTTAAATACACCTACCGCCCTTCCGGTAAGTTTCTTGCCAAGCCATGGGGAATTTTTCGACTTCGATTTATTCTTCGAGTCGCTGTAATCCCAAACACAACCAGGATCAAATAAGGTGAGTGTTGCCGTAACGCCTACATCAACTTTTACTTCTTCAAGTCCCAATAGCTCACGCGGGGCTGTTGATATTTTATCCATTAAGTCCTCCATAGGAATACTTTTTGATAACTCAACAAGCTGTGATGCTACAGTTTGCAAGTTCATCATTCCAAAATCCGCCAGGTCAAACTCCAATAGTTTTCCTTCATCTTCTACCGGCATATGGCCTGATATGAGCACATCGATAGTGCCATCCTTTATAGCCTTGAGCAAGCTGTCGTTTTCTGACTTTTCCCGCAAGGGTGGATTTACTTTGTAATTGGTATCAAACTCTGCCAGCAGGGAATCATCAAGCAAGGCCTGATACGTAGTAGCACCCGCGCTTATTCTTAATCCCTCCTTTTTGGCTTTGCGAATCGAATCCAGTGACTTACTGCTGGATACTTTTGAGAAGTGAAGCCTACCACCTGCATATTTCAATAATTCAATGTTCTTGGCAACAGTTACATCTTCAGCGATTCGCGGCATTCCTTTGAGTCCAAGTCTGGTGCTGTTAACTCCTTCATTCATCTGACCAAACATATTCAGCCAAACGTCTTCCGGCCGGTCAATCAACACACCATCAAACCTTTGTAAATACTGAAGCGATTTCAGAAAGATATCGGTATGCCAGATGGGTTTTAGTCCATCCGAAAAAGCAATAGCCCCGGCTTCATGCAGATCAATCATTTCCGTCAGTTCCTCTCCCTTGTTGTTTTTGGTAACTGATGCGATGGCATGCAGTTGAACCAATCGGGTACTATTATTTCTTTGAATGTAGGCTACATCATTTTTGGTCTGAATACAAGGGCTGGTGTTGGGCAACACCGCTATATCCGTAAATCCACCTGCTGCCGCAGTTGCTTCAAGAGAATTTAAATCTTCACGATGCTCATAGCCGGGGTCTCCGACATACGCACCCAGATCAAACCATCCGGGAGATAAGATCATACCATCACATGTAATGCTTTTATCGGAGGTGTAGTTCTTATCTCCGATCTGTGTGATCTTACCGTTTTGAATTAAAACGTTTTTCTTCTTTTTGTGAAATGGGGAATTTTTGTCGAGGATTTGTACGTTTTGCAGCAGTATTTTCATTCGTACCTTAACGTTCGTCCATCATTATTTCATAAAGCGAATGAGTACAATCTCCATCAAAACAAACAACAATGCCAGAATAATGGCCAGTTTCCATAATGGAGTGCCCAAATATCTTTCTTTTATTTCGTTGCTGAAAGTTTCGGGCGAAGAACCTTCAAACATTGAGACATTTGGCATACTGGCCGTCCATAATTTGATTTCTTCCACAGACGTCTGATCCAGTAAGGATTCTTCTTTATTTAAATTGAAAGCCAGCAGATCCAGGGTGTCTTGTTGCTGAATGGCATAATAATAGCCCGGCAACATTGTAAGGCGAGGCACATCCAGAACCAGACGATCCGGTATACGATGTTGAGCAGGAATAATTTCCTGTGCACCAATCAGCCGTACTGGAACTTCCCGAAGCAGCGTATCAATACGAATAGAAATTACTGACTGGTCAAGTGAATAATACGGTTGTCGCTCAATCCGCTTACCAGAAGCAGCAATCCTGTACATGACCGGAACAAATAATGCATGATTATAGAAATCGGTATACGTTTTATTCAGCGGGCTGGCTGCCAGATAAATTTTTCCGTTCTGCGACAGATACGGGTCCCCGGTTTTAAACCGTAAAATAGCTGACCGGTCGGTTCCCCATGATAACAACCGTGAAGCCTTTGGCATGGCAATGGCTGCCGGTACCTCTTCAAATATATTTTCGAAAAAAAGGATTGCGTATATCCGGTTTATCAAAGGTCAACCATGGTCTTGCCCGCAAGAC
>JAAUQD010000181.1 GCA_012032815.1 Flammeovirgaceae bacterium
TTTCGTTACGGCTCAGTTAATAATGAAAAACTTCACATCTGGATATCCAGCTGGGAGGAAAGAAATTCGGATCGTTCACGTCATTTACCTTCAGTGTCTTCGATGATTTGAAAATGGGTGAAAAAATAAATCCCTCCTGGGGTGAATCATTTGGTGAAAGACCGCAATACGTGGTTCGTTCTTCCGACAACACGCAGGACGTGCTTGTTCAAAACGAAGATCGATTCAACCAGGTGTTTAGCGGATATGACCAATATGATCTGTTGCAAAAATTCAGATTTGTTCCAAATAAAAACGCTGAACACATCTTGAATTTTCAATATTCTAACTCAACGAACATTCCCCGGTACGACCGATTGACTGACCCCCAGGGATCGGGCCTGCGTTTTTCAGAATGGTACTACGGCCCCCAACAGCGACTGTTGGTATTGTACACTTTCAAACTACATAATCTGGGAGAGTGGGCAGATAACTTTAATTTGGTAGCAAGCTTTCAGGATATTGAGGAGAGCCGCCACAATCGTAGGTTCAATAATAATTCCCTCTCTAACCGGCACGAACATGTGAATGTATTTGGACTTACAGCCGATTTTCAAAAACAAATTAGAGAAAATAAAATACGGTACGGTCTTGACGGACAATTTAACACGTTGAAGTCAACCGCGTTTTCAGAAGACATTGTTACCGGAGCACAGAGTCCGTTGGACACGCGATATCCTGATGGAGATAACTACATGAACCAGGTTTCGGTATATGGAACGCACACCTATGAAATATCAAATCATCTTGTGCTTAATGATGGCTTACGGGTGGGTGGAAGTTGGCTGTACAGTTCCTTTGTTGACAAAACATTTTTTCCGTTTCCGTATGATGAAGTCCGCCAAAACAGTATAACAGGAAGCGCGAATGTTGGACTAATCTATTTACCCAGCTCATGGAAATTTTCTATTATGGCCAGCACCGGTTTTCGCGTACCCAATGTTGACGATCTTGGCAAAGTATTCGAGTCTCAACCGGGAACAGTTATAGTACCGAACCCTGAACTTGGTCCTGAAAAAACCATTAATGGAGATATTGGCATTACAAAATTTTTCGGAAGCAAGGCCAGAATAGAAGGCTCATTTTATATCACAGATTTTTATGATGCAATAGTCACCGTTCCCGGTACTTTTAATGGTCAATCTGTTATAGACTATGAAGGCGTCCCCAGCCAGGTCATGGAAAATGCTAATGCAGGCCGTGCTTACTTATTTGGGTTTGCGCTTTTAGGCAAGGCAGAATTGGCAAAAGACCTGACCCTTTCCGCATCCTATAATTACACCCATGGACGGGTGAAAAACGATACCATTCCAAACACCCCGCTCGATCACATTCCACCCACATTTGGAAGAGTGAGTTTGCAATACGTATTTAATAAAGTAAACGCTGAAATTTTTTCCAATTTCAATGGATGGAAAAGAATAAGTGACTATGGTAATAGTGGCGAGGATAACCCGCAGTACGCCACCCCCGATGGAATGCCTTCGTGGTACACGCTGAATTTTCGGTTATCAGTAGACGCCACCAGGTTTTTGAATGTCCAGATAGGAATGGACAACATCCTTGATTTGCAGTACAGAACATTTGCGTCAGGCATCAATGCACCGGGAAGAAATTTGTTTGGTACAGTCCGATTGAAGTTTTAATTTTTAGTATTCTTGGAAAACACATTATTGTTTTGAACTTCTTTAAGAGATTTATTAAACGCAACTCTCACAGCCTTCTGTTGAAACCATTGGCGGGCCTTGGACGATCGCTAAATAGACTGTATGAAAACAGGAACCACGATGCGTACAGCAATGGCGAAGCAAGGGTATTGCAAAAACTTTTACTCAGCAACCCCAAAATAATCTTAGATGTGGGTGCCAATGTCGGCCAATACGCTGAAATGGCCCATTCAATTTGTGCGCAGGCAAAGATTTATTCTTTCGAACCTGTGAAGGCAACTTTTGAAATCCTGTCTAAAAAGATGTCAGGGAATGAGCAAGTTATGTGCATTAAGAAAGGACTGTACAAAGAATCAAGAAAGGTTAAGATAAATATCTATCCGGGCAGTGAACATTCTTCCTTTCACGATATTAAAGGTGTGTCGTATGAAGTTGTTCAACAAGAAGAAATTGAAACAACTACCGGAGATCAGTTTATGAAGGAAATGGATATTGAAAAAGTCGATTTGTTAAAGCTGGATGTAGAGGGGGCTGAAATGGATGCTTTGTTAGGATTTTCTGTTGCACTAGCCAGTCAAAAGATCCGATTGGTTCAATTTGAGTACGGCTATATAAATATTACCAGCAAGGTGCTATTGGCAGATTATTACGACTTTTTTGAGAAATATGGATATCGAATTGGTAAAATTTATCCAAAGTCTGTTGAGTTTAAAAAGTATGAACACAAACATGAAGATTTTATCGGTCCAAATTTTCTCGCAGTTCACAAGGATGATACTGAACTCATCAGACTACTTCAATAAAAAGTAAATCTGTAATTGGATTTATTAATGCGCCTCCAACCAATTTTTTCCAATGCCTACCTCAACATCCATCGGCACTTCAATACGGATTGCATTTTTCATTAAGTGAGTGACCCTTTCTGTCACGATCTCCTTTTCTTCTTTGAATAAGTCAAAGACCAATTCATCATGTACTTGAAGAATCATTCGGGTTTTCAAATTTTCTTTTTCCAGCCACCGCTGAATATTGATCATGGCAATTTTTATAATATCCGCTGCTGATCCCTGTATCGGAGCATTGATAGCATTGCGCTCTGCAAACCCACGGGTAGTTACATTGCGGGAATTAATGTCGCGGAGGTAACGTCTTCTTCCCAGTATCGTTTCTACATATTCAACTTCGCGCGCTTGATTTATGGAGTCGTCCATGTAGCGCTTTATGGCGGGAAATTCTGTGAAATAGGATTCTATGATCTCAGCGGCTTCCTTACGGGACGTTTGCAAGTTTTGAGAAAGGCCAAACGCTGTGCTTCCATAAAGAATTCCAAAGTTCACTTCCTTGGCTTTGCGTCTCATATCTGGAGTTACTTTTTCCAAGGGTACCTTAAAGACTTTTGCCGCGGTGGTGCTGTGAATATCCCGGCCACTGCGAAACGCTTCAATCATAATTTCATCCTTAGCAAAGGAGGCCGCAATGCGCAATTCAATTTGAGAATAATCAGCCGACATAAACAAGTAATCCTTGTTGCGCGGCACAAAAGCGCTTCGCACCTGACGACCTTTTTCTGTGCGGATCGGTATATTCTGAAGATTGGGATTGTTGGAGCTCAGCCTTCCTGTAGCTGCTACCGCCTGTCGATAGTCGGTATGAATTCTACCATCAAACTGGCTGATCATTTTGGGCAGAGCCTCAACGTAGGTTGATCTTAGCTTTTCGTTTTCCCGGTATTCTAAAATAAGGCTTACAATTTCATGATCCCCTAACTTTAACAACACATCCTCACCCGTGGCATATTGACCTGATTTTGTTTTTTTTGGTTTATCCACCAGTTTCATCCGATCAAACAACACCTCGCCCAGCTGCTTGGGCGATTCAAATTAAACTCAACACCAGCGATCTTATAGACTTTCTTCTCCGTCTTGTCATTGTCCGTCTTCAATGCATCGGCCATCCAGGCCAACGTTTTCTCTTCCACGTTAACACCCTCAAACTCCATGGCCGCCAACGTGTACACCAGGGGCATCTCCACATCACTCATCAATTTACTATGCCTTCGTTGCTGCAATTCTTTATTCAACCGGTCTTTAAGTGCGGGAATTATGGCCACCGTTTCAGCAAGTACCAATTCCCCAGGTGCATCAGCTGAAAATTGAAAATCCAAAAACTGATTCGCTAAAATATCCAGTTCATGAGATGCTTCCGGCTCAAGAAGGTAATGAGCCAGCATGGTATCAAACAAATTGCCCTGCGTATGAATGTCATACTTTTTAAGAAGCAGAATAGTTGACTTTATATTATGACCCACTTTACCAATACGAGGATCTTCAAAAAGAGCCTTAACTTCTTTCAGCACGGTGGCGCGCACTTTAGCATCTTCGGTTTTAAT
>JAAUQD010000074.1 GCA_012032815.1 Flammeovirgaceae bacterium
ACGGGTGATTTTACATTGCCCACAATCATGAAAGAAGGCAATTATATGATCAGAGCATACACGCATTGGATGAGGAATTTTAGCGAGGAATGTTTTTTTACTAAACCGTTGCCTGTTTAAATCTCAAAGAACAAGTTGTTGTGAATGAGGCAGACCTGACCATATCGGATAGCACAATCCTTATTTCGACCGACAAGGAAGTATATGGAACGCGGGAAAAGATACAATTAATAATTTCTACTCAAGACAAAAACAACCGGCCAATCGGAGCAAATTTATCCATTTCGATCACCGATGAAAACCAGGTAAATTCAATTATAAACTCTAAAAACATTCTTCAAAACTATTTTTTACCTGAGATACCCGACCCTGCTAAAATTTTTTTCCCGGCAGACCAGGGGATTGTTGTTTCAGGAGTTGTAAAGAATAAAAAGCAAAATCCGGAAAACGCCAACGTAACGGCTATACTTGGAAAGTTTGATGACATTCTTATGTTTGAAACGGATGATTCGGGGAAATTTGATTTAAATGGTTTACAATTTTATGACAGTATCGATCTTGCCTTTCAGGCAAAAGACAAAAAAAATAAACCCATCGGGGGTATAAGTCTTACTGCACGAGATGCACATCCGGTGTCTTCTTTTGAAACTTATAATTTTCAGAAAATTGAAACTTCATCTGTTCAACGCCTTTTTTCTGAACTTGAAATTCCGAAAGAAACTATTGTACTTGATGATATTGTGGTGACAGGATCGCGCATTGAAGAGCCTTCTGATGAAATACAACACAAAATTTATGGAAAGCCCGATCATGTTGTTACGAGTGAGGAGTTAGCTCGAAGTAGCACTTCAAATCTTGTTGTTGCCTTACAGGGAAAGATTCCGGGCGTGTCGTTCGTTCAAGTAGCAGATAATACAGGGATACATTACAAAATCCGAATTAGAGGTTTATCTACATTTTGGTTGAACACTGAGCCTTTGGTGGTGATTGATGGCATTCCGGTAGGTGGTCAAGACGGAATTACTACTTTGATGGGAGGCGGCCAGGCAACCATGGGAAACACAGCCGGGGACAGGCTAGCTATGCTGGATCCTAATCTTGTAGATCGTGTTGAAGTAACGTTGCGAACAAACGGATTATATGGTGATCTGGGAAGGAACGGAGTAATTGCTGTGTTTACAAAAGCCGGCTCCAGTATTGATAATTATCAGGATTTAAAAACAATGGAAGTATTCAAAATCAGAGGTTACAACCTTCCCCGATCGTTTAAATCTCCAGACTATTCAGATTCAACATTGAGCTATGATAAGCCGGACTTTCGCTCTACGGTTTATTGGAATCCAACCATAAGAACAAATAGCGATACCGGAGAAATTGCCATTTCATTTTATGCCTCAGACGTGGCTGGCCGATACAAGATAATCGTTGAAGGGGTCACGGAATTCGGAGAGCCTGTTCAGTGCGTTGATTTTATTAGGATAGAGCGAAAGTAACCCCGGATGGGATCCCTAACCCAGTCTGCGTATTGATGGATTACTATTTTACTTACCCAGAATTAACTATTCATTGACTATTAGCTTTCTTAGTAAATTGCTTCTTTAAACATTTAGCGTATGAGGGGTGCCCGTGCCTTTTAACAGTACTATTCTTCCTTGGGTTGTCGGGGATTGCTCAGCACATTCCGATGGCATCATTTAAGCCAAAATCCGGGACTATTTGCTACTCTGATCCAAATGACTTGCCATCTTATGTACCTCCTCCAAAGGAGTTTATTGAGTGGAGAACAAATCAGCTGGCTCGGACAAAAACAGCAACCTTTAATGTCACCTACGTTGGTTTCACGCCTCAGGCCGAAGCAGCCTTTCAGGAAGCAGTAGATATATGGTCTACATTAATTACCAGTCCTGTTGAAATAAATATTCTCGCACAATGGTCGGCTTTGGGTCAGGGTGTACTAGGAGGAGCTACCGCAGGAACTTACTTCAGAGATTTCACTGGCACACAACGTCACCTGATATGGCATGCCGTAGCATTGGCAGAAAAAATTGCGCGTAAGGAATTAAATGATCCGGGTGATCCCGACATCGTAGCTTCATTCAGTAGTGGAGTGGATTGGCACTTTGATCCAAATTCAGCGCCACCCAGTGGCAAGTATGATTTGGTTACCGTGGTCTTGCACGAAATCGGTCATGGCCTGGGCATTACAAAATCCTATACGGTTTCAGGAGACAATGGTTTGATTTCAGAATTTTTTGGCTTACCAGTAGCTTATGAGACCTTATTGGAAAATAGTACGGGTCAAAATTTAGTTCAAGATTTCAACTCTCCCTCTCCCGATTTGAAAATTCAGATTACCGGGGGAGCACTGTTCTCAAATTCCGACATTATCAGAGCTTCAAATTCAGGAAACAAAGCCAATGTTTATGCGCCTCCAACTTTTGCCTCAGGATCAAGTGTAGCCCATTTGGATGAAACGTCTTACAATTCAACGGCAAACGCACTGATGACTCCTTTCATTAGCCCGCAAGAACAAAATCATAATCCGGGACCAATTTCAATGGCCATCCTGGAGGAAATGGGATGGAAAAGTTTATTGATAGAACATACGCCTGTTCCTAACACGGAAGATGTTTTGACCCCGTATGTGGTGGTGTGTAAAATAAATACCGATGAATCATACGACCCGGGTTCGGTAACATTACGGTATAAGACTGAAACTTCACCCTACACAACAGTTGCGATGACCGCAACCGGAAATCCGGATGAATTCAGCGCAACCATTCCGGCAACGGGCAGTGCGATCGAATATGCATATTATATAACGGTTAAACATGGCGATGATCGAATCTTTAAACGACCAGGCGGGCTTTATGTTCAAGGTGTGGATTCAGTGGCGCAACTGCATATCTTTTTGAAGCGGGGCCAGATACCAAAGCACCATTATAAATCACGAACCTAAGCCATTCATCCTTGCTTCAGATACCCAATTAGATATTGAAGCAATCGTTTCTGACAATATCGGAATAAATACCGTAACGCTTGAATACCTTATTAACAGTGTCGCGCAACCTACGCTGCCTATGAACCTTAAAGCCGGGACAGATTCAACCTATCTGGCTACGATAAATTTTCCTCCTTCCAGCCTGCAACATGGTGATGTTGTAGAATATAGAATTGTTGCCGTTGATAATTCAGTTGCACAAAATCAACGCTCCGACCCATCTTCTTCAACGTATTATACACTCAATGTTGTAGCACTCGCACCCACACAAACTAGTTATTCAAATGACTTTAACGCGCCTTCTTCAGACTTTTTTGGCAATGCCTTTTCCATCGCAACCCCATCAGGATTTAGTAACGGGGCGATCCACTCTACTCATCCGTATACAGATGGATCTGGATCAAATGATGAGAGCAATTATGTATACCAATTACGAATTCCGATTCAATTACAATCGCAGGATGCATTCATTACTTTTGAAGAAATTGTATTGGTAGAGCCTGGGGTAACAGGTTCTGTTTTTGGCGATGGTGATTTTGGGATTATGTAATTGTAGAAGGCTCAAAAGATGGAGGAGTTAATTGGATCCCCTTTCTTGATGGATACGATTCCCGAGCAAAACCGGAATGGCTAACACGGTATAATAGTTCATTTTCCGGTGATAACTCAACTGCAGTTGGCGACCCTGCTCTATATAGGTCACGTACAATTAATATGCTAACCTCCAGCAGCTTTTCACCCAATGATGAAGTCGTCATCCGGTTTCGGCTATTTGCCGACCAGCTGGCCAATGGTTGGGGCTGGACTATTGATAATTTAAAAATTCAGGTGGACGATATTCCTCCAAAAATTCTTCACAACCATCATAATTATAGCGTTGGAACATTGTCTAACATAGATATTGCTTCTACCGTTACCGATGTAAACGCACTGAATGAAGTTGTCGTGGAGTACAAAATAAATGGAGGGAGTCTGCAAACATCAAATTTTGTGATCACTCCAAATGTGGACAACTACACCCTTTCGCTTGTTCTCAATCCGGCCCTCGTTACCGGAGATTTATTGGAATATAGGATCAAAGCCCAGGATACTAACTTGAATGAGACCCAACTTCCGGCCTCAGAATTTTTCAGGGTTCCGGTTATTGATTTTAGTGCCCCGGTCAATTCTTATGTAACCGATTTTAATACCGCAAATACAGATTTTGTGGGAAACCTATTTTCAATCACAACACCGAGCGGATTCAATAGTGATGCAATCCATTCCACCCATTCCTATATCAATGGATTTGGACTTGACAATACTTCCAGCTATACCTATACACTGAAGAAACGTATAAAGATTTCCACAACTAATTCCTTGATGGCGTATGATGAAATCATGATTGCTGAATTTCAAGCAGGTGGATTAAAAGACTATTTTGTTGTCGAGGGATCGAAAGATAATGGCACTACCTGGATACCCTTTGTAGACCCCTACAGTTCTAATGTGTCAAATACCTGGATGACTGCATTTAACAATAACCAACCCGGAACACCTTCAATGTATAAACCGAGATTGATTGACTTAACTGAAAATGGAAATTTTGTGGCGGGTGATGAAGTTATTATACGATTTCGATTCTTTGCCACAGAGTTAATAAACGCATGGGGTTTTGCCATGGACAATCTAAGTATACAGGGAGAAGTGACTGGATTGGGAGAAGAGTTGGATTTATCCGGATTATCGGCATCACCCAATCCTGTCAGAGATGTGCTTACTATTCAGTTTGAAAATAAACAACAACAGCAGGGCCAATTAGTTATCTACAATCTACAAGGACAGCGGGTAGCTGAATGGACCTTTGATTCCGATGACCATATCAATACTTCTTTTCCGTTGAAGACTGGAAAAATGGTCTTTATCTGATCAAAGTGAATGTTGGAGACAATTTTTCAATGAAGAAGGTATTGAAATTGGAATAGACAAGTCAATTCCATTTTTAGACTACAATTAATTACCGATTTCCATCATCGTTCAGGCTAAGTTTATATTTTTGCGTTCGGTTTAACCATAATCCTACCTGATTAATGCCGAGAGACAGAAGTATCCGCTCCGTACTGATTATCGGAAGCGGCCCAATTATCATAGGTCAAGCATGCGAATTTGATTACTCCGGGTCTCAAGCAGCCCGTTCGCTTCGCGAAGAGGGAATTGAAGTTGTCCTGATCAACTCCAATCCGGCAACGATAATGACCGATAAAATCAATGCGGATCATATTTACCTAAAGCCTCTTGAAAAAAAATATATCAAGGAGATTTTGGAAAAGCATCACATCGATGCCGTCCTGCCTACCATGGGAGGACAAACCGCATTAAACCTTTGTATTGAATGTGATAAAGCGGGACTTTGGAATCACTATGGAGTTCGAATAATTGGCGTGGATATCAACGCCATTGAAACCACTGAGGATCGCGAGAAATTCAGATTAAAAATGAAGGAAATCGGAGTTGGAGTATGTGAAGGTGAAACGGCTACTTCCTTCCTCGAAGGCAAAGAGATTGCCCAGCAAATTGGATTTCCTTTAGTTATCAGACCTTCATTTACCTTAGGCGGAACAGGCGGAGGATTTGTCGAAAAACCAGAAGACTTCGATGCGGCTCTTAACCGTGGATTACATGCTTCACCCATTCATGAAGTACTTGTTGAGCAAAGCATTCTGGGTTGGAAAGAATTTGAGCTTGAACTTTTGCGCGATTCAAAGGGGAATATAATCATCATCTGCTCGATCGAGAATTTTGATCCCATGGGTGTTCATACTGGTGACTCCATTACCGTAGCTCCGGCCATGACTCTTCCTGACACGGTGTATCAAAATATGCGCAATCTGGCCATTCGTATGATGAACTCAATCGGTCAGTTCGCGGGAGGGTGCAACGTTCAATTTGCAGTGCACCCGGACACCGATGAGATCATTGGTATTGAAATAAATCCCAGAGTGTCCCGTTCCTCTGCTCTGGCATCAAAAGCAACAGGTTATCCGATAGCCAAAGTAGCTGCCAAACTTGCTATAGGTTATAACCTGGATGAGATTTCGAATTCCATTACCGGCACTACAACCGCTTATTTTGAACCCGCTCTGGATTACGTCATTGTTAAAATTCCACGATGGAATTTTGATAAACTTCCTGGTGCGGATCGAAGGCTTGGCCTTCAAATGAAGGCCGTGGGTGAAGCCATGGGCATTGGACGGAATTTCCAGGAAGCTCTTCAAAAAGCTTGTCAGTCATTGGAGATTCGAAGAAACGGACTTGGGGCCGATGGTAAAGAGTTAAAGAAACATGATGAACTGATTTACAGCCTGAAAAATCCAAGCTGGAACAGGCTTTTCCACATTTATGATGCCTTTAAACTGGGGATTACATTCAAGACTATTCAAAACCTGACTAAAATCGATCCCTGGTTTCTTGAGCAGATTGTAGAATTAATTGAGCTCGAAAAAGAAATTCAACAGTACGAGCTGGATACGTTGCCAAAAGAAGTGTTGAAAACGGCTAAGGAAAAAGGGTATGCCGATCGTCAGATTGCCCATCTGCTTCAGTGTCTTGAAAGTCAGGTTCACAGCAAAAGAAAAGAGCTGGGGATCAATCGAGTCTATAAATTGGTTGATACCTGTGCAGCAGAGTTTGAAGCAAAAACACCGTTTTATTATTCATCCTTTGATCAGGAAAATGAATCTATAGTTACTAAAAAGAAAAAAGTTGTCGTGCTGGGTTCGGGGCCTAACCGAATTGGTCAGGGTATTGAATTTGACTACTCGTGTGTACACGGTGTGCTGGCGGCTAAAGAGTGTGGCTACGAAACCATAATGATCAATTGCAATCCCGAAACGGTTTCAACGGATTTTGATATCTCGGATAAACTTTATTTCGAACCGGTTTTTTGGGAACACATTTGGGATATTATCCAACATGAAAAACCAATTGGAGTTATCGTTCAATTAGGTGGGCAAACCGCTTTGAAGATTGCTGAAAAACTTCATAAGTATGGTGTAAAAATTATCGGAACGTCCTTTGAAGCGCTGGATCTGGCGGAAGACCGCGGACGATTCTCCACAAAACTCAGAGAGCTAAACATTCCTTATCCGGAATTCGGAGTCGCCAAAACACCGGACGAAGCTCTTGATGTTTCCAAAGAGATTGGATTTCCATTGCTTGTTCGGCCTTCTTATGTGCTGGGCGGACAAAGCATGAAGATCGTGATTAATGAAAAGGAGTTAGAAAATCACGTGATCGATATTTGGAAGTACCTCCCTGACAATAAGGTACTGCTGGATCATTTTCTTGATGGGGCTATTGAAGCCGAAGCGGATGCCATTTGTGATGGTAAGGATGCATACATCATAGGCATCATGCAACACATTGAACCTGCCGGAATTCATTCGGGTGATTCTTACGCGGTGCTACCTCCTTACAATTTGGGAGACTTTGTGATGAAGCAAATTGAAACGTACACCAGGAAAATTGCCCTGGCTCTGGAAACCGTTGGATTAATCAACATCCAGTTTGCCATCAAAGACGATAAAGTATATGTGATTGAAGCAAATCCTCGTGCTTCACGAACTGTTCCGTTCATTTGCAAAGCCTATGATGAACCCTATGTTAATTATGCTACTAAAATTATGTTGGGTGAGAACGAATTGAAAGATTTTAGCTTTCAGCCAAAAAGAAATGGTTATGCCATCAAAGTCCCGGTGTTTTCATTCAATAAATTTCCTGAAGTAAAAAAAGAACTTGGTCCTGAAATGAAATCCACCGGAGAAGCCATCTATTTCATTGACGATTTGATGGATGACTATTTTCTTAAAATCTATGCGGAGCGAAATCTCTATCTCAGTCGTTAATCGTAACAGTAAACGTAGACCCTGATCCGTAGACGGAATCAACTTCAATTTTGGCATTAATCCGCTCAGCGGACACCTTGGCAATATAAAGTCCCAGACCAGAACCATAGGTGGAAGAATCACCCCGGTAAAACATGGTAAATAAATGATTTTTTGAATCTTCTTTTATTCCCGTGCCATTATCAGATACCCCTACTTTTATAGAGCCGTTAACTCGGTGTGTTGTGATGCTAATTTCAGGAGTATGATCGTGCTGATTGCGTTGATACTTAATCGCATTTGAGATTAAATTATTCATAATCAGTTTGAAAAGAAACCGATCGGTCTTCACCGAAAGAATGTCATACCGGGTATGGATGTAGAGTTTTTCAAAGGAATCCATGTACCTGTAGTTGTCCAGAATCTCATTGATTAAAGGATCGATTTTAATTTCTTCGGCCAGAACTTCTTTTCGATTGCTGCGTGAATAATCTAATACCTCCGTGATGAAATCTTCAAGCTTTACCACTGACTTTTCAATCATGTCAACATATTCGGGCATTTGATTCTGATCCCTCTCCAGACGTATTACATTAATCAGACCTTTAACCGATTTTAAGGGAGCTGTCAAATCATGCGAAACACTGTAAACAAACCGATCCAATTCCCGGTTGGTGACCTGGAGTTTTTCATTGGCCATTGACAATTTTTCTCTTGAAATCCATAAGTCGGACATTGCACGACCAATGAGAACACCTGCTACACAAATCGTGCTCATTCCAAGATGAACATTGACCAGCAAAGTATCCTTGATCCCCAGCTCATCATTTAAAAAATTAAAATAGGGCAACAGGTAGGTAAGCAAATAAGCGAACAGGTTTACCAGTATTACAATGCTGAATCCATATCGCATTCCAACAGTTACTGAAATAACTCCGTAAATAAACCAGTACTTTTCGAATGTGATGGTTTGACTTAAAAGAATCATGATGGAAGCGATCAACAAAAACTCAATAAAATATTTCCGAGTTGTATATTTCGAGATTTCAAACCCAAATGGATATTTTACGTCTGTCTGAACACCGGCATATCGTGCCGCAAGGGGTGTTAAATAATAAAGTGCAGGAATAGCAAGAGCAAATACCGTAAAAAAGTCAGCGAACCAGATTAGCAAAAAGTTCGTCCAGAAATTTTCCGTATTGAACAGGCTGGTAAAAAAGAGATACGATACGTTAAAACTAATTGGAATGATAAGGCCAATAACCACAAACCATATCAGATGCGATGTGGATGAAAAACTATATACTTCAATCTTCTTCCATCGGCAAAGTTTCCAGGACAAGAAAATAGTTAACGTTTGCTGCGTAGCCATGAGGGGTAACAAAAGATAATTTGTGTAACCCCAGAGTAAGGGAATCAATAATGCGCTCAAATAAAATGCAATAATTACACGCCAACCCCACCAGTGCACAAACACAAGACCAAACAACACCGGGAAATAAATTAAGGATGCACTTTGGATAAGCTGAAAGTAGGTCGAAACCTGTGCACCGATCAAAAACAACGGAAAGGGTAAAACCCATGTCCACCAGGATAAATTCTTTGATTCTCCGTCACTTGCCACCTTCATTTCGGTAACCTAAACAAAATTGATGAATATTTGCGAAACCAATACCTTTGCAATTCGGTTAATTCAAAAAGACGGATTAGTATGTTCAAATTTTTAATCATACTCACTTTGATCATTTATGTTATCTATAAACTGGGTAGCCTATTTTTCAGAGCCGGAGTATCATCCCAGTCAAAGCAACGATATTATCGCAAACCCTCGGATGGCAACATAAATGTGGAGCATAATGGGGGGAGACACAAGGGGAATGATTTCAAAGGTGGTGAGTACATTGATTATGAAGAAGTGAAATAAAAACATTTCATGAAACTTCACTTTACAAAATATCAGGCCACAGCAAATGATTTTGTCCTCGTTGATAACAGGAAAGGAGAATACCAATTTACTCCAGACCAAATAAGGAAAATCTGTGATCGCAGACTTGGCGTTGGGTCTGATGGGCTGATCCTGCTGGAGAGCGATCCGTCAGAAGAGTTTAAATTAATCTATTACAACCCCGATGGCACCCAAAGTCTTTGTGGCAATGGATGCCGTAGTGCCGTGGATTTCGCGGCTCGTCTTGGCATAATTTCTTCGCAATGTTCTTTTTCTGCATTTGACGGCACCCATCAGGCTTCAATTCTTCCTGATGGCCAGATTCGATTGCAAATGAACGATGTAAAAAGTATAGAGTCTGTCAATGGTGATTTTTTTCTGAATACAGGATCACCGCATTACTGCAAATTTGTGACAAACGTTAATGAATATCCTGTTTTCGTTGAAGGTCGCAAGATTCGATATGATGACCAGTTTCCCGAAGGCACTAATGTGAATTTCATTGAAAAGAACGATGACCATTCGTTAATGGTAAGAACCTACGAACGAGGCGTTGAAGAAGAGACCTACTCGTGTGGAACGGGCGTTACAGCAGCTGCACTGGCCGCATCTCAACAGGGACTGTCGTCTCCGGTGCGCATCCATGCCAAAGGGGGATCATTAACCATAGACTTCAAGAAAACTTCTTCAGGCTCATATACTGACATATTCCTGACGGGTCCTGCCAAAATGGTCTTTGAGGGCAGTTTGGAACTATAATTGCGAACGAATCCGTAACTTTGAGCCCTTTTGCGATTCAGGCGCACCAAACCGCCCCGCATCATTTTTAACTTTGTAAGTAAATGCTACAATTCGTTGCTAAGATTTTTGGAAGTAAGTCTGATAAAGACATTAAACGTGTCAAGCCGCTGGCAGACCTCACGATATCGGAAGGTGAAAAACTAATCGCTTTATCCAATGACGAATTGCGTCAAAAGACCAATGAAATCAGAGCTATTATTGACGATCGATTAAAATCCATTGACGATCAGCTTACAGCACTGCATCAACAAATTGCTGATCATCCCGAACTTGAAATATCTGAAAAAGAAAGAATATTCTCTGAGATCGATGAGCTTGAAAAGACAAGAAATGTTGAGCTCGAGAAAATATTAATGGATGTTCTGCCAGCAGCATTTGCGATAGTTCGTGAGACAGCAAGGCGATTTAAGGAAAATGAATACCTCGAAGTTACCGCTCAGGAGTATGATATTCGTTTTGCCGCAACCCAGGAAAACGTAACCATCAATTATGACAAAGCACTCTGGCATAATCAGTGGATGGCGGCAGGTAACAAAATTACCTGGGATATGGTCCATTACGATGTTCAAATCATTGGAGGAATTGTTTTGCATGAAGGCAAGGTTGCTGAAATGGCAACGGGTGAGGGAAAAACACTGGTGGCAACTTTTCCCGCGTTCCTTAATGCCCTGGCAAGAAGAGGAGTACACATTGTTACTGTAAACAATTACCTGTCGAGGCGTGATAGTGAGTGGATGGCTCCGCTATTTCAATTTCACGGAATGACCATCGATTGTATCGACAAGCATGAACCCAATTCGGAGGCACGGAGAAACGCCTACCTGGCGGATATCACCTACGGAACCAATAATGAGTTTGGATTTGATTACCTCCGCGATAATATGACACGCGATCCGCACGAATTAGTACAACGTGGACATCATTATGCCATGGTAGATGAGGTGGATAGTGTGTTAATCGATGAAGCCCGAACTCCTCTAATTATTTCAGGGCCGATACCCAAGGGCGATGAACATGAGTTTTATGATCTCAAGCCACGCATACATAAGGTAGTCGAGGCACAAAAGAAATTAGTACTGCAATATCTGAATGAGGCCAAGAAACTTATTGCTGAAGGTAATGAGAAAGAGGGAGGTATTGCTTTGTTCCGGGCGTTTCGTGGAATGCCAAAGCATAAGCCCTTGATTAAGTTTCTCAGTGAAACGGGTATTCGACAAGTCTTGCAGAAAACTGAAAATTACTTTTTGCAGGACAATAAAAAATTGATGCCTGAAGCAGATGCTCCATTGTTTTTTGTCATTGATGAAAAAGATAATACGGTTGATTTGATCGATAAAGGAATTGACCTGATAACCGGTGAAGGTGAGGATCCCAAATTTTATATCCTTCCGGAAATAGGCCTTGAGCTTAACAAGATTGAGATAGACAGTTCATTGAATGATAAAGATCGACTCCACAAAAAGGAAGAGCTTATAAAGGAATACACCATCAAATCCCAGCGCATTCATAGTATCAATCAGCTGTTGAAAGCCTATACACTTTTTGAAAAGGACACCGAGTATATCATTGCCGATGGCAAAGTCAAAATTGTAGATGAGCAAACAGGCCGTGTATTGGATGGAAGACGATACTCGGATGGATTGCACCAGGCCGTCGAA